>CAZFEH010000021.1:0-24557 GCA_964517615.1 uncultured Demequinaceae bacterium
CATTGCGGACATCGACCCTTGGAAGTCACACGAGTGTCGGGCGGACGTGACAGTGTTGACCCATGACCTGGACAGAGGGCCCCATGGTGGGCTTCGACACCGAGACCACCGGCATCTCCACCGCGCACGACCGCATCGTCACCGCGGCAGCCATCACTCGCGTGGGCGATCACGTCACGGAGCGCACCTGGCTCATCGATCCCGGCGTCCCCATTCCTCCCGGAGCCACCGCGGTGCACGGCATCACTACGGAGCGGGCGCGGGCGGAGGGCCAGCCCCCGGCCGATGCCCTGGCTGAGATCGCGGGGATTCTCGCCGATGCCATGGCCGCCGGAGTGCCCGTGGTGGGCTTCAACGCCCAGTTCGACCTGTCGCTGCTGGAGGCGGAGCTGACCCGTCACGGGCTGCCCACGCTCGCACAGCGCCTGCCCCGCGGCGTGCGACCCGTGGTGGATCCCCTCGTGATCGACCGGCATCTGGACCGCTGGCGCAAGGGCCCGCGCAAGCTCGTCGACATGTGCGCCACCTATGGCGTGTCGGTCGACGAGGACGGGTTGCATGCCGCCGACGCCGACGTGCTCGCCACGCTGGACCTGGTGCATGCCATCGCGGCCGCGTATCCGTCCATGGGCGAGCTCGACCTGGATCAGCTGCACGATCAGCAGGTGTCCGCTCACGGCCGCTGGGCCACCGAGTTCGCCGCCTGGCTCACCTCCAAGGGCCGCACCGAGGATCTGCCCCGGCCCGCATGGCCCGTGGCGCTGTAGTCGAAGGACATCATGACCGAACAGCACGCCGGCATCCATGACCCGGCACATCCCACCACTCCTGCACAGGTGGTCGACCTGAGCCACCCCATCCACGCAGGGATGGTGACCTATCCGGGGCTGCCCGCGCCCGTGATCGAGTCCTACCTCACGCGCGAGGATTCCCGCAGCCACTATGCGCCCGGCACCGAGTTCGCGATGGACCTCATCACCCTGATCGGCAACACCGGGACCTATCTCGACTCGCCGTTCCACCGCTACGCCGACGGCATCGACCTGTCAGGTCTCGACCTCGCCCGGCTCGTGAACCTTCCCACTCACGTGGTCCATCTCACTGAGGCCTGGGACTCCGAGCACCGTGGCATCGGACCGCTCGCCTTCGCGGATCGCGACCTGCGTGGTGCGGCTGTGCTGATCCACACCGGCTGGGACCGCCACTTCGGCACCCCCGAGTACGGCATCGGCGCCCCGTTCCTCACCGCCGAGGGGGCGGCCTTCCTGGTCGCGCAGGGCGTGGCGCTCGTGGGCATCGACTCGGTCAACATCGACGACGCCGTGCCCGGCGGCGAGCGGCCCGCCCACACCCAGCTGCTCGCGGCAGGCATCCCCGTGGTGGAGCATCTGACCCACCTGGAGCAGCTTCCCGACACCGGGGCGCGCTTCACCGCGGCACCGCCCGCGATCGCAGGTTTCGGCACGTTCCCCGTGCGGGCCTTCGCGGTGATTCCGTAGCCGTTCCGGCACGAGGGGGCGATTCCGGGCCCCGGCGGGCTATGGTCTAAGCAGGCCAAAGGAGGCTTACATGGCTGGCAACTCGCCCCTAGTCACCGGACCCCTGAGGGATGCCCAGGAGCAGCTCGACGCCGCGGTGGCGCATCTGCACCTGGACGGCGGCGTCCACCAGATGCTGGCCACGCCGCGACGGGAGATGCAGGTCAGTGTGCCGCTGCGCCGGGACGACGGCACCATCGAGGTGCTCTCCGGCTACCGCGTGCAGCACAACGTCTCGCGCGGCCCCGCCAAGGGCGGCCTGCGCTACTCCCCGCACGTGGACCTGGACGAGGTGCGCGCCCTCGCCATGTGGATGACCTGGAAGTGCGCCCTGCTCGATGTCCCCTACGGCGGTGCCAAGGGCGGCGTGGCACTCGACCCGCGCCTGTACTCCCAGGCCGAGCTCGAACGGGTGACGCGGCGCTACACCTCCGAGATCCTGCCCATCATCGGCCCCGAGGTGGACATCCCGGCCCCCGACATCGGCACCAATGAGCAGACGATGGCCTGGATGATGGACACCTACTCCACCGCCGTGGGCCACACCGTGCCCGGCGTGGTGACGGGAAAGCCCCTGAGCCTTGGCGGCTCGCTGGGCCGCGCCTCGGCCACGAGCAGGGGCGTGGCCCATATCGCGCTGCTCGCGATGGGCGTGCGCGGCCTCGACCCGGCGCGCACGAGCGCCGTGGTGCAGGGCTTCGGCAAGGTGGGACGCGACGCCGCGCGGTTCCTGGCCCAGGCGGGCGTCGAGGTGCGGGCCGTGAGCGACATCGACGGCGCGATCCATGCGCCCCAGGGTCTCGACATCGAGGCACTGGCCGACCACGTGGACACGACCGGCTCGGTCACGGGATTCCCCGGTGCCGACCCGCTCGACGAGGACATCCTCACTCTCGACGTCGACGTGGCGATTCCCGCCGCCGTGGAGGGCGTGCTCACCGCAGCCAACGCGGACAAGGTGCAGGCACGCATCGTCGTGGAGGGCGCCAATGGCCCCACCACCCGCGAGGCCGATGCCGCTCTCGCCCAGCGAGGCGTCCTCGTGGTGCCGGACATCCTGGCCAACGCGGGCGGCGTGGTGGTCTCCTACTTCGAGTGGGTGCAGGCCAAGCAGACCTATCGCTGGAGCGAGGCCGATGTCAATGCCCGCCTCGCCGAGCGGCTCACCCGCGCCTGGGAGGACGTGGCGGCGTACTCGGCCTCGCACGGCCTCAGCCTGCGCGAGGCCGCCACGGTGCTTGCCGTGGAACGGGTGACCGAGGCGCACCGCCTGCGCGGGCTCTATCCGTAAGCGGGCTTATCCGTAAGCGCGGACAGGCGTGAGCCGGGAACTACGCTAACCGGGAACGGCGCTAGCCGCCGCCGGAGTAGTTCGGGGCCTCCACCGTGATCTGCACGTCGTGGGGGTGCGACTCCTTGAGCCCCGCCGGGGTGATGCGCACGAACTTGCCCTTGGCCTGCAACTCGGGGATGGTGCGTGCGCCCACGTAGAACATCGACTGTCCCAGGCCGCCCACCAGCTGGCGCACCACGGACGACAGCGGGCCCTTGTACGGCACCCGACCCTCGATGCCCTCGGGGATGATGTCGTCGTCGCTGGGGGCATCGGCCTGGAAGTAGCGGTCCTTGGAGTAGGACACGCGTCCGCGCGAGGCCATCGCTCCCATGGAGCCCATGCCGCGATAGCTCTTGAACTGCTTGCCGTTGACGAGCACCAGATCGCCCGGGGTCTCCTCGCAGCCGGCAAAGAGAGAGCCGAGCATCACGGACGATGCCCCGGCCACGAGCGCCTTGGCGATGTCGCCGGAGTACTGGAGGCCGCCGTCGGCGATCACCGGGACCCCTGCGGGACGGGCGGCCTGCGCGGCCTCGTACACCGCGGTGACCTGGGGCACGCCCACGCCCGCGACCACGCGCGTGGTGCAGATGGAGCCCGGCCCCACGCCCACCTTCACGGCATCCACGCCGGCCGCGACCAGGGCGGCGGCGCCTGCGCGGGTCGCGACGTTGCCGCCGATGACCTGCAGGTGCCGCGTGGCCGGATCGGACTTGAGGCGCTGGATCATCTCGATCATCTTCTGCGCGTGGCCGTGAGCGGTGTCGACCACGAGCACGTCCACGTCGGCGTCCACGAGCGCGGTGGCTCGCTCCCAGGCGTCGCCGTAGAAGCCCACCGCGGCGCCCACGCGCAGACGTCCCTCGCCGTCCTTGGTGGCCTGGGGGTACTTCTCGGTCTTCACGAAGTCCTTGACGGTGATGAGTCCCGTGAGGCGACCATCGGCATCCACGAGCGGCAGTTTCTCCACCCGGTGCTTGGCGAGCAGGTCGGAGGCCTCGGCGTTGGAGATGCCCTCGCGGCCGGTGATGAGGGGCATGGGGGTCATCTGCTCGTGGACACGCCGGGTCGCGAACTCGGTGGGGCTCACGAAGCGCAGGTCGCGGTTGGTGATGATGCCCAGCAGGCGCCGTTCCTCGTCCACCACGGGCAGGCCGGAGACGCGGTACTTGCCGCACAGCGCGTCCAGTTCCGCGAGCGTCGCGTCGGGACCCACCGTGACGGGATCGGTGATCATGCCGGACTCGGAGCGCTTGACGATCTCCACCTGGTGAGCCTGGGCCTCGATGGAGAGGTTGCGGTGGAGGATGCCGATGCCGCCCAGTCGCGCGAGCGAGATGGCCATGCGCGCCTCGGTCACGGTATCCATTGCCGCGGAGACGAGCGGCACGGCGATGTCGATGCCCCGCGTCAGCTGGGTGGTGGTGTCCGCCTCCGAGGGGATGACGTCGCTCTCGTCGGGAAGGAGCAGGACGTCGTCATAGGTGAGACCGGTGAAGCCAAAGGGATCGAAACCGTCAACCGTCATGGGGGCAAGTCTAAGAGATGCCCCCCACGCCGAAGACTTCCAAGGGGGAATGTCCTATTTGGCCCGCCCGGACGCCCCCGCCTGCGTCTCACCCGTCACATCGGTCACATCTCCCCTTGGAAATCTACAACCGGACAGGAAATACCCCCCTTTTGGGGGCTATCCCTGAGCGGATTACGGGAGTACAAAGGAGAACCACGGGATATCCACAGAGGGCTTGACGTGGAGATTGGCCCGTTTTACGGTGAATGCAACGATTCAGCAGTACAGACGGCGATGGTGCTGAGGGCGCCGGGGGCTAGGAGCACCTATGGACAACATTGCGTTGTTGCCCGCACCCACACTCGACGAGTGGGCATGGCAGCAGCAGGGAGCGTGCCGCGATGCGGACCCCGAACTCTTCTTCCACCCCGAGGGCGAACGCGGCATCGCGCGCAGGCGCCGAGCCGAGGCCGCCAAACGCTATTGCGACCGGTGCCCCGTGCTGGAACTGTGTCGCGACCGCTCCTTCGAGGTCCGGGAGCCCTTCGGCGTCTGGGGTGGACTGAGCGAAGACGAGCGCAACGCGCTGATCGCCGGACGCCTCAAACAGGCGAGCTAGACCTGGCCGTCTGCGCGGAAGGCACCCCCTCAGCACCTTCCGCCGCACAGTCCGCGTTCACCCCACGCGGCACGGCCGGAAAGCACAGGGCCCCTGGGATATCCCAGGGGCCCTGTGTCATACCTCGCAGGAGTGATTACTCCACCACGGCCAGCAGGTCGCGCGCCGAGAGGATCAGGTACTCCTGACCGCCATACTTCACCTCGGTGCCGCCGTACTTGCTGTAGATCACCTTGTCGCCGACCTTGACGTCGAGCGGAACACGGTTGCCGTTGTCGTCGAAGCGACCCGGACCCACGGCCACGACCTCGCCCTCCTGGGGCTTTTCCTTTGCGGTGTCCGGGATCACGAGGCCTGAGGCCGTGGTCTGCTCGGCAGCAGCTGCCTTGACCACAACCTTGTCCTCAAGAGGCTTGAAAGAGACCGACACTGCGGACCTCACCTTCCTAGCGTTACGGATTGTGCGCCTGTTCCGCCCGCCGTCGCGGGGGTCGAGCGGAGTGGACGCGCTCATGCTTGAGCATCACCAACTTAGCACTCTCGCCCCGCGAGTGCTAACTCACGGCGGCCTCATGAGGCCGCGTTCGCCAGGCGTGAAAGGATCATCCCGTGGACCACGAACAGGCACGCCTGGCCACCGGCTCGCAGGTGGCACACCTGCTCGGAATGCTCCCGCCGTACTCCCAGGTGGATGCACTCGGCTGGAGCGCGCGCTGGCGCTCCCAGGGCATCGAGCCCGACGTCATCGCCGCAACCCTCACCCAGGCACGGCTGCGCGAGGCCGCCCGCGCCAAACTGGGGGACGATGCCGCGCACATGGTCTTCACCCAGGATGGCATGGAGCAGGCGACCCGGGCCCAGGTCGCCGCACTGCACGCTCAGCGCTACCGTACGGCCGGGGCCGGTCACGTGGCCGACCTGACGGCGGGCATCGGCGCCGATGCCCTCGCCTTCGCCAAGGCCGGACTCACCGTGACCGCCTTCGAGCGCGACGAGGCGACGGCCCTGGTGGCCGCGCACAACCTCCGCGCTCACCCCCATGCCACCGTGGTCACGGGGGACTCACTGGAGCTTCTCGCACGGGCAGGGACGGCGGACTACGACGCGGTCTTCGCGGATCCGGCGCGACGCGACGCCCGCGGCCGACGCCATGACCCCGCCGACTACTCCCCTCGCCTCGACCACGTGCTCGCCCTGTGCGAGCGCTGGCCCGCTCTCGGTGTGAAGGTGGGCCCCGGCATCCCCCACGGCGCCCTGCCCCCCTCCAGCGGCGCCCTGCCCGTCGAGGTGCAGTGGGTGAGCGTGGATGGCGCGGTGGTGGAGGCCGGGCTGTGGTGCGGCCCCCTGGCTCGCCTCCCCGGGCGCACCGCGCTCGTGATCCGCGGCGAAGAGCAGCATCTCCTGCATGGCTCCACGGCACAGGCTCCCACCGGCCCCCTCCAGGAGTGGCTCGTCGAGCCCGATGGCGCGGTCATCAGGGCAGGCCTCGTCGACGAGCTCGCGGGAGGCCTCGGCGGCCACCTGCTCCATCCGAGCATCGCGTACCTCACCGCCGCGAACCCGCCTCGGACGGCCTTCGGGCAGGTCTTCCGCCTGGTCGAGGCCATGCCCTTCCACGAAAAGCAGCTCGCGCAGGCCCTGCGCGCACGCGGCATCGGCTCCCTGGAGATCAAGAAGCGCGGCATGGACATCGATCCGGCGGCGCTGCGCAAGCGCCTGAGGCTCGCGGGCAACGGTCATGCGACGGTCATCCTCACGCGGGTGGGGAGCGACCGCATGGCGCTCCTGGTGGAGCGCGTGACGGCCTAGGCGCCCACGACCAGCATCACCGCGAGTGCCAGCATCACCCCAGCGATGATGCCGTCCAGGACACGCCACGCCCGCGGGGTGGACAGCAACGGCGCGAGCCCGCGCGCGCCATAGCCCAGCGCCGTGAACCACAGGACGGAACCCGTGATGGCACCTGCCCCGAAGACCCACGGCGCCGCATGCGTCGACGCGATGGAGCCCAGCAGGAACACCGTGTCCAGGTAGACGTGCGGATTGAGCCACGTGAAGGCGAGCGCGGCGGCCGCCACAGACCACAGCGACGATGCCGCGGGATCCGCATGGGCCTCGCCGTCAGCCTCCGCCAGGCCCGCGCCCGCGCCCCTCCATGCGCGCCGCGCCGCAAGCACGCCGTAGCCGAGCAGGAAGACCGCACCGCACCAGCGGGCCCCGGTGACGAGTCCGGGATGGGCGCCGACCACCGCCCCCAGGCCCGCGATTCCCGCGGCGATGAGCACCGCGTCCGACACCGCGCAGATCACCACCACGAGCCCCACGCGCTCGCGCTTGAGACCCTGGCGCAGCACAAAGACGTTCTGAGCGCCGATCGCGATGATGAGCGAGAGTCCGAGCAGCAGCCCCGCGGCATAGGACGACACGAGGTCGTAGGAGGGCACGGGATCGCCCTAGCCGGCGCATGGCGCGTAGGGCACCCCTGTCACATCCACCGCCCACACTCCCTGCGACGTCGCCGCACCGGTGAGCACCGCCACGACCCCCACGAAGACATCGGGTGAACGGCCGTAGGCTCCCACATAGACGCTCGCCTGCGATGACGGCAGTCCCCATGGCCCACCCATCGCGATCACCACATCGCCATTGCCCGAGCGATCATCGGCTCCGAGCAGCCTGACGGTCGTGCCCGTGGAGCCCACCGGGATGCCGTACACCGCAAGAGCATCGGCAAAGGCCACCCGGTCCGACTCCAGGCCGCCCACCACCCGCACCGGGCCCGCGAGAAGGGGGGCCTCACACGTCGCGGCGGCCACGGTCGCGGCCTGGGAGGCGAAGGTCGAGGCGTACTGCCCCGAGCCGTCTCCCGCCGCCCTGGGAAGCGACTCCTGCCACCGCATGAGCAGGATCGAGCGCGCGGCGGCCTCGTCGAGCCGGGCCCGGCTCACGGTGCCGGAGATCACGGCGTCCACGATGGCCGCGCGCGCCTGCGCGGGATCGGCGGGCATGAGGAGCACGTCCGCACCTGCCGCGAGCGCCGCCACGGCGGCCTCCCCCGCACCATAGGCGGCGGTCACCGCGCCCATGTTGAGCGCGTCGGTGACGATCACGCCCTCGAAGCCCAGCTCGTCCCGCAGATAGGCGTGGGCCTGTGGCGACAGGCTCGCCGGAGCGTCACCCCACTCGGGCACCTGGATGTGGCCGGTCATGATCGCGGGCAGGCCCGCCTCGATCCCCCGGGCGAAGGGCAGCAGGTCGGCCTGAGACATCTCGGCAACGGTCCGGGTCTGCACCGGCAACGCGTCGTGGGAATCCGTGGTCACCGAGCCGTGCCCCGGGAAGTGCTTGAGGGTGGGCACGACGCCCGCCTCCACAAAGCCTTGACCCGCCGCGATCGCCGTGGCCGCCACGGTGGCAGGATCCGACCCCGCCGAGCGGGTGCGGATCACCGGATCGGCCATCCCCACCGTGACATCGGCCACGGGAGCGAAGTTCATGGTGAATCCCAGCGCGAGCATGTCCGCGCCCACGCCCCGGTAGGCCTGCGTCACGAGCGTCTTGTCGGGAAGCGATCCCGCCGCCAGGAAGCCAGGCATGTCGGGGATGATGCCGGCCAGACGCGCCACCGTCCCTCCCTCCTGGTCGGTGGCGATGATGACGGGCCAGTCCCGATCGCCCACGGCCTGCACCGCGGCGGTCAGGGCCTCCACCTGGTCGTATTCGAGCATCGAGCCGGACATGAGCACGAGCCCGCCCAGGTGCAGGCTCTCCACCGTGGCCGCGGCGGACGCGCCATCCGGTGAACTCCATGAGGCCACGATCACCTGTCCGGCGGCCTGCTCCAGGCTCAGCGCCTGGGCATCGGCCAGAGCCTGCTCCCACTGCGCCACAGTGGGTCCCCACGCGAGGGTCGGCTCGGCCTCGGGGGAGGGTGACGCGGTGGCCGATGCCGTGGCGCCCGGGGACGCGCCAGGGGCAGCCGCCTCCCCCGTCTCGAGCATCCTCATGCCCGCATACGCCGCGCCACCTGCCACGCCGACCACTGCCAGGGCGGCCACGCCGCGAGCCCATCTCATATGAGGATCGTACTGAGTGGCATCGAACTGTCCACCCCCAGTCCCGCCGCGGAGGGGTCCAGTCCCCTGCGCGCCACGGCGGAGCCGAGCGCAGCGATCATCGCGCCGTTGTCGGTGCAGTACCTCAGCGGCGGGATGCGCACCTCGATTCCCGCCGCCTCCCCCCTGGTCACGGCGAGTTCGCGCAACTGCGAGTTGGCCGAGAATCCGCCGCCGATCACGAGGGTCTCGACCCCGTGCTCCTGGCAGGCGCGCAGCGTCTTGGCGACGAGGACATCGGCCACCGCCGCAGCGAAGGACGCCGCGACGTCGGCGACAGGGACCTCCCTGCCGGAGTCCTCGCATGCCTCGATCCACCGCGCCACGGCGGTCTTGAGACCGGAGAAGGAGAAGTCATAGGCGTGGCGCTCGCGGTCCTTGGGGGCGGTGAGCGCACGGGGGAAGGCGATGGCTTCGGGGTCGCCCTCGCGCGCCAGTCGGTCCACGTGCGGGCCGCCGGGATACGGCAGGTGCAGCAGGCGTCCCACCTTGTCGAAGGCCTCCCCCGCCGCATCGTCCAGGGTGTGGCCCAGCTCGGTGATGGACGTGGCGATGTCGTCCACGAGCAGCAAGGAGGTGTGCCCGCCAGAGACCACGAGCGCCATCGAGCGGGCCGGCAGCTCGCCGTGAACCAGCTCGTCGACGCAGGCGTGACCCACCACATGGTTGACGCCGTACAGCGGTCGGCCGAGCGCGAGCGCGAGCGCCTTGGCCGCCGCGACGCCCACCGTGAGCGAGCCCACCAGGCCCGGTCCCGCCGCCACGGCGATGGCATCGACGTCGGACAGGCTGTGCCCGGCGCGGCTGAGGGTCTCGTCGAGTGTGGGGATGAAGGCGTCGAGGTGCGCGCGCGAGGCCACCTCGGGCACGATGCCGCCGAAGCGGGCGTGTTCGTCCATCGAGGACGCCACCACATCCGCGATGAGCTCGGTGCCGCGCACGAGCGCCACGCCGGTCTCATCGCACGTGCTCTCAATGCCCAGGACGAGGGGATTCACGCTCCCAGGGTAGTGCGCCTGCGCATGACCACCGCGTCGATGTCGCCCGGCTGGTAGTAGCGCCGCCGGATGCGCACGCGCTCGAACCCCTGGCTCTCATACAGCGCGAGGGCCGCCGCGTTGTCCACCGCCACCTCGAGCCAGATCTCGGGGGCACGCACGGAGGCGGCCTCGGCCAGGAGGTCTTCCATGAAGATCCGGCCGATGCCCCGACCCCGCCAGGCGGGCACCACGGCCAGGTTCATCAGGTGGAAGGCGTCGCCGTCGAAGCCGTACACCGCGTAACCCACCAGTTCGTCATCCCCCTCCCGATTCGCGCCCACGGCACCGCGATAGCGGCGCAGCCCATAGCGAAAGTCCTCGCGCAGGAGCGAGAGCGACCAGGCGGCCGCACCGAAGATGTCCTGCTCCTGAGCGGCCACCCAGTCCAGATCGTCCTCGGTGAGGTCGCGCAGTTCCACGTCCCTCACGGCGCGGTGCCGTGCACATCGGGGCGGCGCAGGTAAAGCGGCTGAGTGGGCAGGTCCTCGCCCGCCTCGCGCGCGGCCCGCGCCACGGCCACGAGCACGGCGGGGTCGGGGTCGGCGTCCACGGCGCCCGGGAAGCACTCGGGGTACAGGAGCGCACCGCGACCGTGGACGGCGCCACCCTGCGGCACTGCGGAGGGCGCACTCACCGCGGGTCCCGCCACCCGCTCACCGTTCACATAGGAGGCCCAGTAGACCTCCTTGCGCCGGGCATCGGCCACCACGGTGACCGCACCCGGAAGCGCGTGGCCCACACCGTCGAGCGAACACACACCCTCCACGGGCACGCCCCAGGCATAGGCCAGGGTGCGGGCGGTGACGAGACCGACCCTCAAGCCCGTGAACGGCCCCGGGCCCGTGCCCACCACCACGCGCGCGGGACGCACGATGCCGGCCTCGTCGAGCACCTCACGCACCAGGGTGTCCAGCAGTTCGGCGTGGCCGCGGGGCGCGAAGACGCCGCGCCGCGCGAGCACGCGACCCGCCTCATCCACCGCCGCCACCGCGATCGCGGAGGAGGTGTCGATCGCCAGGATCATGCCGTGACCTCCGTCGTGCCGTCCCGCATGCCCGCCTCCAGCGCTCCTCGGTCCTCCCACGGCATGACGTCCACGTCCCGCCACCGCGCGCCGTGGGCGGTGACGGTGACGGTTCGGAGGCCGCGGTCGGGGGCATCGAGGTCCACATCCCCTCCGCGTTCGCGCTCGATGACCACGTGCAGGCGATCCTGCGCGAGCGCCTCCGCCTTGCCCTCACCCCATTCCACGAGCGTGACGGCCTCATCCACGGCGGTGTCCAAGTCGAGGTCGTCCAGTTCGGCGAGCGTGCCGAGCCGGTAGGCGTCCACGTGGATCAGGTCGGGGCCATTCACCTCGCTCGGATGGGTGCGCGCGATGATGAAGGTGGGGCTGGCGATGGGGCCGCGCACCCCCAGTCCGGCGCCGATGCCCTGGGCCAGGGTGGTCTTGCCCGCGCCGAGGGGGCCCGTCAGGATCACCAGGTCTCCCGCACGCAGGCGCGACCCCAGTGCCCGGCCCAGGGCGCGCATGGCCTCGGCGGAGGCCACGACCGCACCGCTCATGACGCGGCCGACGGCGGCCCTGGGCTGGCCTCCGTTCCAGGCTCGGTCTGCGCCTTGGGTCGCAGCCCGCCGAAGCGGCAGACGATCTCGTAGTCGATGGTGCCCACGTCGTCGGCCCACTCGCGCACGGTGGGGCCGTCGGGCCCGATGAGCACCACCTCGTCGCCAGCCTGGCACTCGGCGCCGGGGCCCAGGTCCACCACGAACTGATCCATGCACACGCGGCCCGCGATCTGGTATCGCCTGCCGCGGATGGCGACCTCCGCCTTGCCGCCCGCCGCGCGGAACACGCCATCGGCGTATCCCGCGCTCACCAGGCCCAGGGTGGTGGGGAAGGGGGTGATGTACTCGTGGCCGTACGAGACCCCGTGGCCCGCGTCGACCTCCTTGACCAGGGCCAGCGTGCTCGTGACCCGCATCGCGGGCTCCAGGCCGAAGCCCCGGCCCGCAGGGTCCTCCACGGGGGGCAGGCCGTACACGGCGATGCCGGGGCGCACGAGGTCGAAGTGCAGATCGGGGCGCGTCAGGGTGCAGGCGGAATTGGCCAGGTGACGCACCTCGAACGCAAGCCCTCGCTGCTCGGCCATGATGCACGCCTGGCGGAACACCCCCGCCTGGGTGTCGATCGTGGGGTGGCCAGGGGCATCGGCCCAGGCCAGATGCGACCAGATGCCCACCACCTGGATGTCTCCTCGTGACTCGGCCTCACGCGCGGCATCGATGAGCAGCGGCAGCTGAGTCAGGGGCACGCCCTCGCGCCCCAAGCCCGTGTCCACGCACAGGTGCAGGCGCGCCGTGCCAGCACCGGCCTGGGCGGCGGCGATGATCTGCTGCAGCACCTGAAGGGACGATGCCGACAGGTCCACGTCCGCGGCGATGAGTTCCGCGGCGGGCACCTCGGGACCATAGAGCCAGCTGAACAGGCGTCCCGTATCGCCCGCGGCCCTCAGGGCCAGCGCCTCCTGGGGTTGGGCGACGCCCAGCCACGTCGCGCCACCGGCTCGCGCCGCCCTGCCCGCGAGGATCAGCCCGTGGCCGTAGGCATCGGCCTTGACCACCGCCATGACCTGCGCCGTCGTCGAGGCCGCCAGGCGCTCCACATTGCGGGTGATCGCACCCGCGTCCACGGTGATCGAGATGGCGCTCATGAGCCCTCCGCGACCACGACGGCCGAGGCGATCCCCGCGTCATGCGACATCGACAGATGGAGCCTCACGATCCCCAGCTGCTCGGCGCGGGCGGCCACCGAGCCGCGAATCGCCAACTGGGGGGCGCCGTCGGCACCACGGGTGACCTCGGCATCGTGCCACGACAGGCCCGCAGGCGCACCGAGCGCCTTGGCGAGCGCCTCCTTGGCCGCCCACCGGGCAGCGAGGCTGCGCCGTCCCAGGGTGCGCTCCGCCGGCGTGAAGACCTTCTCCAGGAATCCGGGAGAGCGCTCCAGTGCCGCATCGAAGCGATCCAGCGCGACGACGTCGATGCCCAGGCCCAGGATGGCCATCACTCCACCGTGACCGACTTGGCGAGGTTGCGCGGCTGATCCACATCGAGGCCCTTGGCCGTGGCGAGCTCATGCGAGAAGATCTGCAGCGGCACGACCGTGAGCAGCGGCATGAGCAGCGTGGGGGCCTGCGGGACGTAGATGACGGTCTCCGCATAGTCGGCGGCGTCGACGTCGCCGTCCTCCGCGATGACGATCGTGCGGGCACCGCGCGCGCGGACCTCCTGGATGTTGGAGACCACCTTGGAGTGCAGCGACTCGCGTCCGCGCGGGCTGGGCAGAATGACGATGACAGGCTGGCCCTGGTCGATCAGCGCGATGGGGCCGTGCTTGAGCTCGCCCGCCGCGAAGCCCTCGGCGTGGATGTACGCCAGCTCCTTGAGCTTGAGCGCGCCCTCCATCGCCACGGGGTAGCCCACGTGCCGTCCCAGGAACAGCACCGACGGCGCGTCGGCGAGGCTGCGCGCCACCTCACGCATCGGTTCGGACGTGTCGAGCACCCACTGGATCTTGGCGGGCATGTCGTCCAGATCGGCCAGCAGGGCCGCGATCTCGTCGGGGAACTTGTTGCCGCGCAACTGCGCCAGATAGATGCCCAGCAGGTACATGGCCGTGATCTGGGCGAGGAAGGCCTTGGTGGAGGCCACCGCGATCTCCGGTCCCGCGCGGGTGTAGAGCACGGCATCGGCCTCGCGGGCGATGGTCGAGCCCTGCACGTTGACGATGCCCACCACAGAGGCGCCCTGCTGCTGGGCGTGGCGTAGCGCCATGATGGTGTCCATCGTCTCGCCGGACTGGCTCACGGCCACCACGAGCGTCTTGACGTTCACCACGGGGTCGCGGTAGCGGAACTCGTGGGAGTACTCCACCTCGACGGGGATGCGGCACCAGTGCTCGATCGCGTACTTGGCCACGGTCCCGGCATAGGCGGACGTGCCGCACGCGATGACCACCACCTTGTCGATGGCGGCCAGGACCGACGGCGCCACGAGGCCCTCGTCGAGCGTGAGGTGACCCTGATCGTCCAAGCGGCCGCGCAGGGTGTCCGCCACGGCCTGGGGCTGGTCGTGGATCTCCTTGTCCATGAACGTCGCGAAGCCGCCCTTGCGCGCCGCCGAGGCGTCCCACGTGACCTCGTAGGGGGCGCGCTCCACCGGCTCGCCCGCGAGCGTGGTCACATGGACCCCGCTTGGCGTGATCTCCACCACCTCGTCCTGGTCCAGCTCCAGCGCGGTGCGCGTGAACTCGATGAAGGCCACCACGTCCGAGCCGAGGAAGTTCTCCCCCTCCCCCAGGCCGACGACGAGGGGCGAGTTGCGCCGCGTGCCCACCACCACGTCGGGCTCCTGGGCATCCACGGCAAGGAGCGTGAAGGCGCCCTCCAGCCGGCGCGCCGTGGCCCGCATGGCATCGGCGAGCGTATGCCCCGCGAGCACCTCCTGCGCGAGCAGGTGGCCCGCGACCTCGGTGTCGGTCTCGGACAGGAACTCCACGCCCGCGGCCTGCAACTCGCTCCGCAGGCTCGCGTAGTTCTCGATGATGCCATTGTGGATGATGGCGATGCGCCCGCCGGCGGCCAGATGCGGATGCGCATTGGCGTCCGTGGGCGAGCCGTGCGTCGCCCAGCGGGTGTGGCCGATGGCCGCGGTTCCCGTCTCGAGCGGCCTGGCAGCGAGCTCCTTGGCGAGGTTGACCAGCTTGCCCGCCTTCTTGGCGGTCGCCAGGCGTTGCCTGTCTGCCGTGACCACGGCAATGCCTGCCGAGTCATAGCCTCGATACTCAAGCCGTTCGAGTCCGGCCATCACCACGGCCTGCGGCCGCTCACTGGGCGCGCTCGCGCCGACATATCCCACGATCCCACACATGGGCATGAGTCTACGCGGGACCGATGCGCCACAATGGGACCGTGAACTCCGTCAGCGCCGTCGACAGCCCCTTCATGACGCTGACCCGGGAGGAATGGGCCCCGCTGGCCAACTCCACGCCTCTGCCGCTGACCGAGGCGGACATCGCGCGCGTGCGCGGCCTGGGCGACCCCATCGACATGAGCGAGGTGGACCAGATCTATCGCCCTCTGTCGCGTCTGCTCGACCTGCATTCGGAGGCCACGGGCGGGCTGCATCGGGCGCGGTCGCAGTTTCTGGGGGAACGGGCCTCGCGCACTCCCTTTGTGATCGGCATCGCGGGATCGGTCGCGGTGGGCAAGTCGACATCGGCGCGCGTGCTGCGCGAATTGATGGCGCGCTGGCCCGGTTCGCCGCGCGTCGAGTTGGTCACCACGGATGGCTTCCTGCTGCCCAACGCCGAGCTGGAGCGGCGCGGCATCATGCACCGCAAGGGCTTCCCCGAGTCCTATGACCGCCGCGGGCTGCGCGAGTTCGTGGCCGCCGTGAAGTCGGGGGTGCCCGAGGTGCGGGCGCCGGTGTACTCCCACGTGACCTACGACATCGTCCCGGGGGAGCACATCACCGTGGCGAGCCCCGACATTCTCATCATCGAGGGTCTCAACGTGCTCCAGCCTGCGGCGGTGCGCGATCTCGAGTCACGGGCGCTCGCGGTGTCCGACTACTTCGACATCTCCATCTACGTCGATGCCGCGCCCGGCGACGTGCGCTCCTGGTACATCGACCGCTTCCTGTCGCTGCGGGCCACGGCGTTCTCCCGCCCCGACAGCTACTTCCGCCACTACGCGGACCTGTCCGATGCCGCGGCCACGGAGCGCGCGGCGCACATCTGGGACACGATCAACCTGCCCAACCTGCGGCACAACATCGCTCCCACGCGCTCGCGCGCGACCATCATCCTGCGCAAGGACGCCGACCACCTGGTCCAGGCGGTGCATCTGCGCAAGCTCTAGCGCGCCAGCGGTGTGGTGGTAGCGGTGCGGTGAGGCGACGCCGGGCGGACCTACGAGTCGGACTCGTCCTCGTCGGCATCGGCGCCTGCCGGCGCCTCGAGGTCGGGCAGCTGCGGCTGCGAGACCCCCAGACGCGACAGGATCACGTCCACGAGGTAGCCCAGCACGATGCCGCCGGCCACGCCGGCCACCACGGCGAGGAGCACGTTGTCATGGAACAGTGAACCGGCCGCGGTGCCCAGCAGCACGCCCCACGTCGCCCAGATGACGGCGGCGATGGCGGTCACGCCCATGAAGCGCCTGACGGGATACCCGAGTGCGCCGGCGGTGAGGTTCACGGCGATACGGCCCATCGGGATGAAACGGGCGGCGATGATGAGCGAGGTGCCGCGCTTCTCGATGCCGTGCTCGGCCCAGACGAGGGTGTGGC
The DNA here is from genome assembly GCA_964517615.1 of uncultured Demequinaceae bacterium. Lineage (GTDB taxonomy): Bacteria > Actinomycetota > Actinomycetes > Actinomycetales > Demequinaceae > Demequina. The sequence goes on from CAZFEH010000021.1 coordinate 16,513, forward strand.
GCACGCGGGGCCGCTGGAAGAATGCCCACTCGCGCACGTTGATCTTGGTGCCGATGTAGCGTCCCGTCTGGTCGCCGCACCAGGCCCCGAGCGCCGCCATGATCCACACCCCCACGAGGAGGGGGCGTCCGGTCGCGGCCGATGCCGTGGAGGCCGCGATCACGGTGGATTCGGAGGGCACCACGGGGAAGAAGGCGTCGATGAGCGACACCGCATAGATGGCGGGGTAGATCCACAGCGACTCGGTGAGCGCGAGAATGCCCGACTCCACCCAGTCGCCCAGGTGGAGAACCCACTCCCACAGCCCGGTCATGGCGACGGCACCCTAGACCGCGAGGCGCTCGGCCACCACGGCGGCCAGGGCATCGGCGTGGCGCTGGGCGATGTCCTCGGTGGTGGCCTCGACCATCACCCGGATGAGCGGCTCGGTTCCCGAGGCGCGCAGCAGCACGCGGCCGCCCTCGCCCAACTCGGCACGTGCGGCCTCGACGGCGGCCTGGAGCGGCCCGTCGGTGTGAACCCGGGAACGGTCCACATCGGGCACGTTCTTGAGCACCTGCGGCAGGCGCTGCACCGCCGCGGCCAGCTCCGACAGCGGGCCCTGGGTCGCCACGAGCGATGCCACGAGCATCGAGGTCAGAATGCCGTCGCCCGTGGTCGCGTAGCGCGACAGGATGATGTGACCCGACTGCTCACCACCGAGCGAGTATCCGCCCTCGCGCATCGCCTCGAGCACATAGCGGTCGCCCACGGCGGATTCGATGATGTCGATGTCTGCGGCCCTCATCGCCCGATGCAACCCGAGGTTGGACATGACGGTGGCCACGAGCGTGTGGTGGTAGAGCGTGCCGCTGCGCTGCATCGCCAGCGCGAGCAGACCCATAATCTGATCACCGTCCACCACGTTTCCGGCGGCGTCGATCGCGAGGCAGCGATCGGCATCGCCGTCGTAGGCCACGCCCAGGTCCGCGCCGTGCTGCGGCACGGCGGCCTGCAGCACCTCCACGTGCGTGGAGCCCACGCCATCGTTGATGTTGAGGCCGTCGGGCTCGCAGTGCAGGGCGACCACCGTCGCCCCGGCGGCCTCCAGCGCGCGCGGGCCGATGTGGCTCGCCGCGCCATGCGCCGCATCGACGACGATCCGCACCCCGGCGAGAGGCTGCTCGCGGCCCGCGAAGTCCGCGACGGACTGCGCCAGGTGAGCGATGTAGTGCTCGGCCAGATCCGGCCGTGCGGTGATGGAGCCCACCGCCGCGCCGAGGGGCAGTTCCCAGGACTGGTCGAGCCTGTCCTCGATGGCCTCCTCCACGGCGTCGGGCAGTTTGAGCCCGCCGCGGGCGAAGAACTTGATGCCGTTGTCGGGCATGGGGTTGTGCGAGGCGGAGATCACCACGCCCAGGTCGGCGTCCGTCGCGGCCGTGAGGCGGGCGATCGCGGGGGTGGGGATCACTCCCGCGTCAAGTACGTCGACCCCGGCGGAGGCCAGGCCTGCGGCCACCGCGGCGGACAGCATCTGTCCTGAGACGCGGGTGTCTCGGCCCAGCACCGCACGGGGTCGGTGTCCGGAGAATTCTCCCCGTTCGGCGAGGACGTGAGCCGCGGCCACACCGAGATCCACCGCCAACTGGGCGGTGATGTCTCGGTTCGCGAGACCGCGGACTCCGTCCGTGCCGAACAGACGCGCCATGCGCGCTGATTAACGCTTGGAGTACTGGGGGGCGCGACGGGCCTTCTTGAGACCGGCCTTCTTGCGCTCCACCGCACGGGCGTCACGGGTGAGGTAGCCGGCCTTCTTGAGGGTGGCGCGGTTGGTCTCCGTGTCGATCTCGTTGAGCGCACGGGCCACACCGAGGCGCAGCGCGCCGGCCTGGCCGGAGGTGCCGCCACCGCTGATGCGGGCGTGCACGTCGAACTTGCCCTCGATGTCCAGCGCGGCGAACGGGGAGTTCACCAACTGCTGGTGCACCTTGTTGGGAAAGTAAGTCTCGAGGTCGCGGCCGTTGATGGTCCACTTGCCGGTGCCGGGCACCAGGCGGACGCGGGCGATGGCCTCCTTGCGGCGGCCGAGGCCGGCGCCGGGGGCGATGTTCGAGGTGCCCTTGCCGCGCACGGGCGCGGACTCCGAGGTGTACTCGGTGAGCTCCTCGGTGGTGTCGATGTCGATGTCGGTGGTCACGTCAGTCACGTCTGTTTCCTCCCCGCGCGTTACTGCGCGACCTGCGAAATCTCGAATGCCTGCGGCTGCTGCGCGGCGTGCGGGTGCTCGGCGCCCGCGTAAACCTTGAGCTTGGACAACTGGGCGCGGCCCAGCTTGGTGTGGGGCAGCATGCCCCGGATGGCGGTCTCGATGACGCGCTCGGGCTTGTCGGCGAGCAGTTCGCCGATGGCCTTGGTCTTGAGGCCGCCCGGGTAGCCGGAGTGGCGGTAGACCATCTTGTCGGTGAGCTTGGAGCCGGTGAGGGCCACCTTCTCGGCGTTGATGACGATGACGAAGTCGCCATTGTCGACGTGGGGCGCAAACGTCGCCTTGTGCTTGCCGCGAAGCAGCACAGCGGCCTGGGAGGCCAGACGACCGAGCACCACGTCAGTTGCGTCGATGACGTACCAGTTCTTGGTCGCGTCACCCGGCTTGGGAGAATACGTACGCACTGTAAAGCCTTCTACTTTCTGAACAGGTGTCGCGGTGGAAACCGCGGGAGTTTTCGGTCGGCGGGTCCTGCGGCGGCGAGTGGGAGGCACCGGTCCACGGGGAACGCACAACGACCCAAGAGTCTACGGGACACGCCGTCCCCGGTCAATTTCCGTGACTTCCAAGGGTCAATGTCCGGTTCTCTGCCATGGCCCCGCGTGGAAGAGTTGCACATTCTCCCCATCTGTCACATCGACCCTTGGAAGTCACCGGAGCGGCGGGCTTTGGTTTGCTTTGCCCTGGCCGCAAGATCGGCATCGGCCGGGTACACCACCTCTTCCAGCGTCAGGCCACGCGCCGGCGCCACCACGATGGCGGAGCTGCGCATCTGCGCCGATGCCTGGGCGGCCAGCCAGTCGAGGTCCCGTCTGCCCTGCCCCACCGCGAGCACCGCCCCCACGAGGGAGCGCACCATCGAATGGCAGAAGGCATCGGCGCGGACCGTCGCGACCACGAGCCCCGCGTCCTCCAGGCCCTCGCCCACCCGGCTCCACGTGAACTGCTTGAGGTCGCGGATGGTCGTCGCCCCCTCCCGTGGTCGGCAGAACGCGGCGAAGTCCCGCAGTCCCGTGAGGGTGTCCGATGCCGCATTGAGCGCGTCCACGTCCACCGCGTGCGTGTGCCACAGGACATGCCGACGCCGGAGCGGGTCACGCGTGAGCGTCGCGTCGCTCAGACGGTAGGCGTAGCGGCGCTCCAGCGCACTGAAGCGCGCATCGAAGCCATCCGGTGCCACATCGACCGCCGTGACCACCACATCGTCCGGGAGCACGCCGCCCAGGCGCCTGGCGAGCATCGCCTCGGGGGTGCGCGACGCCCGACCAGGTAGCGCCTCCCACTCGGACCGGGGCAGGTCGAGGTGGGCCACCTGGCCGCGGGCGTGGACGCCCGCATCGGTGCGCCCCGCCACCGTGAGGGTCACGGGCACCGGCAGCACCCGCGCCAGGGCCTCCTCCAGGACTCCCTGGACGGTGCGCAGGCCCGGCTGCGCCGCCCAGCCGCTGAACTCGCTGCCGTCATAGGAAAAGCGAAGGCGGACCCGCACGGTCGAACCATCCTGGGGCACAGGATTCGGCTCAGCCATGCGGACCCGCCTTGCAGCGCTGGTGGGCGCGAACTACTTCTCGTCGGTGTCGGCAGCCTCAGCGTCGGCAGCGTCGGCGTCGCCCGCCTCAGCGTCGCTCGCCTCGACGGCAGCCTCGACAACCTCCTCGGCGGCCTCGACGGTCTCCTCGACCGTGGTCTCCTCGACCACGTCCTCGGCGACCTCATCCGCCTTGGCGGACTTGGCAGCGGCCTTCGGAGCGGCCTTGGCGGTGGCCTTGGAGGCCTCCTTGACCACGGCCTTCTTGGCGGGGGCACCGAACTCGACCAGCTCGATCACGGCCAAGGGCGCGTTGTCGCCCTTGCGGAAACCGACCTTGGTGATGCGGGTGTAGCCGCCGTCGCGCTCCGCGAAGCCGGGGCCGATCTCCGTGAAGAGCGTGTGAACCACGCCCTTGTCCGAGATGATGCCCAGCACGCGACGGCGCGACGCGAGGTCACCGCGCTTGGCGAAGGTCACCAGGCGCTCGGCGTAGGGACGCAGGCGCTTGGCCTTGGCCTCGGTGGTGGTGATGCGGCCGTGCTCGAACAGGCTCTGCGCGAGGTTCGCCAGAATCTGGCGCTCGTGCGCGGGGCCGCCACCGAGGCGGGGACCCTTAGTGGGGGTAGGCATGAGGGTGTCTCCTTGTTACTCGTCGGTGGCGGAGAAGTACACACCGGAGGCGGCGGCGGGGTCATAGTCATGCCCGCCGTCCTTGAGGGAGAAGCCCAGCTCCTGGAGCTTCTCCTTCACCTCGGTGATCGACTTCTGTCCGAAGTTGCGGATGTCCATGAGGTCGGTCTCGGAACGCGCCGTCAGCTCGCCCACGGTGTGGATGCCCTCACGCTTGAGGCAGTTGTAGGAACGCTGCGTCAGGTTGAGGTCCTCGATGGGCATGTTGTAGTCCTCTTCAAGGGCCTCATCGGAGTCCGAGGGGCCGATCTCGATGCCCTCGGCGGCCTCGTTGAGGCCGCGAGCGAGCGAGAACAGCTCGACCAGGGTCACACCGGCCGACGCCACGGCGTCGCGCGGCGAGATCGAGGACTTGGTCTCCACATCCAGGATGAGGTCGTCGAAGTCGGTGCGCTGGGCCACACGAGTGGCCTCGACCTTGTAGGTGACCTTGAGCACCGGCGAGTAGATCGAGTCCACGGGGATCTGGCCCACATCGCCGTCGTACTGCTTGTTGAGGGCGGCAGGCACGTAGCCGCGACCGCGCTCCACCGTGAGCTCCACCTCGAACTTGGCCTTCGAGTTGAGCGTGGCGATGTGCAGGTCCGGGTTGTGGATCTCCACACCCGTGGGAGGGGCGATGTCCGCAGCCGTCACGGCGCCCGCGCCGGACTTGCGCAGGTACATGATGACGGGCTCGTCGTTCTCCGAGGAGACCACCAGGTTCTTGAGGTTGAGGAGGATCTCGGTGACGTCCTCCTTCACCCCCTCGATGGTGGTGAACTCGTGGGGCACGCCATCGAAGCGCACCGAGGTGACGGCGGCGCCAGGGATGGACGACAGCAGGGTGCGACGCAGCGAGTTGCCCAGCGTGTAGCCGAAACCGGGCTCCAGCGGCTTGAGCGAGAACTGCGAGCGGTTGTCCGAAATGACCTTCTCGGTCAGAGTGGGACGCTGTGCGATCTGCACTTTCTCTATCCTTTCCGAGCACCCACCATTTGATGCTCGAGTCCCTGCCGGGTGTACGTTCCGGCGGGGGTCAACGTATAAAACTGGGGAGCGCGGCCAAGGCCGCGCCGACGCAGGGAATCACTTCCCCGCAGTGGCGCCCGAGGGCGCCCGGCCTAGTTGCGGCGACGCTTGGGCGGACGGCAGCCGTTGTGCGCCTGAGGCGTGACGTCCTTGATGGAGGTCACCTCAAGGCCGGCGGCCGTGAGCGAGCGGACTGCGGTGTCACGTCCAGAGCCGGGACCCTTGACGAACACGTCCACCTTGCTCATGCCGGCCTCCTGCGCCTTGCGGGCGGCGGCTTCGGCTGCCATCTGCGCGGCGTAGGGGGTCGACTTGCGGGAGCCCTTGAAGCCCACCTGGCCGGAGGACGACCACGACACCACGGCACCCGAGGGGTCCGTGATGGAGATGATCGTGTTGTTGAACGTTGACTTGATGTGCGCCTGACCGTGCGCGACGGTCTTCTTGATCTTCTTGCGCGGCTTGCGTGCGGGAGCGGCCATGGCTTACTTCTTCTTTCCGGCGACGGTCTTCTTGGGGCCCTTGCGAGTGCGGGCGTTGGTCTTGGTGCGCTGACCACGCACCGGCAGGTGCCGACGGTGACGCAGGCCCTCGTAGTTGCCGATCTCCACCTTGCGGCGGATGTCGGCGGCCACCTCGCGGCGCAGGTCACCCTCGATGGTGAAGTTCGCCTCGATGTAGTCACGCAAGGCGACGAGCTGCTCGTCAGTGGCGTCCTTGACGCGCAGGTCGGGGCTCACACCGGTGGCAGCGAGAATCTGCTGCGAGCGGGTGCGGCCGATGCCGAAGATGTAGGTGAGGGCGATCTCGAAGCGCTTGTCGCGCGGAAGATCGACTCCAACGAGTCGTGCCATTTCTGTCTACTCCAGTAGTAGTCGGAGGTCTGACGCTCAGGCGTCCCGCACACCGTGCGGGCCCCGGCCTCCGAGCCGAGGGTGAAGTGCCTGAACGAGGTCTTCTTTTGTGTGTGTCTAACCCTGACGCTGCTTGTGACGCGGGTTCTCGCAGATGACCATCACACGGCCATTGCGGCGAATCACCTTGCACTTATCGCAGATGGGCTTGACGCTGGGCTTAACCTTCATGGTTCTTTCCTTCGCCACCGACACCGACTCACCGGAGCCGACGACGACGATTACTTGTAGCGGTAGACGATGCGGCCGCGGGACAGGTCATACGGGCTCAGCTCCACCACTACGCGATCCTCGGGGAGGATACGGATGTAGTGCTGGCGCATCTTGCCTGAGATGTGGGCGAGGACGAGGTGCCCGTTGCTCAGTTCCACACGGAAAGAAGCATTGGGAAGTGCCTCGACCACGGTGCCTTCTACCTCGATGACGCCGTCTTTCTTGGCCATGACTCCACTAACGTTGGTTGATGACGTTTACAGGCGCGCAAAAACGCCCGACCGTCAATGGTACTTCATCCGCAGGGGTGTTCTCAACCTCGGCATCGGCTCTGGCGGCTAGGCGCCACGCAGCCGGCGCATCGCCGCTCGCCGCACCTCATCACGACGCTGCGATGCCAGCCGCACCACCGCATCGTGGGGCGTGGCCCCATTGTGCGCCAAGGCGCGCAGGACGCGCCAATCGCGGTCCCCCATCAGGTGCTCCACCACCGCCGCATTGACCCGCGGGCTGCCCGCCACGGCCACGCGCACCTCGGGGTGAGGGTCATGGCCCAGCGTGATGAGCAGTCCCATCTGCAGGTGAGGCCGCCGCGCCACCGCGATGCGCACCTGCACGTCCCTGCTCGTCGCCAGATGCAGCAGCCGGTCGAAGTCCGTGCGCGGATCCTGTGCCTCAAGCCACTCCCGCCCACCGCGGTACGGCGCGGACGGACCGCTCAGGGTCACTCCTGAACTCGCGAGCATCACCCTGGTCCAGCCGTCCGAGTCCACCATGTCCCCATCCCGTCGCGTCGCGTGCCTGTGCACCCGACGCTAACGACCCCCGGTGACGCAGTGGTTACTGATACCTGTCGTGCAGGTAGCCCGTTGCTGCCAAGACGGTGGCGGCCGCCTCCCGGACCTTCGTGTTGGCGTGAAAGGCGAGCTTCTCCACCGCCGCGCGCTCGATGCTGGGGTTCGCCAGCAACGCCAGCAGCACCTCCGTCTCGGTGTCGTGCAGCAGATGCCCCACGATCCCTCCCGGGATGATGGGGTTCGCGGCGAGCAGGGCTCGCACCGAGGGCTTGTCGTCCTGAGCGAGAGTGAAGATGACGCCGAGCGGGCAGTCGTCGCGCTGGGCCACCGCCTCGCGCACCAGATAGTTCTTGGACTGGGCGAGTTCGCGGATCTGCTCCGCGCTCAGGCCGGGTTCGGCCGCCTGTTCGATCTGCGGGCTAGCGCCCGGCGCATAGTTGAAGCCTCGTGCCATGACAGCTCCTCGGGTCTGCTCATCGACTCCGCGCCCCGCGCGGTGCTCGGGGCACCGTCGCACCTGCCACGCTACCTGGCGCACGTTGCGTCGCCATCAAGACGATGTGACGCTCAGGTTTCATGATCTACGGCGCCTTCCCCATGCCGACGCGGTGGCGGCGCGGGGCCTCGACGGCACGGTTCTTTAC
>CAZFEH010000021.1:24657-28915 GCA_964517615.1 uncultured Demequinaceae bacterium
GTTCTTTACGGAGCAATGGGAACGATGCCGTGAGCGGCAAGGTCAGCCTTGCCGCCGTCTGCCGCGGTCAGCACCCAGATGCCGGCCTCGTGGACCGCCACCGAATGCTCCCAGTGCGCGCCTCGCGAGCCGTCCGCGGAGACCACGGTCCAGTCGTCATCGAGCACCACGGACTCGCTCGTTCCCAGCACCGTCATCGGCTCCAGCGCCAGGCACATGCCCGGCCGCACCTTAGTCAGACGCCCGCGCGTGCGATAGTTCATCACGTCGGGGGCCTGATGCATCGCGGTGCCGATGCCGTGGCCCACGTACCCTTCGAGCGGGTGCAGGCCGGCGGCCTCGGTGACATCCTCGATGGCGGCCGCGATCTCGTCGAGCCGGGACGCCGATGCCAGGGCGGCGATGCCCGCCCACAGGGACGCGCGGGTGGCCGCCACGAGCTCCACGTCGCGCTCGCTGCGCGGGGCGCCCGCGATGAAGGTCAGTGCGGAGTCCGCATGCCATCCCTCGACCACGGCGCCGGCATCGATGGACACCACGTCACCGTCCTCGATCACCCGTGCGCCGGGGATCCCGTGGACGATCTCCTCGTTGATGGAGATGCAGATGGTGGCGGGGTAGCCGTGATAGCCCAGGAAGTTGGAGGTGGCTCCCGCTGCCGCGATCACCTCGGCGGCAGCGGCATCGGCATCGGCCGTGGTAGCCCCCACGGCCGCCGCCTCGCGTGCGGCCGCCAGGGCCGACTCCACGACCACGCCTGCACGCGCCATGAGGCGCATCTGCTCGCGCGTCTTGTACTCGATGCGCGAAGACATCTACCGCGCCTCGAGCGCAGCCACCAGCCGGTCGGTGACCTCGTCGATCGCGCCGAGGCCGTCCACCTGCACCAGCAGGCCGCGACCCGTGTAGTAGTCGGTCAGCGGCGCGGTCGCGCTGCTGTACACCTCGAGGCGCTTGCGGATCACCGGCTCGGTGTCGTCGGCACGGCCCTCGATCTGGGCGCGCTTGAGCAACCGCTCGGTCACCACGTCGAAGTCGGCCGTGATCTCCAGGGCCGCATCGAGCGTGGCCTCCAGGTCCGAGAGCACGGACTCGAGTTCCACGGCCTGCTCGGGGTTGCGCGGGTAGCCGTCGAGCAGGAAGCCGTCTGCGGCATCGGGCTGGCTCAGGCGATCGCGCACCATCGCGTTGGTGACCTCGTCGGGAACCAGGGCACCGGAGTTCATGTACTCCTGAGCGCGCTTGCCCAGTTCCGTGCCTTCCTTGACGTTGGCGCGGAAGATGTCGCCCGTGGAGATGGCAGGGACGCCGTAGCGCTGCGCGAGCAGTGCCGCCTGCGTGCCCTTGCCTGCACCGGGAGGGCCGAGGAGGACAAGACGCATTACTTCAGGAACCCTTCGTAGTGGCGCTGCTCCAGTTGCGACTGGATGCGCTTGACGGTATCGAGTCCGACACCGACCAGAATCAGGATGGACGAGCCACCGAACGGGATGTTGGTGCTCAGTCCCAGCGCGACGAAGGCGACGGTGGGAACGAGCGCCACGATCGCGAGGTAGATCGAACCCGCGGCGGTGATGCGCGACAGGACGTAGTCGAGGTAGTCGGCCGTCGGCTGGCCAGGGCGAATGCCCGGCACGAAGCCGCCGTATTTCTTCATGTTGTCCGCGACGTCATTGGGGTTGAACGTGATGGCGGTGTAGAAGTACGCGAAGAACACGATCAGCAGGATGTACAGCGCGATGTTGAGCGGCGACGAGGGATTCGCGACGTGCTGCTGCATCCACAGCATCCAGCCCGTGGGGTTCTGGCCCGCGAACTGAGTGATGACGGTGGGGAGCATCAGGAGCGATGAGGCGAAGATCACGGGGATCACACCCGCCATGTTGATCTTGAGCGGAATGTACGTGGACGAACCACCCATCATGCGGCGGCCCACCATGCGCTTGGCGTACTGCACGGGGATGCGGCGCTGCGACTGCTCGACGAACACCACGATAGCCATCACCACGAGGATCAGCAGCAGCACCAGGAAGGTGTTGCGCACCCCGTTGGAGGAGCGCCAGATCGTGGTGGCGGCACCGGGGAAGGACGCGGCGATCGAGGTGAAGATCAGCAGCGACATGCCGTTGCCCACGCCGCGCTCCGTGATGCGCTCGCCGAGCCACATGATGAAGACGGTGCCCGCGGTCATGGTCAGCACCATCAGGGCGATGATGTGCCATGAGGTGTCGGGGATCACCGGCACGGCGCAGCCGGGGAAGAACACGCCGTTGCGGGCCATCGTGATGAACGATGCGGCCTGGATCGCGGCGAAGCCCACGGTGATGTAGCGCGTGTACTGGGTGAGCTTGGCCTGGCCCTCCTGGCCCTCCTTGTAGAGGGTCTCGAAGCGCGGGATCAGCACACGCAGCAGCTGCACGATGATCGACGCGGTGATGTAGGGCATGATGCCCAGCGCGAAGATCGACAGCTGGAGGAGGGCGCCACCGGAGAACAGGTTGAGGATCTGGAAGGCGTTGTTGATCTCGGAGGTCTGCGCGACGCAGAGCTCGACATTGCGGAAGCTCACTCCGGGCGTGGGAATCGCCACGCCGAAGCGGTACAGCGCAATGACGCCGAGGGTGAACAGCAACTTGCGACGCAAGTCGGGAGTGCGGAAGGCACTCAGGAAGCCTTGAAGCATGAATCCTCCGGGTGGGGGATGACGCGGGCCCGCCCGATTGCGGGCCCGCGTCAGAGCCTAGCCCTGGTTGACCGAGCCGCCTGCGGCCTCGATCTTGGACTTCGCGGACTGCGAAACCTTCTCCACGTCCACAATGGTGACCTTCACCGAGATCTCGCCGTCGCCGAGCACCTTGACGGGCTGGTTCTTGCGCACCGCGCCCTTGTCCACAAGGTCGGCCTTGGTGATGGTGCCGCCCTTGGGGAACAGCGCCTGGATCTGGTCGATGTTGACCACCTGGTAGGTGATCTTGAACGGGCTCTTGAAGCCGCGCAGCTTGGGGATGCGCATGTGCAGGGGCGTCTGACCGCCCTCGAACGCCGCAGGCACCTGGTAACGGGCACCCGTGCCCTTGGTGCCACGGCCCGCGGTCTTGCCCTTGGATCCCTCACCACGACCCACGCGGGTCTTCTTGGTGTGGGCACCCTCGGCAGGACGCAGGTGGTGCATCTTCAGCGTGGTGACCTTGACCGCCGGCTCCGCCTTCTTGGCAGGGGCCTTCTTGGCGGCAGCAGCCTTGGCGACCGGCTTGGCCTCCTCCACCGCAGCGTCAGCCGATGCCTTGGCTGCCGCGGTCTTCGCGGGCGCCTTGGCAGCGGGCTTCTCGGCAGCAGCGGCAGGCTTGGCAGCAGCGGGAGCCTTCGCCTTGGCGGGTGCCTTGGCAGCGGGCTTCTCGGCAGCAGCAGGCTTGGCAGCCTTCTCAGCGGCAGGCTTGGCAGCAGCCTTGGCCTTGGCAGGCGCCTTCTCGGCAGCGGCCTTGGCCGGAGCCTTGGCAGCGGCCTTGGGGGCAGCAGCCTTAGCGGCGGCAGGCTTCTTGGCCGCAGCCTTCTCAGTGCTCTCGTCAGCCATTATTCGACCTCCTCCACGGTGACCAGGTGGCTCACCGCACGGACCATCCCGCGAATCTCGGGGCGGTCCTCCTTGACGACGATGTCACCAATGCGCTTCAGACCCAGCGAGCGCAACGTCTCGCGGTGCTGAGGCTTGGTGCCGATCTCGGACTTCTTCTGGGTGACCTTCAAGCGAGGCATCAGTGCGCCACCCCCGCCGCCTGAGCCCGCAGCATCGCCGCGGGAGCCACATCCTCGACGGCCTTGCCGCGACGTGCGGCAACCGCCTCCGGCTGCTCCAGGCGCTTCAACGCGTCCACGGTCGCGTGGACGATGTTGATCGCGTTGGAGGAGCCCAGGGACTTGGACAGCACGTCGTGAATGCCAGCGCACTCCAGCACCGCACGCACCGGACCACCGGCGATCACACCGGTACCGGGAGCGGCGGGACGCAGGAACACGACGCCCGCAGCGGCCTCACCCTGCACGGTGTGCGGGATGGTGCCCTGAATGCGGGGGACGCGGAAGAAGGAGCGCTTGGCCTCTTCAACTCCCTTGGAGATCGCGGCAGGCACCTCCCTCGCCTTGCCGTAACCGACGCCGACGTTGCCCTCGCCATCGCCCACCACGACGAGCGCGGTGAAGCTGAAGCGGCGGCCACCCTTGACCACCTTTGACACGCGGTTGATGGTGACGACGCGCTCGA
>CAZFEH010000022.1:0-18457 GCA_964517615.1 uncultured Demequinaceae bacterium
TCGTCACGGATCGAGTTGATGAAGTCGTTGGTGAACTCCTCGGAGTTCACGTAGCGCACCCGGGTCTGCGGCTTGATCTGACGCGTGTAGTGACCGATCGCGTGCAGCAGGTGAGTCTTTCCCAGACCCGAATCGCCATAGATGAACAGCGGGTTGTACGTGGTGCCGGGACTCTCCGCAACGGCCAAGGCCGCGGCATGGGCGAAGCGGTTGGATCCACCGATGACGAACGTGTCGAAGGTGTAGCGCGGGTTCAGGTGGGGATCGTCGGCCGTGGTCACGGGTGCGGCGGTGCGGCGGCGCGGGATGTGGTCGTCGTCCTGAGGCGTGTCGAGCGCCGAGGGTCCCGGCGGGGTCACCGAGGCATCGACCGTGACGGCGATGCGGATGTCGTGGCCGATGACGTCGCCGAGCGCCTCGGTCAGTGGCGCACGCAGCGTGGTCTCGACATAGTTCTTGGTGAAGTCCTGGGCGACCGCGAGAAACACGTTGTCCTCGACCAGGGCCAGGGGCTTGATGAGCCGGAGGAAGGAGCGGTGCTGCTCGGCGATGGTGGAGTCCTGCGCCAAGGCCTCAAGAGCCTGCGACCACACCTTGTCGATGGTGCGCGACGAGTCTTCGGCTGTCACCCGTGCTCCCTCTCTCTGTAGTGTGTCCACAAACTTGTACACAGCCGGTTGAGATGGATTCACCGATTCGTAATGTGAACTCGGCGTGTCGCTCCACCGCTGTGTAGCACTGAAGGTGGAGCCTATACCGTTTGGGCCTAGGGGCCAATGGCAGGCGGGGGATTTGACCGGCGCCCGTTCACCACGTAACGTAAGTGCGCTGATTTGACCATCCCTAGAAGTCGTGGAGTTATGCCGTGAGCAAGCGGACTTTCCAGCCGAACAACCGCAAGCGTGCCAAGACGCACGGCTTCCGTCTGCGTATGCGCACCCGCGCGGGTCGCTCGATTCTCGCGGCCCGCCGCCGCAAGGGTCGCGAGTCCATTTCCGCGTAGGTGTTGCCTGCCGGGAACCGACTGCGCACATCGGCAGACTTCGCGTCTGCGATGCGCGGCGGTCGGCGGACCGGAACCCAGACCGTGGTGGTCTACCTGGCATTGACCGGCGATGCGAGCAGCATGGCCGGTTTTGCTGTTTCTCGGACCGTAGGAGGCGCCGTGACTCGCAATCGCGTGACGCGCCGGCTTCGTGCTGTGATGGCACAGGCACTGCCCACCCTTCCCACGGGATCCAGAGTGGTGATCCGGGCCCTGCCCGCCGCCGCATCGGCGTCCTTCTCCCAACTGCGCGACGATGTGGAGTTCGGCCTGCGGCGCAGCCTCGCGAAGGCGACGCCATGACGGGGCGCTGGGCCAGCGTGGGCCGGGTGGTGACGAGTGTGCCGCGATGGACGCTCGTGGGACTCATCCGGTTCTACCAACTGGTGATCTCCCCCATGACCGGTCCCACCTGCAAGTACTACCCCTCGTGCTCCAGCTATGGGCTGCAGGCCGTGCAGACGCACGGCGCCGCGAAGGGCACGGTACTCGCCGCCTGGCGCGTGCTGCGCTGCAACCCGTGGAGCCACGGAGGCGTTGACGATGTGCCGCCCGTGGGCACCCCCTTGTTTTCCCGTCACGGTGGCCACACACATGCCGCCGGCGTGGCTCGATCCGTCATCAGTTGAGAGGTAAGGAAATCCAGTGGACTTCTTCAAGTTGTTGCAGCCGCTCGAATGGGTTGTCGCCAACATCATGGTGCTGTGGCATCGGCTGTTCGAGTGGATCGGCATGGACCCGGCCGGCGGGGCCGCGTGGGTGGGCTCGATCATCGGCCTGACGGTGACGGTGCGCATGCTGCTCATCCCGCTGTTCGTGCGCCAGATCAAGGCCTCCCGTGCCATGCAGGTCATCGCGCCCGAACTGCGCGCGCTGCAGGACAAGTACAAGAACAAGAAGGACCAGGCCTCTCGCGAAGCACAGAGCCGCGAGATGATGGAGCTCTACGCCAAGCACAAGACCAACCCCTTCTCCTCGTGCCTGCCGATGCTGGTGCAGGCCCCCATCTTCTTCGCGCTGTTCCGAGTGCTCAACTACCGGATGGAGCAGGGCGGCGGTGGCATCGGCTGGCTGGATGACAAGCTCATCGAGCAGGCTAGCAACGCCACGCTGTTCGGTGCGCGGCTGTCCGACTCGTTCCTGATGGAGGACGGCTCCGCCTCGTCCAAGATCGTGGCGGTGGTGCTCATCATCACCATGGTCGCCACGTCCTTCCTGACCCAGCGTCAGCTCACCCGCAAGAACATGCCGGCCTCCGCGCTCGAAGGCCCGATGGCCCGTCAGCAGCAGATGATCATGTACGCGATGCCCTTCGTGTTCGTGTTCTCCGGCCCCTACTTCCCCATCGGCGTGCTGATCTACTGGACCGTCTCCAACGTGTGGACCATGGGCCAGCAGTTCTACGTCATCAAGCGCAACCCCACCCCGGGTTCCGAGGCCGAGAAGGCGCTTCTGGCCAAGAAGGCCGAGAAGGCCGCCCGCAAGGGCGTGACGATCGACGGCATCCCGTTGTCCGAGGTGGTGGTCGAGGAGCAGCCGAAGAGCGGAGGCCAGCGCCAGCAGCCCAAGGGCAAGAAGCGCGCCAAGGGCGGGCCCAAGCAGCCCACCGCCGGAGGCGTGGCGGGCGAGGCCCAGGAGGTGGCACAGGCACCGGAGAGTGCCCTGGGCGAGGGTCATGCCACGGAGCTGTCTGGTGTTGACGAACCGTCCGACGATGCCGGGCCGGAGAGACCGACGGGCACCGGCGGCACGAACAAGAGCAAGCGCCGCAAGCGTACCTAGCCGAGGCGGACACTGCCAGCCCTTGAGGCATCGCGCGGAGCCTGGCGGGCAATGCGCACACCACACGTGAACAATGCGCCTGGCGCAGAACAGAGGTCAGCAATGAGTGAAGAGCCGAAGAAGCTGGAGTCCGAAGGCGATGTGGCCGCGGACTTCCTGGAGGAACTCCTGGACATCCTGGACATGGATGGCGACATCGACATCTCCGTGGAGGCCGGGCGTGCCAAGGTGGCGATCGTGCCCGACGGCCCGAGCCAGGATCTGAAGCGACTCGTGGGTCCCGATGGCGAGGTGCTGGACGCACTCCAGGACCTCGCGCGGCTGGCCGTGCAGTCGGAGACGGGCGAGCTCAGCAGGCTGATGCTGGACATCGCCGGGTTCCGTGCGGGGCGCAAGGAGCGCCTGGCCGAGGTGGCCCGCGAGGCGGTGGCCAAGGCCATCGAGACCTCCGCGCCGGTGGCGCTGCAGCCCATGAACGCCTTCGAGCGCAAAGTGGTGCACGACGTGGTGCTGGAGGCCGGCCTCGTCTCCGAGTCGGCGGGCGAGGAGCCCCACCGTCACGTGGTGGTCCGTCCGGCCTAGGCACGATGTTTCACGTGAAACATGGAGCCTCCCCTCATGACGACACCCCTGACCCCGGAGCATCGTGAACTCCCCTGAGCGCGCCTGGACCCCTCCGGGCGAGGCGGCGCGCCTTGCCGGCGAGCTGCTCGCCCAGGACCCCCTGGAGGGCTCGGCGCAGGTGGCGGCGTACTTCGGTGGGCGCTTTGGCGCCGTCCAGGAGTTCGCGCACCTGCTGGCGGTCGAGGGTGAGACCCGGGGACTCCTGGGGCCGCGAGAGTACGACAGGCTGTGGGAGCGGCACATCCTGAACTCGGCGGCCGTGGTGCCGCATCTGGCCGAGGGAGACCTGGCGGACGTGGGTTCGGGAGCGGGCCTTCCCGGCGTGGTGATCGCGGCGATGCAGCCCCATCGACGAGTGGTGCTGGTCGAGCCGATGGAGCGGCGCGCGGCTTGGCTGCGCGACGTGACCGGAGCGCTCGGGCTCGACAACGTGGAGGTGGTCCGCGGTCGCGCGGAGGAGGTGGGCGTGGTGGTGGACGTGGTGACCGCGCGTGCCGTGGCCGCGATCGACAAGCTGGTCAAGTGGTGTGCGCCCCTGCTGTCCGAGGGCGGATCGATGGCCCTGCTCAAGGGCCGCCTCGCGGCCGACGAGGTGCAGCGGGCCAAGTACGCGCTGCGTCGGGCGCGCCTGGAGGCCGAGATCATCGAGGCCACCACACTTCCCGGCCTGACGCCCACCACGGTAGTCAGGCTGGCGAGAACCGCGGGCCACAAGGGGTAGCCCCCGCAGATGCGGTGGCCGCGGTTTGCGGTGATGATGTTTCACGTGAAACATTGACCCGGTCGCGTGGATGCGCCGGGATGGACCAACAGACGCAACGGTGTTGCGACGGGATGCAGAGAGCAGGAGACGGTGGAGCAACAGGGTACGGAGTCGAGCTTCGGCGGCGTGGCGCAGCCGACCACTCAGTCGCATCCACGGGTGGCCGTCCCGCCCTATGCCGCCCTGCCCGAGGCGGCAGGCGAGGTGAGCCTCGCCGATGTTTCACGTGAAACATCATCGCCGGGTGACGCCTTCTCCCGCATCGCCGCCGACGACGGCACCCCCTTGGCAGCCGAGCTGCTGGAGAACGAGAGGCGCCGCAAGGCGCTCGAGAACGCCGACTTTCCCCGCCCCGCCGCGACGCGCGTCATCACCGTCTCCAACCAGAAGGGTGGGGTGGGCAAGACCACCACCTCGGTGAACCTCGCCGCCGCCCTGGCGAGCCGGGGTGCGCAGGTGCTCGTGATCGACGCGGACCCGCAGGGCAACGCCTCCACGGCGCTGGGTGTGGATCACCGCGTGGGCACCCCGTCGATCTACGAGGTGCTCCTGGATGAGGTGCCGCTCGCCGACGTGGTGCAGCGCTGCCCCGACCTGCCCACGCTGTGGTGCGTCCCGGCGACCATTGACCTGGCGGGCGCGGACATCGAACTCGTCTCCGCGGTGCGCCGCGAGTACCGGCTCCACGCCGCGGTCACGCAGCTGCTCGAAGGCCCGGGCAAGGACCTCGACTACATCTTCATCGACTGTCCGCCCAGTCTGGGGCTGCTCACGCTCAATGCGATGGTCGTCTCCACCGAGGTGCTGATTCCCATCCAGTGCGAGTACTACGCGCTGGAGGGACTCACGCAGCTCATCAAGACGGTGGAGATGGTGCGCAAGCACCTGAACCCGGCCATCCATGTCTCGACCATCGTGCTGACCATGTACGACCAGCGCACCAACCTGGCGCGCGAGGTGGCACATGAGGTGCGCTCGCACTTCCCGGAGCAGACGCTCGAGCAGACGGTGCCGCGCTCCGTGCGCGTGTCCGAGGCTCCGAGCTTCGCCCAGACCGTGATCACCTACGACCCGCATTCCACCGGCGCCCTGGCCTACCTGGCCATCGCCCAGGAAGTGGCGCTACGCGGCGCGGCCGCTGAAAGTGAGGGACAGTGAACAAGCCCAGGAGAGGCCTCGGCCGGGGTCTCGGTGCGCTGATTCCCACCGAGCCGGACGCCGAGGCGACCACGGCGGATGCGGGCCACGCCGCGGACGGACGGCCCCGCGACGTGTTCTTCGGCGCAGATCCCACGCCGTCACGCGCCATCCCCACCGTGGGCCAGGCGGGCAAGGCGAGTCGCGCCAAGGCCGTCTCGGCTGAGCCGGAGCTCGTCGCCGTGCCCGGCGCCACGTTCGCCCATCTTCCCTTGGACGCGGTGGTGCCCAATCCGCGCCAGCCGCGCTCGGTGTTCGACCCCGAGCTTCTCCAGGAGCTCATCGGCTCCATCAAGGAGATCGGCGTGCTCCAGCCCATTGTGGTGCGGCGCAACCCGGCGGGCGAGGGCTACGAGCTCATCATGGGCGAGCGCCGGCTGCGCGCCTCGCGCGAGGCGGGCCTCACCGAGATCCCCGCGATCATCCGCTCCACCGACGACACCGACATGCTGCGCGACGCGCTCGTGGAGAACCTGCATCGCGCCCAGCTGAATCCGCTGGAAGAGGCCGCGGCCTATCAGCAGCTGCTGGACGACTTCGGCATCACCCACGAGCAGCTCGCGGAGCGCATCTCCCGCTCGCGCCCGCAGATCAGCAACACCCTGCGTCTGCTCAAGCTCCCCCCCAAGGTCCAGACCCGGGTCGCGGCGGGCGTGCTGAGCGCCGGCCACGCCCGTGCGCTGCTGGCCCTGCCCGATGCCGAGGCGATGGACCACCTGGCCACGCGCATCGTCGCCGAGGGCCTGTCCGTGCGCGCCACGGAGGAGGCCGTGACGCTCGGGGTGAAGGTTCCTGCCACCAAGAAGGGCGCCGTGCGCGCAGGCGGGCGCACAGCGGCCCTGGACGACCTCTCCGCGCGGCTGGGGGACCACCTCGACACCCGAGTCAAGGTCAAGCTGGGCAAGGCCAAGGGCGCGATCACGATCGACTTCGCGACCGTGGAGGACCTCAACCGCATCGTGGGGCTCATCCACCCCAAGGACCCGGGGTTGTTCGGCTAGGAGGGCTTCTGGGGCGCCGGAGCGGCCATCCAGGGCCGCTCCGGGCCCACTGAGGGGCCAACTACGCTGTGCGGGCCTCGCGCAACAGGCTCACGAGCGCATCCACGTGCTCGCGCTCGGTGCGCCAGGAACTCACCGAGAGGCGCAACGCCGGCTGGCCCTGCCACGTGGTGGCGCTGAACCACGCCGCGCCGCCGCCCGTCACGGCCTCCCGAACGCGCACCGTCTCCGCCGGGGAATCGGCCCGGATCAGCACCTGATTGAGCACCACCCGGTTGACGACCGTATAGCCGGCCTCGCGCAGGCCCTGAGCAGCATGCTGTGCGAGGGCGATGTGACGATCGACCATCGCCTCGACGCCCTCACGCCCCAGGGTGCGCAGCGCGGCCCACACGGACACTCCACGCGCCTTGCGCGAGAACTCGAGGGTGAGATTGCGCTGCGCGTCGGCGGCGGCCATGAAGTACACGGCGTCGGCGTTCATCGCCTCGGACAGGTGCGTCGCCTCACGGACGATGTGCATCGCGCTGTCGTAGGGAACGTTGAGCCACTTGTGGGCATCGGTGGTCCAGCTGTCGGCCTGCTCGATGCCCTCAGTCAGGTGCCGGTGCGTGCGCGAGGCCCTGGCCCACAGTCCGAAGGCACCGTCCACATGCACCCAGGCGCCCGCCGCGTGGGCCGCGGGAATGAGCTCGGCGAACGGATCGAACTCCCCGGTGTTCACCTCGCCTGCCTGGAGGATGAGGATGGTGCTCGCGTCGAGTGCGGGCAGCGTCTCGGGGCGAATGCGGCCATGGTCGTCGACGGGCGCGCGCACCACGTGGTCCAGGCCGAATCCCAGCAGGCGCAGTCCCTTGAGCACCGTGACGTGGGCGAGCTCGGAGATCACCACGCGCACCGCGGGTGCTCCCGCGAGCCCCTGGCGGTCGAAGTCCCAGCCCTGGCGCGCCAGCAGCACGCGCCGCGCGGTCGAGACGGCCGCGATGGTGCCCGCGGTGGCGCTTGTCGAGAAGCCGATGCCGGCCTCACGGGGCAGGTCGAGGGCATCAAGCACGAGGCGCCGGGCATGCCGCTCGATCAGGTGCACGGCGGGGGAGTTGTCGAAGGACGAGGCACATTGATCCCACGCCAGCGCGAGACGGTCGGCCGCGGCGGCCACGGGCAGGGAGGAGCCGACCACGAAGCCGAAGTAGCGCGGATCGTTGGAGGCGACGGTCGCGGCCCCGGCGATCTCATCGAGCACCCGCAGGGTCTCCCGCGCGGGAATGCCCGTCTCCGCGAGCGGCGCATCGAGCGCCGCCACGGCCTCGATGGCGGCGGCAGGAGGGAACACGGGGCGCGTGCCGATGCCCGTCAACCAGCGCTGCGCGAGGGCGTCGGCCTCGGCGATGAGAGCCGCTTCGTCAGCGGCGAAGGGGTTGGCGGCAGGGTAGGGCGCAGTCATGCGGAACTCGCTTTCCCGGAGGGTGTGAAGGTGCGGAGCGCGGCCTTAGCGGGCTGCGGCGCGCTCGCAGATGTCGCGGTAGAGCCGTCCCAGCTCAAGCCCCGCGGCCTCGACGGCCTGGGGGAAGAGCGAGGTCTCGGTCATGCCCGGCGCGATGTTGATGTCGAGCACCTGCGGCACCCCGGCATCGTCCACGATCATGTCCACGCGGGACAGGTCCCTCAGCCCCAACGTCCGATGCACCGTGAGCGCCGCCTCCTCGACCGCCTGCGCCTGGGCAGTGGTGAGCCGTGCCGGGCTGAAGTACTCCACGCGGCCGGGGTTGTAGCGGGCGTCGTAGTCGTAGGGGCCGGAGCACACGATCTCCACGGCCGGGAGCACCCGGGCGTCGTCGCCGCTTCCCACCACCGAGACGGCCACCTCCACGCCGGAGACGGCCTGCTCGATGAGGGCGACGTCGCCGTAGGCAAAGCACTGCACCAAGGCGGTGGCCAGGGCGGAGCGTTCGGCCACGATGGACACGCCCAGGGCGGAGCCGCCGCGTGCGGGTTTGACCGCCACGGGCAGGGAGAAGCGCTCCGCGATGGCGCTGAGCACGTTCTCCGCGCCCACCTCGCGGAACAGCGACTGGGGGAAGGTCACGTAAGCCGGGGTCGCGATGTCCGCCCGCTCGATCACCGCCTTGGCCACGGGCTTGACCCACGCGACGCGGGCCTCATGGGAGGCGGTGCCGACGTAGGGCACACCCACCAGTTCGAGCAGCGCCTGCAGCGAGCCGTCCTCGCCCGAGGCCCCGTGCAGCAGTGGCCACACCACGCCGCCCGCGGGAAGGGAACGCAATGCGGGAATCAAGTCCGTGTCAACATCGTGCAAAGAAGCGCGGACGCCCACGGCCTCCAGGGCGTCCTTGACGCGCCGGCCCGAGCGCACCGAGACGTCGCGTTCATGCGAGAGGCCCCCCGCGAGAATCATCACGTCCATCTGCGTCTCCTGACTGTCGAATCCTGCCGTGCTCACGCGATATCCGGCGAGGGGAACTCCACCGTGTCGCCGCCCCCAACCGCCCCCGCGCCGAAGATGCGCAGGGTCTCCAACTCCTGGTCCACGACGCCCGCCAGGCGCCGCACGCCCTCCCGAATCCGCTCGGGCGTGGGATAGCAATAGGACAGGCGCAGGTACTCGGCGCCCTGACCGTCGAAGTAGAACGCGGTGCCGGGCACAAAGGCCACCCGGGCGGTCACGGCGCGCGGCAGCATCTGCTTGGAGTTGAGCCCCTCGGGCAGCCGCACCCAGACGTAGAAGCCACCGTCGGGCACGTTCCACGTCGCGGAGGGGATCAGCTCCTCCAGCGCAGAGATCATCGCGTCACGCCGCTCGCGGTACTGCTCCCGGAACTTCTTGATCTGCCCCTGCCAGTCATGATGGTCGAGGTAGCTCGCGATGGCCATCTGCGAGGCGTGCGAGGGACACAGGATGGCCGCCTCCGATGCCAGGACCAGCTTCTCGCGCACGGCGTGCGGAGCCACGGCCCAGCCCACGCGAAAGCCCGGCGCGAACGTCTTGGAGAAGGATCCGAGGTAGACCACGCCCTCGGGACTCAGGGAGCGCAGCGCGGGCAGGGGGTCGCCGTCGAATCCCAAGAGCCCGTAGGGGTTGTCCTCCAGGATGAGCACGCCGTGGCGCGCACAGATCTCCACGACCTGGGGCCTGCGTTCGGCGGACAGGGTCACGCCGCCGGGATTGTGGAAGTTGGGCACCGTGTACAGGAACTTCACCCTGCGACCCTCGGCGGCCAGCCGTGCGAGCGTGGTCTCCAGCTCCGCGGGCACCAGGCCGTCGGCGTCCATCGGCACGTGCACCACATCCGCCTCGTGGGCGCGGAACACCCCCAGCGCGCCCACATAGGACGGCGCCTCGGCCACGACCACGTCGCCGGGGTCCAGAAAGACCGTGGAGACCAGATCCAGGGCCTGCTGCGAGCCCGTGGTGACCACCACGTCGTCCGGATGCGCGCTGATGCCCTCGAGCGCCATGACCTGCGTGATGTGCTCGCGCAGCGGCTCCCAGCCCTGCCCCGAGCCGTACTGGAGCGCCGTCTCGCCCTGCTCCACCACGAGGCGGCGCATCATCTCGCCGATCTCCTCCAAGGGCAGGCCGCCGATGTAGGGCATGCCGCCAGCGAGAGAGACCACCTCCGGGCGCGAGGCGACCGCGAACAGGGCCCGGATCTCGGAGGCACGCATCGCCTGCGCCCGGGCGGCGTACGAACCCAGCCAAGGGTCGAGCCTGGTGCCGCCGGTGTCCGAGTTGCTCATGCGCCAAAGTCTGTCACGGGCGAGGGCCTGCGCGGAAAACGCGAAGGGGGCCAGTCGCGCCGCCAAAGCGGACAACTGGCCCCACTATCACGGGTCCACTCCCTCCACGTGGCTGCGCGACACGCCTCAGGTGCCGGAGCGCAGCGCATCCACGGGCTCCAGCGACGCCGCCCGCAGCGACGGATAGATGCCCGCCAGCAGCCCGGTGAGACCTCCGAGCACCGGCGCGCCCAGCGGAATGAGAGGCGACAGCACGGGCGTCCACTGGTTGGTGGCCGCGACCGTGACGATCACGAGCACACCGATGGTCGCGCCGATGATGCCACCCACCAGGCCCATGGCCGTGGACTCCACCAGGAACTGCGTGGCGATGTGACGGCGCCGGGCACCCATGGCCCGCCGCAGCCCGATCTCGCCCACACGCTCCAGCACGCTCACGAGCGTCACATTCGCGATGCCGATAGCACCCACCAGAAGCGACACGCCACCCAGGATGAGGAACAGCGAGTTGACGTCGCCCTCCACCTGATTGCGCATCGCATCGGCGGACGGGGGCACGCGCACCTTGTAGGCCGACGGGTCGTCGGGATTGAGCGCGATGGGGGCCTGCTTGCCGATCACCTGGGCGGCACCAATGGCCACGTCGATCTGCACGGTCTCGCCGCTCACATAGCCGTAGTGGGCGCGCGCGGTGGCCTCCGGCATGATGATCGCATCCAGGAGGCTCGGCTGACGCTCCACCCCCTGCAGAATGCCCATCACCACATACGGCGTCTCGCCGAGGAAGATCACCGGCTGCTGATCCACGCGGAACACGCCCAGCCGCTGCGCCGCGGCCGGACCCAGCACCACCACATCATCCGCGCGGGCCTCATGCCCGGCATCGAACCAGCGGCCCATGCGAATGGTGCCCTTGACGGCATCGAGCAGCCCAGGCGAGGCCGCGATCACATCGATCTGGTGCTCATTGAGCCCCGTGGGGTCGTCGATGCGCACGGCGGAGGCGAAGTCCGTGCCCACGGCCACCGGCCCCATCACGCCCACCGCGGTGACACCGTTGAGGCGTCCGATGCGATCCTCCACGTCCGCAGGAAGCGGCACCCGGCGTCCCGATCCCCAGAAGCCCACCTCGTTGGAGACGGTCACCGAGGTGGCCTCCAGCTCCGAGAAGGTGCCCACGATGCGGTTGCCCGCGGTCTGCGCGATGCCCACCGTCGCCACGAGCGCCGAGATGCCCAGCACCGTGCCCAGCACGGTGAGCAGGGTCCGACCGGGACGGGAGGCGAGGCCCGCGATCGTCTCGCTCAGCAGGTCCCTGCCCGACATGTGGGTGCCGGCGATCTGGAAGCCGCTGGCTGCCGGCGCGGTCTCGACCACGGTCACGTCGCTCACTGCACACCTCCCGCGACCTGGGCCACGGCATCGGCGGACAGCGTGGAGCCCAAGTCCGTGAGGCGGCCATCGCGGATGCTCACGGAGCGGTCCGCACGTGCCGCCACCGAGGAGTCGTGGGTGATCATCACAATGGTCAGGCCTCCAGCCCGCAGCGCATCGAAGAGCTCGAGAATGGCGGCCGAGGTGCGGGAGTCGAGGTTTCCCGTGGGCTCGTCGGCGAGCAGCACCGCGGGATTGGACACGATGGCCCTGGCGATGGCCACGCGCTGACGCTCACCGCCGGACAGCCGGGTGGGGGTGAAGTCCGCGCGATGGCCCAGCGATACGGCATCGAGGGCGCGCCGAGCCCGCTCCTCGCGCTCCTTCGCGGGCACACCCGTGTAGAGCATCGACATCGCCACGTTCTCCACCACCGAGCGGTGGGAGAGCAGGTGGAAGGCCTGGAAGACGAAGCCGATGCGCCGACCCCGCACCGCCGTGCGCGCGTTCTCGTCGAGCGAGGCGACCTCAAGCCCCTCGAACAGGTACGAACCCGACGTGGGGCGGTCCAGCAGGCCCAGGATGTTCAGCAGGGTCGACTTGCCGGAGCCGGAGGGCCCCACGATGGAGACGTACTCGCCGCGTTCCACCACCAGGTTGACATCGCTGAGCGCGGCCACCTCCACCTCGCCGGTCACGAAGGTGCGCTGGATGCCCGCAAGGTGCAGCACCGGTGCGGTCAGGTCGTGGCCCTCCGTCAGGGTGACGTCGCTCATCAGTCCTCGTCGTCAGAGGGCTCTTCGGAGACGTTCGTGCTGCCACCAGAGCCGATGTCGGCGTGCCCGACGACCACGCGATCGCCCTTCTTGAGCTCACCGTTGACGGGCCGGACCTCGACCACGCCGTCGGCCGCAAGACCGGTGACCACCGTGACGAAGTACGTGGTGCCGGGCTTGTCGGCGTCCTCGACCTCGACGCGGGTGTCGCCGTTGGCCACGGCGGACAGGGCGGCCGCGGGAACCACGAGCACCTCGCCGTCGGTCGAGGACACGGGGATCACGACGCGCAGGTTGGCACCGAGCAGATACTCGGGAACCACATCGAGGAGCACCGTCACGGTCACGCGACCCGACGAGGACGGCTCGGAGATCTTGGCGATCTCCAGCTCCCACGGCTCATCGAGCAGGTCGGGCTCATCGACGATGACCTTGTCACCCACCTTGACCCGCTTCGCATCGCTCTCGCTCAGGCCGATCGTCATGGCGATGTCCGCACCGGAGACCGTCATGAAGCTGCCGCTCACGGTGTCACCGCGGGCCACCTGCTTGCGAGCCACCTGGACCGGCATCCGGTCGAGGAAGATCAGCTCACCGGCGGGGATCCACGTGCCGATGGAGGCCTCCATGCTCTGGAGCGCGCTCGTGGCCTCCCCGAGCTGACGCTGGGCGTCCTCGCGCGCGCGGATCAGCTGGGTGCGATCGCCGGGAGACTTCGCCTCGGCGAGCCGCGCCTGGGCCAGGGTGAGGTTGCGCTCCGCGTTGGCCACCATGGCGTTCTGGGTGGTCTGCACGGCGGCGAGGTTGTTCTGGGCGTCCGTGAGCGTCACCTGGGCGTCAATCACGGCCTGCTCCAGATCGAGCAGCTCACCCGGGGTGGGCGGCATCCCGGTGTCCGGGTGCGTGCCGCCCTGCGCCTGCGTCAGACGCAGCTGTGCGGTGCTGAGCGCCGCCTGGGAGACGGTCACCATGCCCTGGGCGGTGCCCACGGCGAGAGTGCGCTCTGCCTGGGCGATCGTCAGCGCCGCCTGAGCATCCGACACGGCGTTCTGGGCCTCCAGGAGCGCGGAGCCGGTGGCGCCGCCCGCCTCGTTCAGGGCCTTGATGGCGTCCTGCAGGGCCTGGTTGGCGTAACGCACCTGGTCCCGTGCGGCCTTGACCATCTCCTGGTCCGCCTTGGATGCGGAATTGGCGAGGTAGCCGGCGCGGGCGTACAGGGCCTGCACGCCGGCACCCGTGGCATTGTCCCAGCGGTTGTCGGCGGTGGTCATGAGACCCAGGCGCACGAGCGCCTGCTCCAACTGCAGCACGTCGTCGCCGATCGAGCCGGGTCGCATGTCGCGGTAGACGGGCAGCTCGCCCTCGAGCAGGATGACCGGGCGGCCCGCGATCTCGATCGCGACCGCGCCCTCGGGCAGTTCGGTGCCTTCCTCGGGGATCATGGTGACGATCTGCGGCGTCCCGGGCTCTCCCACGGAGCCCGAGAGGAACAGCGACTCGGGGTCGTCGAAGTCGATCGAGCCGCGGCCGATGACGTCGGCGGACAGCAGTCGCTGGTCGACGGCCACCGTGATGAGCGACGGCGTGGGCGGCTTGGCGTTGGCTGCGGCCTCTGCGGGCGACTGGATCTGGGAACCGATCACCCAGCCCAGCGCCCCAGCGACCACCACGAGTGCCAGGGCACCCGCCACCAGGCGGTTACGGTTCACTTCTTGGTCGCAAACTGCGCGGCGATCTCGCGAAGCTCGGCTTCGTGCTCCAGGGCGTAGCGCTCCTCGATGTCGGCACGGATGTCGGCAGCCTTCTCGTTGTAGGGCTTGGAGCAGCCCAGCTCGGCGGTGGCCAAGGCGATCTCCTCCTGGAGCAGGTCCTCCAACTGGGCGCGCTGGTCGTCGCTCAACTTGATGGTGTAGAGGTCGGTCCAGAAGGCATCCTGCTGTTCGGGCGAGGTGTTCTCGAACCAGTCGTTGATCTCATCTTCCGTCCAGCCCTCGAACGGGTCGCGGTACATCTGATCGCCCACGATCTCGTCGTGCTTGGTCTGGATCGAGGCGTAGCCCTTGTCGTAGAACTCCGTGAGGCTGGCGTAGTCGAGGTTCTGCTTCTTCATGCAGCTCGCCCATTCCTTGTCGAGCTCCACGATGCGGGGGTCGGCCTGGACGCGCTCCTCAAGCTCCTCGTAGAAGGCGGAGATCGCCTCCCAGTAGCCCTGTTGGTTGCTCGGGTCGTTGCCGTTGACCTCCTCGTAGGCCTTGCCCTGGCAGCCGGCACCAAAGCCGATCGACTCCCAGTAGACCTCGCCCGTGTCGGGGTCGACGACCTCGCGCTGGCTGGCCTCCTGCTCCTCCTGCGTGCCCCACAGGGACGCGTAGTAGGCCTCGAGCTCCTTCTCGGACAGGGACTCGACGTACTCCTGGTTGGGGTCAACCCAGCCGGCCATCGGGTCCTCGTAGTCGGGGTCCTGATCGTTCTGGTGCAGCGTGTACCAGACGATGCCCCAGCCGCGCTCCTTGAGCTGGGTCTCGTAGTCGGACTCGTCGTAGTCGTACCAGTTGTCGGGGTATTCGACGGGGATGTACTCCCAGCCCTGCTCGCGCATGCACTGCGCGACCAACTCCTGGACGCGACGCTCCTGGTCCTGCCAGTCGTAGTTTTCGTAGTCCGGCTGACCCAGCAGCTTGCCGATGGACACCCGATCCTTGGGCTCATCACTGCCGCTGGGCGAGCAGGCGCTCGCGAGCAGGGCGGTGGCGCCGAGGACGGCAGACAGGACAATGGCGTTGCGACGCATGATGACCCCTTCGAAAGGAACAGTTGATGCCTTGCCACACTAACGCTTGGGAGTTCCCAAATCGTTGGGGGGATACCCTGATCTTTTTCTCAGGTGGTCCCGGCTGTCGGGCGCATCCCTTGCCCAGCCTATGACCAGGGACGCCGCAGGGGCATCATCCGCAGGTATCGAGGGGTCCGTCGCTGGTATCGACGTGAGGTGTGGGGACTAGTCGCGACCGATGCCAAACTGCGCCGCGAGCGCGAGCAATTCCGCCTGGTGATCACGCACGTACTGCTCCTCGATGTCGGCGCGAATGCCCCCCACCTGGTCGTTGTAGTCGCGCAGGCAATCCCAGTTGGCCGTGGCCAGGGCAATCTCCTCCTGGAGCAGTGCCTCCAGCGCAGGGCGAGAGTCTGCAGGCGCAGTGGGCGCGAAATGTTCCTGGAAGAATGCCTCTTGGTCGGCCTCCGATGTGGTGGCCTCCCACTGCGCAATCTCGTCTTCCGACCAGCCCAGAAAGGGGCTCGTGGGGTCCTTGAGTGCCCCCAGGTCGGTCAGCGCGGACTCGAAGTAGGTGTTCACCTCGACGGGGAAGGCGTTGATGCTCTCGTAGGTGAACCCCCGCGCTCCCATGCAGCGCGACCAGTCGGCAACCAGCGCCACCATGCGGGGGTCGGCCTGGATGCGCTCCTCGAGTTCCTCGCTGAAGGGTGCGGTGGCAGTCCAGTAGGCCTCGCTGAGCGAAGGGTCGTGGCCCCGCACCGCGAGGGTGGCCTCCCCGGTGCAGCCGGGCCCCCATCCCGCAGTGACGCCGCTGCCAGCGGGATCGGCGAGTTGCTCCCAGTAGGCTTCCTGTTCCTCGCGCGAGCCGTTGAGTGTGGCGTCGTACGCGGCGCGTTCGGTGGCCGTCAGCGAGTCCAGGTAGGCCTGATTGGGGTCCACCCAGTCCTCGAGCCCGTTCTCGATGACCCTGTCCTCGTCGGGGTGGAGCCTGCTCCAGACATAACCGAACCCTCTCTCCGCGATGAGGGCCCGCTGCTCCTCAAACGTGGGCGGCTCGGAGTCCAGGAAGTCGTACCAGGCCTGCGGGTACAGCGCGGGGGTGTAGTCCCAGCCCTGCTCGCGCATGCACTGCGCGATGAGTTCCTGGATGGCGCGGTCCGTGCTCTGCCAGTCCACGGCTTCCCAGTCGTAGGCGCCCAGCACCGAGCCGATGGTGGTGGGCTCGGCCGGCGTGGGATCCGCCGAGCATCCGGTCAGCATCATCGCGGTGGCACCCAGCAGCATCGTGCTCGACCCGATCGTGCCCCGCCCTGCGCGCCGTGCGTCACGCATCGTCAGCTCCTGTCCGGGCCTATCCCCACATGACGGAAACGCTCGCGATCAGGCTGATGCTGCGCCCGCGAGCAGTTCGTCGAACAGCCCGATCAAGGTGGGCTTGGGCTTGGCGCCCACCACGGACTTGACCAGTGAGCCGTTCACAAAGAAATTCATCGTGGGGATGGAGGTCACGCCGTAGGCCATCGCCAGTTGGGGGTTCTCGTCGGTGTCCACCTTGACCACCTTGATCCGGCCCGCGTAGTCCTTGGCGAGTTCATCCAGAAGGGGCGCCACGGCACGGCAGGGTCCGCACCACGTGGCCCAGAAGTCCACCACCACGGGGATGTCGGACTGGAGCACGTCGGCAGGGAAGCTCGCCTCGCTCGCGGCCACGGGGGTGTCCACCACGGGAGCGTCCACTACGGCCGATGCCGGGGCGACTTCCGCGGCAGGGCTCGCCTCCGGCTCGGCGACGGGCGCGGCATCGGCGGCCGGGGCATCGTGCAGGGACTCGAGGAAGTGCTGGGCGTCGAGGGCCGCGGCGCAGCCCGAACCGGCGGCGGTGATCGCCTGGCGGTAGCGGTTGTCCACCAGGTCGCCGCACGCGAACACGCCCGCGATGTTGGTCGCGGTGGTGCGTCCCTGGACCAGGACGTAGCCCGCGTCATCGGTGTCGATCACGCCCTTGACCAGCTCGGAGCGGGGGTCGTGGCCGATGGCCACGAACAGGCCCGTCGCGTCGAGGCTGCGCTCGGCACCGGTGTTGACGTCGCGCACGCGGACGGCGGCGAGCTTGTCGGCGCCGTCCAGGGCCACCACCTCGGAGTTCCACACGAACTCGATCTTGGGGTCGTTGGCGGCGCGATCCGCCATGATCTTGGAGGCGCGCAGCTCGTCGCGGCGGTGCACCAGGTACACCTTGGTGGCGAAGCGGGTGAGGAAGGTTGCCTCCTCCACGGCGCTGTCGCCGCCGCCCACGACCACCACGGTCTGGTCGCGGAAGAAGAAGCCGTCACACGTGGCGCACCAGGAGACGCCCTTGCCGGAGAGCCGATCCTCGTCGGGCAGGCCCAGGCGGCGGTAGGCAGAACCCATCGCCAGGATGACCGACTGGGCCTGGAAGGTCTTGCCCATGCCGGTGGTCGCGGACTTGACCGGACCGTCGAGCGACACCTCCGTGACGTCGTCGAAGAGAATCTCGGCGCCAAAGCGCTCGGCCTGGGCCTGCAGCGTCTCCATGAGCTCGGGCCCCTGGATGCCCTCCACAAACCCGGGAAAGTTCTCCACCTCGGTGGTGTTCATGAGCGCGCCGCCAGCCTCGATCGAGCCCGCGATGACGAGCGGCCGCAGCCCGGCACGCGCCGCATAGATCGCGGCCGTGTATCCGGCGGGGCCGGAGCCCACGATGATGACGTTGCGGATCTCGCTCACTGTGCTTCCTTCACTTCATGTGGTGCAGCGTATGCGCTGGGGGCGCCGGTGTTGACAACAGATGCTAGGCCCACGGTGTTCCCGGCGCTAACCCTCGTCGTCCGCCGAGGGCACGCGCGGCGTGAAGGTGTAGGCCGGGTAGGTGTTGGCCGGATTGTTGTGGCGGTCGTAGTCGGGGTCGAAGGGCTTGCCGATGTGGGACAGCGCGACGATGCCCACCACGAACAGCACCGTGAGCATGAGTCCCAGGATGAGCGGGCCGGCATTGAGCGGCGCGGGCCGGGAGGCGCGCTCGTGGGCGAACTCCACGGCGCGCGCCAGGCCTGCGGACTGCGGGAAGCGCTGCTGCAGTCGAGTGAGCGCCACCTCGGCGATCGAGAGTTTGGGGCTGAGGTTCTGCTCGGCGACGATGTCGTGGAACTCATCGATGTCGTCCACCGCTCCGCCGAAGCGGGTGCGTGCGCGCTGGGGGGCGGGCTCGGTGGGCACGAGCTCGGCGTCGAGGATCTCGCCGGGGGCCTCGGTGGTGAGCGCGACCTCGTCGGCGACGATCTCTCCTGTGACGACCTCGCCTGCTGCCGCATCGTCGGGCACGGTGTCCTCGACCGCGAG
>CAZFEH010000022.1:18557-28760 GCA_964517615.1 uncultured Demequinaceae bacterium
ACCTCCGTGGCGGCGGTCACCTCCGTCGCCACGGCCTCGCCCTGCCCGGCGGTGACGACGGGAGCAGCGGGGGCGGCGGGCCACCACAGCGAGGGCGCCTCAAGGGCCATGACGCGCAACACGGAGGCGTCGCCGCTGCCCAGCGCGCGGGTGATCTGTGCCAGCGTGGTGGGGCCGCGGCCCTTGATGGCCAGCACGGCGAGGTCGCGCGCCGGCTCGGTCAGGTCCTCGGGGAGGTCGTCGACGCTCACCTCGGAGACGGGTCGCCCGGTGACCGCCTCGACAAAGATCGCACCCAGGGCGAGGGAATCGTTGCGCTCGGAGCGTCCGCGTCCCTGGCGGGCCTGGCTCGCCAGCTCACCGTCGAGCCCCAGTCCGGAGACCTTCACGAGACCGCGCTGGGTGACGGTGATGGCCTGCGCCCGCATCGCGCCGTGATGCATCCCCGCGAGCGCGGCCCGCGCCAGTCCGGCGGCGGCCTCGCCCACCACCGCGGCGGCCACGGACGGCATCATGGCCACCTGCCCCAGCAGGGCATCGAGCGCGACGCCATCGGGCCGCTCCGTCACCACGTACGACAACTGCTCCCCGTCGACCGCCTCGCGTCCGGCGGCGAGCACGCGGGCCAGGCGCTTGTCGCGCAGCACGCGGGCGCGCCCCGCCGAGGCGACCACGAGCGTCGGGGCGGGGGACGTGATGACGTCCACGGTCACGGCCTGGTTCAGGCGGGTGTCACGGGCACCGTAACGACGCACGCCAGGAAGATCGTGCTCCTCCTCGCGCTCCAGGAGATATCGTCGCGCGACGGTCGCGCCTACCTGCACAGCATTCACCCACTCGTTCGTTGGACCGTGGGCCTATCGTACGTTGCCGCGCGGGCGTCGCAGGAGGGTGCGCACCATGTCGCCCACCTCGGTGAGTCGCAGCAGCCACGCCCCAGCCAGGTAGACCGCCACCATGACGAGTCCGCCCACGGCCGCCGTGGCGAGGCTCTGCGCCACGGCCACTCCGCCCTGGCTCGCGTAGCTGTCGGGGCCGACGCGGAGCACGAGGAGCCCGGCGCCGGCGGCCATCACTGCAGCGGCGAGCGCCTTGAGATGGGTGAGACCCACCCGGCGCATGTCGAGCCCACCGAGGCGGCGACGCAGACCCCACGCGCGCAGGGTCAGCGCCACGGCGTTGGACACACTGAGACCCA
Organism: uncultured Demequinaceae bacterium; assembly: GCA_964517615.1. GTDB lineage: Bacteria > Actinomycetota > Actinomycetes > Actinomycetales > Demequinaceae > Demequina. The sequence goes on from CAZFEH010000022.1 coordinate 19,756, forward strand.
GGGCCACACCCGGCACCCACCACTGAGGCTCGGTGAACTCCCGCGCGAGCCACCCCACCGTGATCCATGCCACCGCCATCGGAATGTGGATCAGGAACACGCCCTTGCCGTCTTCGAGCGCGAAGTAGGTCTGCTTGACCAGCACGGACGCGCCGAGCGGCACGAGCCCCAGGGCAAGGCACTGCACCACCAGCGCCACGGCCGCGACCGTCTCAGGGGACGACGCGGGGGCGAGCACGCGCACCAGGTGCGGTGCGAACACCACGAGCGCGGCGGTCGCGAACACCGTGAAGGTGCCGATGGAGCGCATGCCGCCCGTGAGAACCTCGCGCACTCCACCCATGTTGTTGTCGGCGGCATGGCGGGCCAGCCGGGTGAACAGGATGGTCGCGAGGGACACGGTGACCAGGGAATGCGGCAGCAGGTAGATCGACAGCGCGTAGTCGTAGCCGGCCACGCCCGCCACCGACTCGTCACCGGGAAGCGCCTGCTCGGTGGCGGCGGTCGCGAACCGAGTGGTGAAGAGCACCGCCGCCTGTTCGATCAGCACCGCACCCAGCGCCCATGAGGCCACCTTGGCCACCGTGAGCAGTTCCCCCTTGGGCCCGCTCCACACCCAGCGCCACCGGTATCCGCCCCGCAGCATCGGCGGGATGAGCACGGCGGCCTGTGCGGCGATGCCCAGGGTGGCCACGCCTGCCAGGAGTGCGATGCGCCCCGGCGTCCAGTCCGCCGCCAAGGTGGCAGTCTGGCCGCCGCCCACCGCGTGGGGGCCGAAGATCACGAGGTACACGGCCAGGCCGGCGATGGCCACGATGTTGTTGGCCACGGGTGCCCACATGAAGGGTCCGAACTGCTCCCGCGAGTTGAGCACCTGCCCGAAGAGCGTGTACATGCCGTAGAAGAACAGTTGCGGGATGCACCACAGGGCAAACGCCGTGGCGAGCGCGGTCTGCTCAGGACCCCAGTTGACCGAGAACACACGTACCCACAGGCCCGCCATGACCGTGAGCACGGTGGTGCCCACGAGCAGGTAGAAGCCACCCAGGGTGAGGATGCGGTGGACCGTGCGCTCGCTGCCCTGGTGGAAGGAGCGCACGATCTGTGGCCGCAGCGCCGAGTTGAGCACCCCCGCAGCGGCCACCGCGAACATCACGTTGGGCAGCTTGTTGGCCACCGCGAAGGCATCGGCCGCCACCGAGCCCGTGACACCGATGGCCGTGCCCAGCAGGATGGTGCGCACCAGCCCGAGGGCGCGCGAGGTCGCGGTGCCCAGCGCGAGCCACGCGGTGGTGCGGGCGGTGCCGCCGAGGGCCTGCCGGGGGGCCGATCCCGGCACGGCGGCGGAGCCGGACTCGTTCTCGCTCATGAGGCGCTCGTCTCGGAGGAGAGGGAACCCTCGACGGCGGGATCCTCGGTGGGGCCCATGCGGGTGTCGCGGCGGCCCCGGCGGATGGTGCGATAAATGCCTGCTAGGAGAAGCACCACGAGTGCGGCGGTGGCCAGACCGGTAGCGGCGCTGCCCCATTCCGCGCGCACACGCATGGTGAGGGTTTGGGCCATCGTGAGGGTGACGCCGTCCTGAGTGCGCAGTGCCACGGAGACCCGCACGTCGTCGCTGGAGACCGCGGTGACGGGAACCAGCACGGTCTGCTCCGTCTGGGGCGCGATGGTGACGGTGGGCTGCTCGTCCACGAGCAGGTTGGGCGAGCGCGAGGTCATGGCAACCACCACGGTCACGGCATAGGGCAGGTCGTTGCGCACGGTCACGGGAACCCGCCCGGAGGTGGACACCAACGTGAGTTCGCTCGACGAGGTGACCCGCACACTGCCGAGCACGGCGGCCGCCGTGTCCAACGCCACGGTGACGGCCGCCTCGCGGCCCGCGGGATCGACACGCAGGGGCAGCGCGAGGGAACTCAGCAGCGCGTGGCCGTGGACGTCGAGCACCGCGCTGGGATTGTCTGTGGCGCTCGCGAGCACCTCGAGACGATGAAGCGTGGTGGAGACGGCGCTCAGCTGCTCGCGCGACGCGTCGAAGGGACTGGAGACTGCCACCGGCGCCGCCGCCGCCGGGGCATCGCCGGCGTCGAGCACCTCCTGCACCGTGACGGGATGGATCCAGGGGGCGGCGTAGAGGGCGGTGAGTTCGGCCGAGGCCCGAGTGCCGTCCACGATCCACTGGTCGCCTGGGGCGATCAGGACCGTGCCTGCCGTGGTCTGGGACGCATCGGCCGTCGTGAGCGCCACCAGGGCGGACTCCGCGACCAGGCGCGCCGGTGCGGTCGCGTCACTCGCGGGTGAACTGGCCAGCACGTGCGACAGGCGTTGATGCGTGAGAAGCGTGGGAAGGGTCGCGCCCGCGGCCGACGTCGAGATGACCACGGGGGTGCGGGTCACCTCGGCCGGTGGCCAACCCGACTCCATGCGCGTGGTGGCCACGGCTGCGAGCGCACCGCGCGAGACCGCTGCCTCGACCACCGCATCGTCCAGCACCCCGGGAAAGGCCAGCCAGGGCCGCTCGCCCCAGGGACTCGCCGCCGAGCGGGCCAGGGAGAAGTCGAGCACACCCAGCGCGTCACCATGTGTCGCCGAGGTGAGATCCAGGTGGGCGCCAGGCAGCAGGTAGACCTCTCGGCCGTCCAGATCCGCGGGCTCGGGCAACTGGGCCACGGCCACGGAGTCGATCACGAGCGCGGTGCGGCTGTCTGCCGCAGCGCTCAGCAGGGCGGCGATGCGGCCCGGCCCGCCGGAGACGGTGGCGATCACCGCCGTGTCGAGCCGGGGAAGCGGCGTGTTCACCACGGCGATCACGAACGGCTGGATCACCGGCTCCATTCCCGCCGCGCGGGTGGTGACGAGCACACCGTACACACCCGTGGGACTGTCGCCCAGCGTCAGGGCCTCGGGCAGCACCGTGATGTTGACGGGAGTGGTGGTGCGCGCCAGGAGGGTGGCGGGCACCGTCGGGTCATCCGTCGAGGTGCGATAGACGACGCGGGCCAGCGCGGCGTCGGGCTGAGCCACAAAGGCGTCGATCTCGCGGGCGGAACGCAACGGCTCGGCGGTGAGTGCGACGGACGTCGACACGCCCGTGGCGCCCGCCGCTCCGGCGGCCAGTTCCAGCCGCACGGTGAGCGCCGAACTCGCGGTGAGGTAGGTGGGTGCGATCGAGGTGAGGGTTGCCGTCACGGGGTCCTGCATGGTGGCCGCCAGCACGGTGGGGCGAGCCGCGTCGTCCTGGGGTGCGGCCATGCTCGCGCCCATTCCGGCTGAGGCCGCCATCACCGCCATGACCGCCACGGAGGCCGCGCGTCGTCCCCACATCCCCACGCCCCGCCGGGACCGTGCCGCGGTGGGCATCGTCCCCATCACGACCTCGCCAGCAGCAGATTCGCCGCGATCTGCGCCATCTTGCGCTCGTTGGGGAAGGCCAACCGGGTGGGCAGATCCGCGATGGGAATCCACTCGGCCAGCTCGGCCTCATGGTCGGGGTCGTTCTCCACGGTGATGGTGCCGCCCGTCGCCTCCAGCAGGTAGTGGTGAACGACCTTGTGGATGCGGCGGTCATCGCCCGTGAACCAGTAGTCGATGATCCCGAGTCGCTGGATGATGTCCGCCGCGATGCCCGTCTCTTCCGCGACCTCGCGCACTGCGGCCTGCTCCGGGGTCTCACCCTCCTCGATATGTCCCTTGGGCAGACACCACTCCAGCCGGCCCGAGCGGCTGCGCCGCGCAATGCACGCGACGTAAGCCACGCCGTCGTCCACCCGCACCGCGATGCCGCCCGCAGAGGTCTCGTTCGACACCGGCAGGTTCGCGCCGCGCCCGCCAGGGCGCCTGCGGATCACCGCGCGGGTCACCTGCCGAAAGGGCCTCGGCCGCGGGACAGGTGCGGAGGACATGGCCCAACTCTAACCAGCAGTAGAGATATCGCCATTGTCTGGAATGCTTGTGCCGTGACCGAATCCCCTTGGCGTGCTCGCCCCACGCTGCCCTCGCCCGAGGTGCTCGCCACCCGCGCGACGGGCCTGTGGGTGGCTCTGCCGCCTGAGGTGCATGAGCTGGGAGAGCTGTTCGCCGCTGCGGGGCATGAACTGGCGCTCGTGGGAGGGCCGGTGCGGGACGCGTTCCTCGGCCGCTCCAGCGTGGACCTGGACTTCACCACGTCCGCCCGGCCCGAGCAGACCGAGGCGCTTCTGGCGCAATGGACCCGGACCACGTGGGACATGGGTCGCGACTTCGGGACGCTCGGCGGGCGCAAGGCCGGAGTCGTGGTGGAGATCACCACCTACCGGGCCGACGAGTATGACGGAGCCACCCGCAAGCCGGTGGTGTCCTTCGGCTCATCGCTCGACGGAGACCTGGCCCGGCGCGACTTCACCGTGAACGCGATGGCGGTGCGACTGCCCTCGCTCGAGTTCGTGGACCCCTTCGGCGGTCTCGCGGATCTCGCCGGAGGGCTGCTGCGCACACCCATCGACCCCGCGGTGTCCTTTGGAGACGATCCCCTGCGCATGATGCGCGCCGCCCGCTTCGCCTCGCAGCTGGGCTTCGAGATCGAGCCGGCGACGTTCGCGGCGATGGCGGCGATGGCGCCGCGCCTGGAGATCGTCTCGGCTGAGCGCATCCGCGACGAACTCACCAAACTGCTGCTGGGCACGTGGGTGCGTGAAGGCCTGGCCGCGCTGGTCGACTCCGGCCTCGCCGCCGTGATGCTTCCCGAACTGCCTGCCCTGCGGCTGGAGATCGACGAGCATCACCACCACAAGGACGTGTACGAGCACACCCTCACCGTGGTGGAGCAGGCCATCGACCTCGAGACCGGCCCGGAGGGTCCGGTGCCGGGACCAGACCTGGTGCTGCGCCTGGCCGCGCTGCTGCACGACATCGGCAAGCCGGCCACTCGCCGTCACGAGCCGGCGGGAGGCGTGTCCTTCCACCACCACGAGATCGTGGGTGCCAAGCTGAGCGCCAAACGACTCAAGGCGCTGAGGTTCGACAGCGACACGGTGAAGGCTGTCACCCGGCTCGTGGAGCTGCACCTGCGCTTCCATGGCTACGGCGAGGCGTACTGGACCGATGCCGCCGTGCGCCGCTACGTGGTGGATGCCGGGGAGCAGCTCGAGCGCCTGCATCGGCTCACCCGCGCGGATGTCACCACGCGCAACCGCCGCAAGGCGGAGCGGCTGTCCTTCGCCTACGACGACCTGGAGGAGCGCATCGCCCACCTGCGCCAGCAGGAGGAGATCGACGCGATCCGACCCGATCTAGATGGAACGCAGATCATGGCGGCGCTCGGCGTGGGGCCCGGGCCTGTGGTGGGAGAGGCATACAAGCACCTGCTGGCCCTGCGGATGGAGCATGGCCCGCTGGGTCAGGAGCGGGCGCTTGAGGAGCTGCACGCCTGGTGGGCTCGGCGGGGCTGAGCCTGCGCGCGTCGTGATCCCGGCACCGCGTGCCCCCGCACCCCGCACTCCCCACCCCGCACTCCCCACCCCGCACTCCCCACCCCAATGGTGCTGGATTCTTTCGGTGTTTTCGAGTTGTGCTCCCTATGGTGCGGAAATCTTTCGGTGGCGTTATCCACAGATCGACGGCCCACCCTGCGCGACCACATCAAAGCCGCTAGACAGGTCGAGTGTCGCTCAGCATCGTCCATGCGCTGCGCCGAGAGGTGCGCGCCATTCCCTCTGCGGAACTGAACGCGCGCTACGGATCGAAGTCCATAGCGCGCGCCGTGGCGTGTGGCGAACTTGTGCGGGTGCTCCCCGGCTACTACGCGGCGGATATTCACGCCGAGTCCTTCGCCGTGCGCATTGACGCCGTGACGGGCTGGCTGCCCTCGGGTGGTGCGGTGACGGGCCGGGCAGCTATGCGAGTACGAGGTGATCTCGGAACGCCGCCTGATGTCGTTGACGTGGTGGTGCCGTATCCACTGCGTCGGCGCAGCCCGTCGTGGCTGCGCCTCACGTCCGCCGTGAATCCCTTTGACGTCTCACTCCACTGGGGCATTCCGCTCGAAGGCCGGGGGGCGGCTCTGGTGCGGGCCTACGAAGCGGAACCTCGGCGCACCCGCGATGACCTGGTCTACGGAGCGCTGCGCACCAAGGCGGTTTCCGCAGACCAGGTCCGCCAGGCCGTGGTGATGCGTGCGCGAGTCAAGGGTCGGCGTCACCTTGTGACATTGGTGGGTCGGTACGAGTCCGGACGAGAGAGCTTTCTTGAGCACAAGGCATCCACAGCGGTCTTTGTGGGCGCCGCGTTTGAGGGTTTGGTCCGCCAGCACCGGGTGGTGGTGGAGGGGCGCGTGTTCAGGCTCGACGCCTATGATCCGGAGACCATGACGGCCTTCGAGACCGACGGAGAGCAGGCCCATTCCCAGCCCGAGTCCAGGGCGCGTGACAGAGAGCGCGATGTGCTCCTGGCATCGGTGGGTATCGAGACCGTGAGGTTCACGTACCGCGATGTGATGGACAGGCCTGAGTGGTGCCGCCGCATCGCGCGGCAGGTTCTGGCGCGACGGCGGTACGTGTCCGCGTAGCGCACCGAAAGATTTCCGCACCATAGGGAGCACAACTCGAAAACACCGAAAGAATCCAGCACCATTGGGTGTGGGTGTGGGTGTGGGTGTGGGTGTGGGTGTGGGTGTGGGTGTGGGTGTGGGAGTGGGCACCGCGAGCCGAGCAGAGCGGCTAGAGCGCCCGCGGGACGCGCGGCGCCCGCGCATACACGGCCGCGATCACCACATACAGCCCCACCACCACCGCCATCACGCGGGGCGAATACCCGCTGGCCGGCAGCACGAAGGCCCCGATGCACGCCGCCCCGATGAACGCCGTGTTGAACGCCATGTCGTAGATGGTGAAGGCGCGCCCGCGCACCGAGTCCTCGGTGTCGCGCTGGATGATCGTGTCCACCGCGATCTTCCCGCCCTGCACGGCGAACGAGACCACCACGGCCGCGGCCAGCAGCGCCCACGATGCCGAGGACACCACCAGCAGCGCCTGCCCGGCCGCCCCCACGAGCAGGCACAGCACGATCCACTGCTGGCGCTCGAAGCGCTTGCCTAGGGATGGGGTGAGCACGGCCGCAAGCCCGAAGCCCAGGGCCGCGAACGCAAGTACCACGGTGAACTGCCCCAGGGCGAGTTCGGGTCGATCGGGGTCGCCCAGCACGTGGCGCGAGATCAGGATCGCCGCCACGAACATGAGCGCGTAGAGCGCGCGCTGGGAGGCCATCACCCCCAGGGCGTGAAACGGAGTGCGGCGGCGGTACAGATAGCGGATGCCGTCGGCGAGTTCCACCACGAGTGCCCGCACCTGGGCCAGGAATCGCACCGCCCGCAGCGGCACCTCGGGCCCCAGCTCGTCGCGGCGCAGGCGCGTCGATGCGGCCGAGGACAGCCCGAACATCACCGCGGCACCCACCAGGGCGGCAAAGGACAAAGAGAGGTCCGATGCCGTGGGCACCACGAAGGTCACGATGCCGCCCAGCGCGCCGCCGGCCGCCGCGGCAAGGGTGCCGAGTGTGGGCAGCACGGAGTTGGCGGCCAGGAGTTCGTCGCGGTGCACCACCCTGGGCAGGCCCGCGGTCATCGAGGCCAGCAGAAAGCGGTTGATCGACAGCGCCAGCAGCGCGAGGGCGTACAGCAGCCACAGCGGCCCATCGAGGGCCATCGTCGCCGCGATGCCGCCCACCAGGACCAGGCGCACCAGGTTGCCGATGAGCACAATCCGCTGCCGCGGCCACCTGTCGATGAGCGGCCCCACGAGTGGCCCCACCAGCGTGAAGGGCGCGAGCAGCACCACGAAGCCCTGTGCGATCTCCTGCGGCGAGCCGGCCTTCTCCGGCTCGAAGAAGAATGCGGTGGCTACTCCTACCTGGAACATGCCGTCGCCGGCCTGGGACAGCAGTCGCATGGCGGCGAGGCGGCGGAATCCCCGGGTGCGCGACAGTCGAGCGAGGTCGCGCGCAAAGGACATGCGCTCAGCCTAAGGGAGCACCGTCTCGCTAGAGTCGCCCTATGAGCGACGTCGCCGCAGTGGCCGCAGCAACCCCCGATTCCCGCGACCGCTTTGTGGATGCCCTGCGCGTGGGGTCGCTTCTGGGTGTGATCTTCGGCCACTTCATCATGGCTGTGGTGCTCATGGATTTCACCGCTGCCGACGCCGGGTTCCGCTTCACCAACATTCTTGCGCTCGCGCCGTGGACTCGTGCGGGCACGCTCGTGCTCCAGGTGATGCCCGTGTTCTTCATGGTGGGTGGCTTCGCTCATGCGGTGTCGCTGCGGTCCCTGCGTCGTCGTGGGGGCGGCTACGCGGACTTCGTCGAGGCGCGCATCGGCCGGCTGGTGCGCCCGGCGCTCGTCTTCATCGGTGTGTGGCTCGTGGTGGGCGCGGTGCTTGACGTGAGCGCCGGCGACAGCGTCTTTGTGCAGTCCGTGGCGCAGATCGCGGGTCAGCTGCTGTGGTTCATCGGCATCTATCTGCTGGCGGCGGCCCTCGCCCCGCTCATGCTGCGGGCGCATGAGCGCTGGGGAGTGCGTGCTCTTGCGGTGCTCGTGGCCGCCGTGGTCGCGGTGGATGTGCTGCGTCTGGCCGTGGGCGTGGAGCACGTCATGTGGCTCAACTTCGCCTTCGTGTGGCTTGCGGTGCATCAGTGGGGGTTCTTCTACGCCGACGGCGTGGCCGAGCGGGTGGGTGCCCGGCGCTTGGGTGCATGGCTGCTGGGCCTAGGTGCGGTGACGCTCGCCCTCCTGGTGGGGGTGGGTCCTTATGGCATCGCGATGGTGTCCTATGAGGGCGAGGCGCTGTCCAACCTCGCTCCGCCCACGGTCGCGCTACTCGTGTTCGCACTGTGCCAAGCGGGAGTGCTGCTGCTGGTGCGCGCGCCGGTGACGCGCTGGCTGAATCGTCCGGCGGTGTGGCGCGGCGTGATCGTCGGCGGCGCGGTGGCCATGACGGCGTTCCTGTGGCATTTCACGGCGCTCATCGTGATCTACG
>CAZFEH010000023.1:0-2651 GCA_964517615.1 uncultured Demequinaceae bacterium
GGATGGGTGAGCTGCCTGCGCCCGCGGTACTCGCCCACCGTGCCGGTGAACAGTCCTGTGCGGCCAGGACGCAGCTTGTCCTCATGCATGCGCAGCACACCCGGGCGCTTGGCGAAGAACGTCAACTGCAACTCGTGACGGCCATCCGTGACCACCGCCTCCAGCATCGCCCCGCCCCGCGAGCGCATCTGCCGCACCGTCGCCAGCCGCACCTGTGCCATGACCGTGACATGCTCGCCCAGCAGCAGCGCGCCGATGTCCGTCAGCTCGCCCGGCTGGCCGTAGCGCCGCGGATAGTGACGCAGCAGGTCCCCAACCGTCACCAGGTCCAACTTGGCGAGCGAACCCGCGGTGCGGGCTCCCAGCACCCGCGCCAACGGTTCCGTGAGCGTCGAGGTCACGCCGGCCGTTCCGCACCCAACAGGATTCCTCCGGTCAGGTGTCGCCCCTGGTACACATTGACTTGCGTCTCGGGCGCACGTGTCGAAGCCACCTGCCTCGCCGTCTCGGCCACGGCATCGGAGACGCCCTGCGGCAGGATCACCGTGAGCACCTCCACCTCCCCACCCACGGCACTGCCCAGCAGGCGCTCCACGTCATCGCCCAGCGCATCCACCGTGGACGAGCCCACCGCGCAGTCGCGCACGGCCGCAGCCATCGCATCGTGGGCGTGCGGGTCGGCGCCCGCGAGCAGGCCAGCCGTGACCGCCGCGATGACCTGCGCCTCATGCTCGGCGCGCAGCACCATCACCTCGGGTGCCGTTCGCCCCTCCGCGAGCTGCGACGCCGCGAGACGCAGCTCGGGGTCCGCCGCCGCGATCACCACCTCCGAATCCGAGGCGTCACGCACGGCCCGCGAGAACTCCCTGTCCGTCAGCCCGGCATTGGCGGGGATCACGAGCACCACCGCCCCGGCATCGGCCATTGCCGCCGCAAGCCCCGGCGCGCGCGTCAGCGCCACCACCCCCACGGCCTTCACGCCCCGCTCATGCGCCACCACGATGTTGCGCACCAGGATCTGGCTGGAGCCGAGCGTGTCCGCAATCTCCACCACCTCGTCCGGCACATTGGTGTGGACGTGGGCCTGCACCAGGCCGCGGATGCCGGTGACGGCCACCGAATCACCCAGCTCCCCCAACTGCGCGGCCAGCTCGCGCCAGCCCGCGCCAGGAGCGTCGTCCGCCGTCGCGCCATCCGGGTCGGTGTTCCCCGAGACGAACATGACCTCGTAGACGCCTCCGCCCGGCGCGGCGTGCACATGACTCGCACGCTCCGCACCATCCGGCCCGGTGGGCGCAGCCTCGGCGAACGGCACCGGCATGTCGCTATCGCCTGCGGGCCGCCAGTCCACCTCGGGAAGATCCTGAGGTCCGTCCACGGCCTCCAGGAGCGTCTCCAGGACCATCACCAGACCCCACGCCCCCGCGTCGATCACGCCCGCATCGCGTGCGGCAGGCAGCTGCTCCCGCGTGAGTGTGAGCGCCGCGCGCGCCTGCCCGACCACCTCACGGAGCACCCCGGCGAGGTCAGCGCCTGGCGCAGCCGCGGCATCGGCCGCAGCCTGAGCCGCCGCCGCAGCGACCGTGACCATCGTGCCGTCAACCGGGATGCCCACCGCATCGAAGGCCGCCGCCGAACCCGCCGCGAGCGCCCGGGCCACCCTCGGAGCATCGGCCGTGGCGAGGCCTCCTTGGCTCATGAGCGAATCCAGCAGACCCGACATGTACTGCGACAGGATCACCCCGGAATTGCCGCGCGCACCCAGCACCGCGCCACGCTCGAAGGCCCGGGCGTACTGCTCCTCGGTCGCCTCGCTGCCCGCCTCGGCTGCGAAGCCCACACCCTCATGCAGGGTGAGCCACAGATTGGTGCCCGTGTCCGAATCCGCGATGGGGAACACGTTGATCTCGTCCAGCCGGTAGCGATGCGCGCTCACGGCATCGCGTGCCGCGCTCAGCCAGGTCCGCAGGAGCGTAGGCTCGGAAGTCATCGTCATCCTTTCTGCGGCATGGTCGGAGCGGCGGGCCTGCGAGGCGGGCGTGGCACCAGCGCACCACTGCCGTGCCACGATTGGCAAACCGGGCTTCTGTCAGATACCCTAGTGCGGTTGCCCGCTTCGGGCTGAAGGCTTGCGCGACCCGCCCACGGGTACCGCGCGAAGATATCAAGGAGAACTATCGTGGCTGCCACCTGCGACGTCTGCGGCAAGGGCCCCAGCTTTGGGCACTCCATCTCGCACTCGCACCGCCGCACCAAGCGCCGTTGGAACCCCAACATCCAGCGCGTCCGTGCGGTGGTTGCCGGTACCCCCAAGCGCGTGAACGCGTGCACGTCCTGCCTCAAGGCCGGCAAGGTGCAGCGCGCGGCGTAGCCACCCGGTTTCTGTCGAAGGCCGTCTCCCCTCGTGGGAGGCGGCCTTCGGCCTTTCTGGGGCGGCTCCGGGCAGGAGGGCTCCAGCGTCAGTGGGCAATGGCGCTCGCCTCCACCCGCCGACACTTGCGCGCACTCGCCTGCGCCCGCGTCCACCCCCCGGCGCTCGCGCGCACTCGCCTGCGCTCGCCTGCGCTCGCCTGCGCTCGCCTGCGCCGGGAAACCGCAGAAAACAGTCAATGTTCGCCCGAACTTTGACCAGATTCTGCGAGTTCGCAGAA
>CAZFEH010000023.1:2751-5035 GCA_964517615.1 uncultured Demequinaceae bacterium
AGCCGTCCCGCATCGCGCAGCAGCCCGTCGGAGATATCGAGCATGGCACTCGCGCCCCGCAGCGCGGCCTCCAGTCCGGCGCCGATGCGCGGGCGAGGTCGCAGGAACAGCCCCACCGCCTCCTCATCGACGTTCACGCCCCCGAGCAGTTGCGCCAGCCCTGCGGCGGCTGCACCCAAGGCCCCCGAGACGGCCACCACGTCCCCAGGCGAGGCCTCGCCGCGCGTGACCGGCTCCACCCCATGCGTCTCCCCCAGCACGGTCACCGAGATGGCGATCTCGCTCGCGGCGCACACGTCACCGCCCACCACGCCCACGCCATGCGGCTCGCAGGCCTCGCGCAGGCCGTCGGCAAAGCCCAGCACCCACTCCACGGGGGTGGCGGCAGGCGCCGCCAAGGTGATCTGCAGGGCGGTGGGCACCGCACCCATCGCGTCGATGTCCGCAAGGTTCTGCATCGCGGCACGCCAGCCCACATCGGCGGCGGTCCCCCAGTCGAGCCGGAAGTGCCTGCCTTCGATGAGCGCATCCGACGAGACCACCAGATCGCCGTCCACGGCCAGCACCGCGGCATCGTCGCCAGGCCCCAGAATCTCCGCATCCGAGCGGGGAAGCCGCGGCGCGAACAGCGCGATCAACTGGTCCTCACTGATGTCTCCGATGCGCGTCACGCCCGCCAGCCTAGGCGACATAGGGTGGTGGCATGGCGCAGCGCTCCCGCACCCGGATCACGCTGGGGCTGGCCTCGCTGGCCGTGACCGCGCCGCTCCTGACGGCGTGCGCCTCGCCGGTGCCGGTTGACCCGGCCCCCTACGCGGCCGATCCCGACTGCGCGCGCGTCATGCTCGCGGCGCCGGACACGGTGGGCGGATTACCGATGCGGACCACCACCTCGCAAGCCACGGCCGCCTACGGTGACGACTACCCCATCGTGGTGCGCTGCGGCGTGACGCCCCCGGGGCCGTCGGACGTGCCGTGCGTGGAGATCACCGCGGGGACGGCCACCGTGGGGTGGCTCGTGGAGGACACGGGCGACCATTGGCTGGCCGTGTCCTTTGGCCACTCCCCAGCGGTCGAGGCGACCATTCCGCGCATCAGGGCGGACCAGGCGGTGAGCGACCTGCTGGCCGAGCTCACGCCCAGCGCGGCGCTCGCGCCCGCCAACGGGCTGGAGTGCCGCTAGCCAGGTGCGGCGGCGCAGGCTTGAGGGAACCGACCCCAGAAGGCCCTACCGCAGCCCCACGCGCCGATGCAGCGCGGCCTGGAGCAGTTCCTCGATCAGCTCCGCATACGACACCCCGCCCGAGGCCCACATGCGCGGGTACATCGACGTGGGCGTGAAGCCGGGCATGGTGTTGATCTCGTTGACCGTCACCGTCCCGTCGGGACCGTAGAACACGTCCACGCGGGCCAGCCCCTCCGCGCTCACCGCCGCATAGGCGCGGCGGGCGAGATCCTGGATGCGTGCGGCATCGGCCGCGGGGAGGTCCGCGGGGCACACAAGCGAGACATGCGACTCGTCCAGATACTTGGCCTCGAAGTCATAGAACGCGTGATCACCGCCGGTGACGATCTCCCCGGGGGGCGAGGTCCGCACCCCCGATCGCGCGCCCAGCACGGCCGTCTCGATCTCCCGCCCCACGACGGCCGCCTCGACGAGCACCTTGGGGTCATGCTTGACGGCATCGGCCACCGCAGCGTCCAGCTGCTCCCACGCGTCCACCCGCGAGATCCCCATCGAGGACCCGGCCCGCGCCGGCTTCACGAACACGGGCAGTCCCAGCGCCTCGATCTCACCCCGCAAGCCGTCCCACGGCTCGCCCTCGGTGATCACGACATCGGGCGTCACGGGCAGGCCCGCAGCCCGGAAGGCGGACTTCATGAACTGCTTGTCCATGCCCACCGCGGAGGCCAGCACACCCGATCCCACATAGCGCACGTCCACGAGCTCCAGCGCGCCCTGGATGGTCCCGTCCTCGCCAAAAGGCCCATGAAGCAGGGGGAACACCACATCGACGGCGGCCAGCGGCGTCACCGCAGCACCGGCGGCTCCGGACGCCTCCTCCAGCACGGACCACGTCGACTCCCCCACCTGCGCGGGCGGCAGCACCGTCGGTCCGGCGTCGGGCACGGACGGCATGACGCCATCGCGGATCGTCCAGTCCGCGGGGTCGGCACTCGCGAGCGTCCAGCGGCCCTCGCGCGTGATCCCCACCGCGACCACGTCCCACACCGAACGGTCGATCGCGCCCAGCACGCCGGAGGCCGTCACGCAGGACACCCC
>CAZFEH010000023.1:5135-20970 GCA_964517615.1 uncultured Demequinaceae bacterium
TGCCGATGTGATGGCCCAGGGTGTGGTTGCGCGACAGCGGCGAGGCGCACGTCGCGATGAGATCGCCCATGCCGGCCAGGCCCGAGAACGTGTCGGGGTGCGCACCCAAGGCCAAGCCCAGGCGCGTGATCTCGGCCAGACCGCGCGTGATGACCGTGGCGGTCGTGTTGTGGCCGAAGCCCAGGCCGTCGGCGATGCCCACGCCCACCGCGATCACGTTCTTGTAGGCGCCGCACAGTTCCACGCCCAGCACATCCGGGTTGGTGTACGGACGGAAGTACGCCGATGCCGTGGCCGCCGCGACGGCTTCGGCGGCACGGGGGTCGGTCGCGGCGATGACGGTCGCCGTGGGCTGTCTCGCGGCGATCTCGCGGGCCAGGTTGGGGCCCGAGACCACCACCTGACGGTCGGGTTCCACACCCCACACCTCGCCCAGCACCTCAGACATCCGCTGATGCGTGCCCATCTCGATGCCCTTCATCAGGGACACCACGAGCGCGTCTGCGGGCACGGCGGCGGCCCAGGGGGCGATGATGCCGCGCACGTGCTGCGACGGCAGCGCCACCACCGCGAGGTCGACGCCGTTCAAGGCATCGAGCGGATCGGTGGTCGCGCGCACGGACTCGTGCACCACCACCCCGGGCAGGAACCGCTCATTGGCGCGACGCTCGTTGATCCCGGCCACCACATCGGCGTCGCGACCCCACAAGGCCACCTCGCACCCGGCATCGGCCAGGACTGCGGCAAAGGTGGTGCCCCACGCGCCGGCACCGAGCACCGCCGCCCGGGTCATGCCTGACCCCGTCGGCGCATGTCATACCGCTCGGCAGGGGCCTTCTCGCCTCGGATCTCCTCCACCATGGCAGTCAGCGTATCCATGATGCGGTCGGTCGCGCCGCGCAGCACCTCGTTGTCGAGGGGGCGATCGCGGAACTCGCTCAGGTCGATGGCCGGGCCGGCCACCATCGTGATGCGCTTGCGCGGGCACAGGTGCGGGACCTTGCCGTAGGGCATGAGGATGCGATGCGCACCCCACTGAGCCACGGGGATCACCGGCACGCCGGTGTCGAGCGCCATGCGCGCCACCCCGGTGCGGGCCACCATGGGCCACAGGTCGGGGTCACGAGTCAAGGTGCCTTCGGGGAACACGGCGATCATGCCCCCAGACTGGAGCGCCACCGTCCCGGCATCCACGGCATCCTTGGCGCGCGCGGAGCCGCGGAACACCGGGATCTGCCCGCAGGCGCGCAGGATCCTGCCCGCGATGGGCAGGTCGAACAAAGGCGCCTTGGCCAAGAACCGCGGTACCCGGCCCGCGTTGTAGATGTAGTGCGCGAGCGTGAGCGGATCCGCATAGGACACGTGGTTGGACACCGCGATGAACGCCTCCCCCACGGGCGGGATGTGCTCCGTTCCGTGCCAGTCCTTGCGGGTCACGCACCACAAGAGGGCGCGCAACAGGCCTGCCGTGGCGCGCAGCGTGCGCGGATGGTCGAAGGTGTCAGCTTCCCTCACGGGAGCGGTCGGGCCCGCCACCGGCTACTCGACCCGGGCGCCCAGGGCGCCGAGCTTGTCCCGGAAGGCCTCATAGCCGCGGTCGATGATGCCGATGCCGTGCACCGTGGAGGTCCCCTGCGCCGCGAGCGTCGCGATGAGGTGGGAGAAGCCGCCGCGCAGGTCGGGCACCTCGATCTCGGCGGCGTGCAACGGCGTCGGCCCCGAGATCACCGCACTGTGCGTGAAGTTGCGCTGCCCGAAGCGGCAGGCGCGGTCACCCAGGCACTCGCGGTACAGCTGCACGTGGGCGCCCATCTTGACGAGCGCGCGCGTGAAGCCCAGACGGTTCTCATAGACCGTCTCGTGGACGATGCTCAGGCCGTCGGCCTGCGTGAGCGCGACGACGAGCGGCTGCTGCCAGTCGGTCATGAATCCGGGATGAACGTCGGTCTGGAGGGCGATGGCCTTGAGCTGGCCTCCGGGGTGATAGAACCGGATGCCGTCCTGGACCACATCGAACTCGCCGCCCACCTTGCGGAACACGTTGAGGAAGGTGCCCATGTGACGCTGCTGGGCGCCGTGGACGAACAGGTCTCCCTTGGTGGCGAGTGCGGCGGCCGCCCACGAGCCCACCTCGATGCGGTCGGTGAGCGAATAGTGATCGAAGCCGCGCATGGACTTCACGCCCTCGATGCGGATCGAGCGATCCGTGTCCACCGAGATGATGGCGCCCATCTTCTGCAGTAGGTCGATGAGGTCCTTGATCTCCGGCTCGACGGCCGCGTTCTCCAGATGAGTGATGCCCTCCGCCAGGACCGCCGTGAGCAGCAGCTGCTCCGTGGCGCCCACACTGGGGTAGCTGAGGGTGTAGGCGATGCCTTTGAGGCCGTGAGGTGCGCTCAGGTGCAGGCCGTCCTCCATCTGGGTGACCTCGGCACCGAACCTGGTGAGGATGTCCAGGTGGAAGTCGATGGGCCGGTCGCCGATGCGGCAGCCACCCAGGTCGGGGATCACGGCCTCGCCGAGCCGATGCAGGAGCGGGCCGCACAGCAGGATGGGAATGCGCGAGGAACCCGCGTGCCCGGCGATGGCCGCGGCATCGGCGGACTGGAGGCTGGTCGTGTCCGCAGTGAGCACGCCGGTGGCCACGTCGTAGTCCACGGCCGCGCCATGCAGGCGCAGCAGGTCGGAGACCACGGCGACGTCGCGAATCTGCGGCACGTTGCGCAACGTTGAAGGGGTCGAGCCCAGGAGCGCAGCCACCATCGCCTTGGAGACGAAGTTCTTGGCGCCGCGCACGGTGATCTCGCCCCGCAACGGCACGCCCCCGTGAACGAGCAGGGAATCGGTCATGGCATCTATCGTGCCTTATCGCGGGGCCCCGGGCTCACGGCGCGGTGATGAAGATGTCGAACAGATGCGGGTGATGGGCGTGGACCAGCACCATGAACACCACGGCATCGAACAGCAGGTGCACCGTCACCACATATGACAGTGACTTTGTCCTGGCGAAGATCCACCCCTGCACCAGCGCGAACGGGATCGTGAGCAATGGCCCCCAGGAGCGATATCCCAGCTCCCACAGGAACGAGACGAACACCATCGCCTGGAGCACGTTGGCCTGCCACAGTGAGAAGTGGCGCTTGAGCAGGGCGAAGACGATGCAGATGAAGAACAGCTCATCCCACAGACCCACCGCATTGACGCCCACGAACAGGCGGGCAATGTCGCCGCTGCCCTCCAGGTCGGGCCAGTTGCTGTAGACGCCGGAGGAGATGAAGTAGTACGGCAGGATCAGGTAACCGGCCAGCACCACCACGCCGATGTACACCCAGTGCGCCCTCCCCCACCGCCTGCCCGTGGCCACGGGGAACCGGATGACACGCTCCTTGAAGACGAAGCGGGAGATCACCCAGGGCACCAGCACCGCCCCGCCGAGCGCGAGGGCGAAACGCAGGATCCCCTCGTTGGACAGGTCCGCCTCGAGCGAGATGGTGGAGATGATGACCTGGCCCAGGGCGATCAGGGCGAGGTCGCGGCCCAGCACCCGGTCGGTGTACAGGCCCAGCACCACACCGGCGATCAAGGGCACATAGCCCCACGGACGCACGTGCACGGCGAACAGCAGGACTGCGGCGAAGGACACGAGGCCGGCGGCCACCAGCCGTGCCGTGGCGCGGGCCAGGCCGGGCGCGGGTGGTGCCGGGGATGTCACTGCAGCGTCCGCGGTGTGCTCCATACCCATCTAGCCTGCCCACTAAGGAGCCTCGGGCACAAGCCCCCCTGCGCCCCTGCGCCCCCACCCCCCTGCGCCCCTGCGCCCCCACCCCCCTGCGCCGTTTTCTGCGGATTCGCACAGAACAGTCAATCTGAGGGCGATCTTTGACTGTTTTCTGCGAATCCGCAGAAAACGAGGCGGGGCCCCGGGGCGGGACGCCGTCACAGCCAGGCGCCGCGCCGGGTCACCACGGCGTAGCGCAGGCCCAGGGTGGCCGCCCTGGTGAGGTTCATGGCCAAGAAGGCGAGCCACAGCACGGTGTTGGTGAAGGTCCCCGTGAGCATCGTGACCACCAGCACGGGCGCGAAAACGCCCAGCACCGCGACGGCCATGAACACCATCATGTCGCGCGAACGCCCCGTGCCCAGGAAGATGCCGTCGAACAGCCACGCCCCCACCGAGACCAGAGGCAGGGCGATCGCGACCCACCAGTAGCGCCCCGCGGTGGCCGCGACATCGGGCAGGCCGGTCAGCACCCGGATGATCCACGGCCCACCCAGCCACAGGGCCAGGGAGAGACCCACGGCGATAGCGCCCGATGCCAGGGCGGTCGCGGTATTGGCGCGGTGGAACGAGCGCATGTCCCTGCGGCCTATCTCGCGCGCGGCCATCGTCTCCGCCGCCGTCGCATAGCCGTCGAGCGCATAGGAGGCGAGGTTCATCATCTGGATGAGGATGGCGTTGGCGGCGAGCACCTCGTCGCCAAAGCGCGAGCCGAGCGACGCCGTGAGCGTCACCGCCGTGACGAGCATCGCCGTGCGGGTGATGAGGTGACCGTTCATGGCCATGAGCGAGCGCCAGCCGGTGCGCAGCGCCGGGTCGCGCCAGTGCAGCAGCGCATACCATCCCGCCGCCCCCAGCCGCCTGCGCAGCACCAGGAGCGCCACCGCCAGCCCGATCCACTCGGCGGCGAAGGTCGCCCAGGCAGAGCCCACGGCTCCACCCCCCAGACCCGCCACGAACCACACCGCGAGCACCGCGTTGACGCCGCCCACCGTGCCGGCGATCCACAACGGCGTGCGGGTGTCCTGCACGCCGATGAAGTAGCCCACCACCGCCAGGGTCAGCAGCACTGCGGGCAGCGACAGGCCGCGCACCAGGGCGTACTGTGCGGCGAGCGGCGCGGCGGCGGCTTGGCCCGCGAGCACACGCACCAGGAGCGGCACCACGAGCCACTGCAGCGCGGCCCACGCCGCGCCCATCACGAGTGCTAAGGCGAGCGCCCGCTGCAGGTGACGCGTGGCCTCATCGCCGCGCCCGGCGCCCAGCGCCCGGCCCACGAGCGAGGTGGTGCCAGGACGCAGAAAGGCGAAGGCCCAGAAGATGCTCGACACCACGGCGGCACCCAGGCCCACGGCTCCGAGGTCGGCGGTGGTGGCGAAGTGCCCCACCACGGCGGTGTCGATGAGCCCCACGAGGGGCACGGCCACATTGGACGCGATCGCCGGCAGTGCCAGCGAGAAGGCGCGCCGATGCGGGAGCGAGCGGAAGCCACCCCCGGCATCGGCCACGGACACTCCTTAGGACGCGGGGCGTGCGGCCTCGACGTGCTCCTTGGGCTCCGTCTTGGCGGGCAGCGTCTTGGGACGCCAGGATTCGCGCTTGGCCTCGAAGGCCGCGATGTCATCGACGTACTTGAGGGTCAGGCCGATGTCGTCCAGGCCCTCCATGAGGCGCCAGCGGACGTAGTCGTCGATCTCGAACGGCACCACGAGTTCGCCGCACGTGACGGTGCGGTCCTCGAGCGAGACGGTGATCTCCTTGCCCGGCTCGGTCTCCAGCAGCTTCCACAGCAGCTCGATGTTCTCCTGCGACACGATGCCGGTCAGCAGGCCCTGCTTGCCGGAGTTGCCGCGGAAGATGTCCGCGAAGCGCGAGGCGAGCACCACCTTGAAGCCGTAGTCGCGCAGCGCCCACACGGCGTGCTCACGGGAGGAGCCGGTGCCGAAGTCGGGGCCCGCCACGAGCACGGAGCCGTGCTTGTAGGCCTCCTGATTGAGGATGAACTCCGGGTCCCCGCGCCACGCGGCGAAGAGGGCGTCGTCGAAGCCGGTCTTGGTGATGCGCTTGAGGTAGACGGCCGGGATGATCTGGTCGGTGTCGACGTTGGAGCGGCGCAGTGGCACGCCCACGCCGGTGTGAGTGGTGAACTTCTCCATGGCGGCTCTCCTTACGCCTCAACGCCGGCGGCGTCGAGGTCTGCGGGGCTGGACAGGTCTGAAGGGGAGGACAGGGTGCCGCGCACCGCGGTGGCGGCGGCGACCAAGGGCGAGACCAGGTGGGTGCGACCACCCTTGCCCTGACGGCCCTCGAAGTTGCGGTTCGAGGTGGAGGCGGAACGCTCCTGCGGCTTCAACTGGTCGGGGTTCATGCCCAGGCACATCGAGCAGCCCGCGTTGCGCCATTCGGCGCCGAACTCCTTGAACACCTGGTCCAGGCCCTCGGCCTCGGCCTGGAGGCGCACCCGGGCGGAGCCGGGCACCACGAGCATGCGCACGTTCTCGGCCTTGGTGCGGCCGCGGATGATGTCGGCGGCGGCGCGCAGGTCCTCGATGCGGCCGTTGGTGCATGAGCCCAGGAACACCGTGTCGATCTGGATCTCGCGCAGCGGCGTGCCGGGGGTCAGGCCCATGTACTCCAGGGCGTTGGTCGCGGCCTCGCGGTCGGTCTCGTCGGCGAAGTCCTCGGGGCTGGGCACGGACGCGCTGAGCGGGAGGCCCTGGCCGGGGTTGGTGCCCCAGGTGACGAAGGGTTCGAGGTCGCTTGCGCGCAGCTCGATCTCGGTGTCGAAGACGGCGTCCTCGTCGGTGACGAGGGTCTCCCAGTAGGCGACGGCGGCGTCCCAGTCCTCGCCCTCGGGGGCGTGGGGACGGCCCTTGACGTACTCGAAGGTGGTCTCATCGGGGGCGATGAGGCCGGCGCGCGCGCCCGCTTCGATCGACATGTTGCAGATGGTCATGCGCGCTTCCATCGACAGCTTGCGGATCGCTTCGCCGCGGTACTCGAGCACGTAGCCCTGTCCGCCGCCGGTGCCGATCTTAGCGATGATCGCGAGGATGATGTCCTTGGCGGTCGAGCCCTCGGGCAGCTGCCCGGTGACGTTGATCGCCATGGTCTTGAAGGGCTTGAGCGGCAGGGTCTGGGTGGCGAGCACGTGCTCCACCTCGGAGGTGCCGATGCCGAAGGCCAGGGCGCCGAACGCGCCGTGGGTGGAGGTGTGGGAGTCGCCGCAGACCACGGTCATGCCGGGCATCGTCAGGCCCAGTTGCGGGCCGACCACGTGGACCACGCCCTGATCGGCATCGCCGAGGGAGTGGATGCGCACGCCGAACTCCTTGGCGTTGTCGCGCAGGGTGTGGATCTGCAGGCGCGAGACCTCGTCCGCGATGGGCAGGTCGATGTTGAGCGTGGGGGTGTTGTGGTCCTCGGTCGCGATGGTGAGGTCCTTGCGGCGCACGTCGCGGCCCGCGAGGCGCAGGCCCTCGAAGGCCTGAGGACTCGTGACCTCGTGGCACATGTGAAGGTCGATGTAGATGAGGTCGGGCGCGCCGTCCTCACCCTTGCGGACCAGGTGGTCGTTCCACAGCTTCTCAGCGAGCGTCGTGCCCATGCTTCCTCCGCTACTCCATCGCGCGGGCGGGACCCCGCGCGATGTTCTCTTGTTGCGCCGAGCGGCGCCGGTTCCCACTCCTCGACATCTCATATTATGAGACGCTAGTATCGCTACATGGACAATCATAGCGGTGTAGGCGTCGTTGACAAGACCGCGGCGATTCTGGGCGCGCTCGAACACGGCCCCGCGACCCTCGCCCAGATCGTCGACGCGACGCACCTGGCGCGCCCCACCGCGCATCGGCTCCTCCTGGCGCTGGAGCACCACCATCTGGTGGGGCGCAACGACGCAGGCGCCTTCATCCTCGGGCGACGCTTCCTCCACCTGGCCGCCTCAGTGGGAGAGGACCGCCTCGTCGCCGCGGCGCAGCCCGTGCTCGACGTGCTGCGCGACCGCACTGGAGAATCCGCCCAGCTGTATCGCCTGCACGGCGAGCACCGCATCTGCATCGCCGCCGCCGACCGTCCCGTGGGCCTGCGCGACTCGATCCCCGTGGGCACCACCATGACCATGTCCGCCGGCTCGGCCGCCAAGGTGCTGCTCGCGTGGGCGGAGCCGGAGATCGCGCACCGCATCCTCAGCACCGCGCGCTTCACCGCCGCCGACCTCGCCACCGTGCGGGAAGCCGGCTTCGCGGAGAGCTCCGCGGAGCGCGAACCCGGAGTCTCCTCCGTATCCGCCCCCGTGTGGGGGCCGACCGGCACCGTGATCGCGGCCGTGTCCATCTCCGGCCCCGCCGAACGCCTCACCGCACATCCGGCAGACCACCATGCCCCCGCCGTGGTGGACGCCGCCCGCAAGCTCTCGGACGTCCTGGTCCGCGCGTCGTAGCCGGGTGAGCCGCCGCGGCTCAGTGGCGACACCGCGCAGATGATGGCACGCCTCGCGAGGACTCAGGGAACGGCCACGGCCCCCGCGCGCTGCGACCCCTCCCGCAACTCGAACCAGGGCCACGAGGCGTAGCAGACCACGGTGTAGACCCCGGCGTCGTACGCGGCCTGAGAGGGCTCGTCGAAGGCCCAGGCCGAATCGGTGTTGCCGCTGCCCTTGCCCGTGGCCAGGCCGGTATACGCGGTGTAGTGGCGCTCGCACTCGTCGCGGCGGGCGTCCTTGAGCGCCTCGAAGTCCCAGGTGCCGGGCGCGAAGGCATCCTGATAGATGGCGGTCACCTCGAACATGTGCGGCTCGTCGCAGTCGATGTACTCCGGGATGGGCAGTCCCAGCTCATCGAGGCCCACCTTGTTGAGGCAGTCCCCCACCTCCATCGGCTTGATGTCCTCCGGCGCGGTCGGGGCCGGCGTCTGTGACGCATCGGGCGTTGCCGCGCCACTCACCCCCGCACTGGCCGCCACCGTGCCCTGATCGGCACTTCCGTCATCCACCACGCTGCCGGTGCAACCCGTGAGCGCCACAGCGAGCATGGCCGCGAGGATCCCCCGCCTCCTGAACGGTGCGCGTCGCATGGCAGTCCTCCTCGCCTCGGGTGCCTTTCCGATCACCCTAGCGGGATTCCTGGTGTGCCGGTCGGGCGGCGATACGCTGGCACCATGCCCCAGATCGTGGTCTTCGACGGCGAGTGCGCCCTGTGCAACGGCTTTGTGGCCTTTCTGGTGCGACGCGACACCGAGGCGCGGTTTCTGCTGGCGGGCAGCGCTGGGGAGGTGGGCCAGGCGATCGTGCGAGCCGCGGGGCTTGAAGCCGACGTCACCGCCTCGACCATCGTGGTGTGGGACGGACAGCGGGCGCTCATGCGCTCCGACGCCGTGATCTTCATCCTTACCAGGCTCGGCTGGCCGTGGCGCGCGGCCGCCGCAGCGCGGATCGTGCCACGCGCCTGGCGTGATCGCATCTACAGGGCCATCGCCCAGCGCCGTCCTGGCATGGAGGCGGAGGATCCGGCGTGCGGGGTTCCCCCGCAAGAACTCGTGGCGGCGTGGCGCGCGCGGCTCGCCACGATGGCCGACGTTCCCACGGCATCGGCGCAGGCGGCGGCCAAAGAGAAAGGCTCCTCACCGCGGTGAGGAGCCTGAGTCTGCCTTACGTGTAGCCCCGACCGGATTCGAACCGGCGCTACCGCCTTGAGAGGGCGGCGTCCTAGGCCGCTAGACGACGGGGCCCTAGAGTCTCGCCGGCCGTGGGCCGCGAGCGCGAGTACCTACATTAGCGGAAAGTGGCGCCGCCGCGCCAATCGGCCCTCGCTCGGCCCCTTGCCATTCTGACGAAAGCGCGTAGACTTGAGCGTAGGCGACTCAACTTTAGGGTTGCACTCACATCTACTAGGAGGAACAACATGTCTACTCAGACACACGCTCCTCGCGCGGAGGAGCGCAGCGCGCTGGAGCAGTTCGGCCAGGACTTCACCGCCCTGGCCGAGGCCGGCGCACTCGACCCCGTCATCGGCCGCGACGAGGAGATCCGGCGCGTCATGCAGGTGCTCGCGCGCCGCACCAAGAACAACGCCGTGCTGATCGGCGAACCCGGCGTGGGCAAGACCGCCATCATCGAAGGGCTCGCTCAGCGCATCGTCGCCGGGGACGTGCCCTCGTCCCTCAAGGACCGTCGCATCGTCGCCATCGCCATGAGCTCCCTGCTCGCGGGCGCGGCCTATCGCGGCCAGTTCGAGGAGCGCCTCAAGGCCGTGCTCGATGAGGTCGAGGCTGCCGAGGGCCGCATCGTCCTGTTCGTGGACGAGATGCACACGATCGTGGGCGCGGGCAAGGCGGAGGGCTCCGTGGACGCGGGCAACATCCTCAAGCCGATGCTCGCACGCGGCACGCTGCGCATGATCGGCGCCACCACGCTCGCCGAATACCGCGAGTACGTGGAGACCGACTCCGCGCTCGAACGCCGCTTCCAGCCCGTTTACGTGGGCGAGCCCAGCCTGGACGACACCGTGGCGATCCTGCGCGGCCTGCAGGAGAAGTACGAGGTACACCACGGCGTCAAGATCACCGACGAGGCGATCGTGGCCGCCGCCGCGCTCTCCGACCGCTACATCCCGGACCGCTTCCTGCCCGACAAGGCCGTGGACCTGATCGACGAGGCCACCTCGGCCCTCAAGATGCAGCTGGATTCCATGCCGGTCGAGCTCGACCGCTCGCGCCGGCGCATCATGCAGCTGGAGATCGAGCGCACCCAGGTGGCCAAGGACAAGGCCGACGCCGCTCGCGCCCGCCGCGACGAGATCGACGCGGAGATCGCCCGCCTCAAGGGCGACTCCGAGGAACTCAACATGCGCTGGGCCCGGGAGAAGGACCTCATCTCGCGGGTGAGCGCCGCCACGGAGACCCTGGAGCAGTTGGGCCGCGACCTGGAGCGCGCGGAGCGCTTCGCGGATCTCGAATCCGCGGGCCGCATCCGTTACGGCAAGATCCCTGCCGCCGAACGCGAGATGGCGCAGGCGCGGGCGGAGCTCGACGCGATCCCCGCCCCCGAGCGCATGCTGCGCGAGGAGGTCACGGGCGAGGATATCGCCTCCGTGGTGGCCCGCTGGACCGGCATCCCGGTGCAGCGCCTGCTCACCGAGGAGTCCGACAAGCTGGGCCAGCTGGAGCACCGCCTTCACGGCCGAGTGGTGGGGCAGGATCGGGCCATCACGTCCGTGTCCGATGCCATCCGCCGGGCCCGCGCCGGACTCGCCGACGCGCATCGGCCCATCGGCTCGTTCCTCTTCCTGGGCCCCACGGGCGTAGGCAAGACGGAGCTGGCGCGCGCGCTGGCGGAGCAGCTGTTCGACGACGAGCGCGCCATGGTGCGCATCGACATGTCCGAGTACATGGAGAGCCACGCGGTGGCGCGGCTCATCGGTGCGCCCCCCGGCTACGTGGGCTACGACCAGGGCGGGCAGCTGACCGAGGCCGTACGGCGGCGTCCGTACTCCCTGGTGCTGTTCGACGAGGTCGAGAAGGCGCATCCCGACGTGTGGAACGCCCTGCTCCAGGTGCTGGACGACGGGCGGCTCACCGACGGCAAGGGTCGCACCGTGAACTTCACCAACACGATCATCGTGATGACGTCCAACCTGGGTTCCGACCTGGTGCTCGGGTGGGACGGCGTGGACCGAGGCGTACTGGAGGCGTCGCTGCACGAGGTGCTCAAGCGCTCCTTCCGGCCCGAGTTCCTGGGCCGGTTGGACGACATCGTGGTGTTCGACCGCATCGACCCCGCCGCGATGGACGCGATCGTTGAGGCCGAACTGGCCAAGACCGCGGCCCGTCTGCACGAGGCCAAGGGGGTGACCCTGGTGGTCACGGAGGCGCTGCGGGAGTCCCTCGCGACCGACGGCTACGACCCGCGGTTCGGTGCACGGCCACTGCGCCGACTGATCCAGTCGCGCCTGGTCAACGTGCTGGCCAAGGAGATCGTGGACGGGCGCCTGCCCGAGGGGTCCACGGTGACCGCGGACTGGGATGGGCGCGAGGTGGTGCTCCGGCACTGAGCCGGAGCACCCCGCGCCACCTAGAAAACCAGGAAGGCCCGCCGAGGCGGGCCTTCTTCGCGGCTGGGGTACAAGGATTCGAACCTCAACTAACTGAACCAGAATCAGTCGTGCTGCCAGTTACACCATACCCCAATGGCCCTTGCGGAACCGGGGCACTACATTACCCGAGTTTGGCGCCCTCCCCAAACCATGCGCCCACCTCCATGAGTGACTCCACGCGCCGCACGCCCTGCCCTAGCGGCTCCTCGCCGCCGTGCGATCCGGCGTGACCGTCCCCACGCGCGGCGGGCCGGTCGAGCCACACGCCCCACCCCAACCCGGCAGCCACCGCACCCCGCGCATCGATGTCCAGTTCGTCGCCCACGTAGGCGCACAGAGCCGGCTCCCACCCCAGGAGCAGCGCCCCCTCCTGGAACACCCGGGCATCGGGCTTGCCCACGCCGAAGGTGTCGGTGCCCACGAGCATCGACACTCGCGCAAGGCCCGCCGCGGCGAGCTTGACCTCCTGATAGGCAGAGGCGGCGTTGCTCACGGCGCCGTAGGGGATGCCGGCGCGGTCGAGCGCATCCAGCAGGGGCAGGGCATCGGGATGCGCGATCCACCCTTCGCGGAAGGCCGCCTCGAACTGCTCGTCCCAGGCGTCATAAGCGGGGTCATCAAGCCCCGGCCCGCCAAAGAGCGCGTGCAACTCGTTGGCACGGCGCATGCGCTGCTCGCGGTAGGACACCTCGCCGCGCGTGAACGCGCGGTACCAGCCACCCGAGTCGGTGCGCCACACGCGCACCAGGTCATCGGGGGACACGGGCTGGGGCAGGTACGAGTCGCCCACCACCGCGAGCGCGTGCCGAAAGGCCCCACGGGTGTCCACCAGGGTGTCGTCGATGTCCAGGAGAACGCCTCGAATGCCCGCGCCGTCGAGCATCTCCGGGACCGTCATGTGTCACACCTTCCGCTTGCCTCCAGCCATCCTAGGCGGGCTGCGGCTAGGCCCGGACGTGATGTCCGGGCCCTGCACCTTTCCAGCTAGTCCAAGAGCGCCGAGTACTGTGACCGCGCCTTCATCGCATGAATGAGTTCCTCGGTGCCGTCGTCCCACAGCAAGACAACGGTCTCCAGTAGACGACTCTTGGAGTCGAACCCCAAGCGCATCTGCCGTTGAGGATTGTCCTCGTCAAGTCTCATGACGAGGACTGGCGACGTTGCCGCCTCTACCCCATCACCCTCGGAGATCCCGTGTTTGAGTGCGGAACCGCGAACAATCACGCGACGTGGGACCACTCGGCCAACGCGGCCCGAATCGCCTCAGAGCGGTTGAGGTGCTCGCGTTCTGCACGCTGCATCACGGCGGCGAGCTCTTCCGAGGTAAGGCGCACCGGCACCACCTGCGACGCGCTGTCGCCGCGTGCCGGGCGTCCGATGATGCGCTTACGCAACTCGTCAACGTCGTATCCCGCCTCAGCCTCTGTCACCCATGCGTCAACTTCCGCGTCGGATACCTCGCGCCCCTGAATCTTCCGAGTCATGCTCGTATTGTATTACGTAACTGTCGGGCGGGGAAGTCCCTGCCCTCTCTACAGCGACGCTCGCAGTGCGCGCAGGCGCGCCAGGGCGTGCTCGCGGCCCAGTATCTCCATCGACTCGAACAGCGGCGGAGACACCAAGCGTCCCGTCACGGCCACGCGCAGCGGCCCAAAGGCGAAGCGGGGCTTGATGCCCATCTGCTCCACGAGCACCCGTGTCAGCGCCTCCTGCTGCGCTTCCGCCCGGAAGTCCTCCAGCGCCTCCAGCACCTCCACCGCGGCATCGAGGATCTGGGCCGCGTTCTCGGGCAGCTTGGCCCGGGCATCGTCCTCGACCACCACCTCGGCGTCGGCGATGAACAGGAAGCGCAGCATCGCCGTGGCCTCGCCCAGCAGCTGGATGCGGGTCTGGATGAGCGGCGCCGCGAGCGCCAGCGTGGCCTCCTCGTGCGGCGTCAGGTCACGCACCTCGGCGGCCGACAGCACCCCATCGCGATGCAGGTACGGCACCAGGCGGGCCACGAAGTCGCCCACGGGCAGGCGCCGGATGTGCTCGGCGTTGATGGCCTCGGCCTTCTTGAGGTCAAAGCGCGAGGGGTTCGGGTTCACGTCGCGGATGTCGAAGGCCTCGATCAGCTCCTGGGGCGTGAACACATCCCGGTCGGGGGCGATCGACCAGCCCAGCAGAGCGAGGTAGTTCACCAGGCCCTCGGGCAGGAAGCCGCGCTCGCGGTGCAGGAACAGATCCGACTCGGGGTCCCGCTTGGACAGCTTCTTGGTGCCCTCGCCCAGCACCATCGGCATATGCGCGAACTCGGGCACGGCATCGGCCAGGCCCAACTCCACCATCGCGCGCCACAGCACGATCTGGCGCGGCGTGGAGGACAGCAGGTCCTCGCCGCGGAACACGTGCGTGACCTTCTGCAGGGCATCGTCCACGGGGTTCACGAGCGTGTAGAGCGGGTCGCCGTTGCCGCGCACGATCACGTAGTCCGGAATGGTGCCCGCCGGGAACGTCACCTCGCCGCGAATCAGGTCGGTGAAGGTGATGTCCTCGTCGGGCATGCGCATGCGGATCACGGCCTCACGGCCCTGCGCCCGGTAGGCATCGCGCTGCGCCTCGGTCAGGTCGCGGTCATAGCCGTCGTAGCCCAGCTTGGGGTCGCGCCCGGCCTCCTTGTGCCGCGCCTCGACCTCCTCGGGCGTGGAGAAGGACTCGTACGCGAAGCCCGCATCGAGCAGACGCCGCGCCACGTCGTCGTGCAGGGAACGGCGCTCGCTCTGACGGTAGGGGGCGTACGGGCCGCCGATGTCAGGGCCCTCGTCGTAGGTGAGGCCCAGCCACGCCATCGCGTCGAGCAGCTGCAGGTACGACTCCTCGGAATCGCGCGCCGCATCGGTGTCCTCGATGCGGAACACCAACTGCCCGCCCGTATGGCGGGCGTAGGCCCAATTAAACAGTGCCGTGCGCGCCATGCCCACGTGGGGCAGGCCGGTGGGCGACGGGCAGAAGCGAACCCGAACGGTGCTCATGTCTTCCTTACTCACAAAAACTCTGGGGCCGATGCCCGGGGTCAGCGCCGCACGGCGGGGTTGCGCAGGGTTCCTAGTCCCTCGATGCTCACCTCGGCGATGTCACCGTGGTTCAGCGTAGTCACTCCTGCGGGGGTGCCGGTGAGGACCACGTCGCCGGGCAGGAGCGTCACGATCTCCGACACCATCGCGACGGCCTCCGCGACACCCAGGATCATGTCGCCCGTGTCCCCCTGCTGCGCGATCTCGCCGTTGACGCGCCCGGTGATGTGCACGTCGTCATGGGCCAGCTCGGTCTCGATCCAGGGGCCCAGCGGCAGCGAGGAGTCGAAGGCCTTGGCCCGGAACCACTGGTCCTCGCGCCGCTGGATGTCACGCGCGGTGACGTCATTGGCGCACGTGAAGCCGTACACGTAGTCCAGGGCCGTCTCGGGCGAGACGTCCTTGCACAGCCTGCCGATCACGACCGCCAGTTCCGCCTCCATCTGCACGTCCTGGCTGTAGTCCGGCAGCACGATCGGGTCGTCGGGACCGATCACGGCGGTGTTGGGCTTGAGGAAGAGGATGGGGAACTCGGAGGCCGGGCCGCGGTGGGGAATCTCCTTGGCGTGGGCCTCGTAGTTCTTGCCCAGGCACACCGCCTTGGAGCGCGGGATGATGGGCGCGAGCAGCCGCACGTCGTCGTCCAGGGGGAGGCGTTCGCCCGTGGGCGCACCGGGCATGTACAGCGGGTCGCCCGTGATGACCAGGAGCACCTCCTGGCCCGCCTCGCCCTCGACTATCGCGTAGCGGGGGTCGCCGCCGGTGGTGAATCTGGCAATGCGCATGCCTCCAGGGTATCCGGGTGGGCCGATGCGGGGGCACCTGCGTGGGTGCGGCCCCCGCAGCAGACCCCCTCCGGCACCCGCCGGACCCTCGCATCGGCGTACCATGCCGTGCATGCCCACCGCGCG
>CAZFEH010000023.1:21070-26479 GCA_964517615.1 uncultured Demequinaceae bacterium
CGCGTCATCGGCCTCGACATCGCCCGTGCCGCGGCGCTCCTGGGAATGTTCGCGGCCCACGTGGGCGACCCGGAGGCGTGGCCGTGGCTCGTCGTCGCGGACGGCCGATCCTCGGCGCTGTTCGCGCTCATGGCGGGGGTCTCCATCGCGCTGATGCTCACCCACCGGCTCGCGGTCGCTCCGCGGCGGGAGGCGGTGTCCCACACCAGGGTGCGTGTGGCCGTGCGTGCAGTGGCGCTCATCGTGCTGGGATGGGGGGTGAGCGCGCTCAACACCCCGGTGGACGTGATTCTCGACAACCTCGGCGTGATGTTCCTGCTGGCGCTGCCCGCCCTGGGCTGGAGGCCGCGCACCCAGGCCGCCGTGGGCGGGGCACTGCTGGCGGCGGGGTTCTGGCTGGTGCCGTGGGTGCTCGACATGGCCGTCAAGGCCTCGGTGGTGCGCACACCGGTGCTCCACGAACTGTGGTCACACCACTACCCCGCCCTGTCCTGGACCGGCTACGTG
The DNA here is from genome assembly GCA_964517615.1 of uncultured Demequinaceae bacterium. GTDB lineage: Bacteria > Actinomycetota > Actinomycetes > Actinomycetales > Demequinaceae > Demequina. The sequence goes on from CAZFEH010000023.1 coordinate 21,578, forward strand.
CTGATCGGGCTGGCCGTGGGAGGCTGGGCACCGTGGGCGGCACGGCGCCGCCTGCTCCTGGGCTTCGTGGGACTCATGCTGGCAGGCGCGGCATATGGCGTGGGGGTGGCCTCCAAGCTGCTCGACCTGGGCGCCACCCCGGGCCAGCCCACGGCCGGCTGGGCCATCGCGTGGACATCGATCGCGCCGCACAGCTACACCCCGTTCGAGATGGTGGGCAATGTGGGGGCCGCCTTCGTGGTGATCGCGCTGTCGCTGTGGATCGCAGACCGCGGCGCGGCGCACGGGTGGGGCCGGAGGGCGCTTCAGCCGCTCGCGGCCACCGGCGCCATGACCCTCACCCTCTACACCGCCCACCTGGTGGTGATCTCCGTGGTGGGCCGCGAGATGGTGCGCGAGCCCTCCAATCTGGCCCTTGTCGTGCTGTGCGCCGGGGCGGTCGTCTCGGCCGCGCTGTGGCAGCGCTTGCTGGGACGCGGACCGCTGGAGCGACTGCTCACCTGGCTGTCCACGTGGGTGGCCGATGCGGGTTGGATCTCCCGCTGGCGCGAGAGGACGACCCGGTGAGCGCGTCCCCGGAGGCTGCCCCGGCAGTTATCCCTGAGGCTGCCCTGGCATCGGCGGCTACTCCTGCGCCAGCGGCGACCTCGGCGTCGGCGCTGACGACCCTGGCGCGCGCCGCATGGGAACCCCTGGCCGCCGCCCACGCCGCGAGGGCCGACCGCTCCACCGCCGGGCATCGGGAACGGGCCGGGCGCGGGCAGAAGCATGCCGTCGAGGACTTCCTCTACGAGTACTACTCCACCCGGCCCGCGCACCTGCGGCGCTGGCATCCGGGCGTGGGCGTGGCGCTCGAGGACGCCGCCGAGCATGCCACCTGGCGCTGGTACGCCTCCGACGGCACGCGGTCCTGGGTGGACGCGCGGGCGTTCATTCAGGCGCGCGGGGCGACCGTGGACTTTGTGCTGGGGCTCATGCGCGCCACCGCAGCCCGGCCCATGCAGCTGGGATGCTTCGGCCTGCACGAATGGGCGATGGTCTACCGCGCCGATGCGACGCGCCATCCCCTGCCGCTGCGCCTGGGCGCGCGCGAGACCGATGCCGTGGTCGAGGCGAACGCGCTGGTATGCACCCACTTTGACGCCTACCGCTTCTTCACGCAGGAGGCGGTGCCGCGCAATGCGACCGTGCTGGAGCGCTCAGGTCAGGTGACGCGCGAGCAACCCGGCTGCCTGCACGCCACGATGGACCTGTACAAGTGGTGCGCCAAACTCGCGCCCGCGGTGCCCAGCACGTTGCAGCAGGACTGCTTCGAGCTGGCTCTGGAAGTGCGGCAGGTGGACATGCAGGCCTCGCCGTATGACGTGAGCGGCTTGGGGCTTACGGCGATCGCTATCGAGACGCCGGAGGGCAAACGCGAGTACGCGGCACGGCAGCGCGACTTCGCCGCACGTGGCGCCGTGCTGCGCGAGCGGTTGGTCGCGGCATGCGAGGCGATCCATGCCGCCGCGTGACCGGGAAGAATAGGAGTCATGTCGAAGCACCACCCCGGCGGGTCCACCCCCGCCACCGTCGCGCTCACGGAGGCGGGAATCCCCTTCACCCTCCACCCCTACGAGCACGATCCGGCCGGCGATCTGTCCTACGGCCTGGAGGCCGCCCAAGCGATTGGCGCAGACCCGGATCAGGTCTTCAAGACTCTGTGCGCGTACGTGGACGGACGGCTGAGCGTCGGGATCGTGCCCGTGAGCGGCATGCTCGATCTCAAGCGCCTCGCGGCGGCACTGGGCGGCAAGAAGGCCGAGATGGCCCCGCCCGCCGATGCCGAACGCTCCTCGGGCTACGTGGTGGGGGGCATATCCCCCATCGGCCAGCGCAAGGCCCTGCCCACCGCTCTCGATGAGACCGCAGAACTGTATGACGTGATCTACGTCTCCGGCGGACGGCGCGGCCTGGATATCGGCCTGGCCCCCGCGGATCTGGTGCGCCTCACCGGCGCCGCCGTGGCCGCCATCGCCAAGGAGGCCTGATGGAGCTCGCGCCCCCTCCTGCCGGCTGGGACTATGCCACCCGCCTGGCTGAGGTCACGGCCCGCATCCGCGCCGCCGAGGTGGCCGCAGGGCGGGCCGGCGCGGAGGTGCGTCTGCTCGTGGCCACCAAGAACTGGAATGCCGATGCGGCCGTGGCCGTGGCCGATGCCGGGGCCGCGCTGGTGGGAGAGTCCCGGATGCAGGAGCTCGCGGTCAAGGGGCCGGCGCTCGAGGCCCACGCACGCTCTCGGTCGGGCATACGCCGCACCACCATCCATGTGATCGGGCAGCTGCAGCGCAACAAGGCGCAGATCGCGGCCCGCTGGGCAGGCTGCGTGCAGACCGTCGACTCGCTCGCACTGGCGGAGCGTCTGTCCCGGCTGGCCCTGGAGGCGGAGCGCGACCTGGAGGTGATGATCCAGGTCAACGTCTCGGGGGAGGAGTCCAAGGCCGGAGTGAGCCCTTCGGAGGCGCTGGCCCTCGCGACTGCAACCCAGCAGCTACCTGCACTGACGGTCACCGGCTTCATGACCATCGGCCTCAACTCCCCCGACGAGGCCGCAGTGCGCGCCGGCTACCGCCGCCTGCGTGATGTGCGCGACGAGGCGCTCATCCTGGCCGAGCGCGGCACCGTGGACCTGCGCGAGGCGTGGGAACTGTCCATGGGGATGTCCGGTGATCTGGAGTGGGCCATCGCGGAGGGCGCATCCATCGTGCGCGTGGGCACCGCCGTCATGGGTCGACGCAACTGAGGCAAGCCTTGCCTTCCTGGCGCGGCTGATCTTCCCGGCCTACCGTGGAGGTCATGACCAGTCCCTCGCATCTCGCCGATCTCAAGCGCGGCCCCGACGAGGCCGACATCTCGGGCCGTCTGAACTGGCTGCGCGCAGGTGTGCTGGGCGCTAACGACGGCATCGTTTCCACAGCTGCCCTGCTCGTGGGTGTGGCCGCGGCCACCGCCGATGCCGGGGTCATCGTCACCACGGCCATCGCCGGCATCGCGGCCGGCGCTCTGTCAATGGGCGTGGGCGAATATGTCTCCGTCTCGGCACAGCGCGATGCCGAGAGGGCACAGATCGCACGCGAGCGCATCTGGCAGAAGGCCCGGCCGCAGTGGGAACTGGAGCAGTTGGTGCGGCTGAACATCGAGACGGGCATGTCCGAGGCGACTGCACGTGCGGCCGCAACCGAGCAGATGGCCAAGGATCCTCTCGCCATCCACGCCAAGATGCACCTGGGCATCGATGTCGAGGAGCTCACCAACCCCTGGACGGCGGGCCTCGCGTCGCTCGTGGCCTTCACCGTGGGCGGGCTCGTACCGCTCGCGACCATGCTGCTCTCGCCCCCCGAGTGGCGCATCGGCGCCACCTTCGTGGGTGTGCTGCTCGCTCTGACCATCAGCGGGATCAGCAGCGCGCGCCTGGCGCACTCCCCCTACCTGCGCGCGCTGGCACGCAACGTGGTGGGCGGCGCGGTGGCCATGGCGATCACCTTTGGCATCGGCTCGCTCATCGGCACTGCGCTCTAGTCCTGCGACCGCTCACGGCTGCGGCGTCACATCCGCCTTGAGCAGCCCGAAGTACAGCGCATCGGTGAGCGCCTCCCACGATGCCTCGATGATGTTGGGCCCCACACCCACGGTCTGCCAGGCCTGACCCGTGTCCGTGTCGTGCGTGCGGATAAGCACCCGCGTCACGGCATCGGTGCCATGGCTCGCATCCATGATGCGCACCTTGAAGTCGGTCAGCTCGAAGCGCGCGATCTCGGGATACACCGAGGTGAGCGCCTGGCGCAGCGCGGCGTCGAGCGCATTCACGGGACCGTTGCCCTCGCCGACCACCACCACGCGACGGCCGCCGGCGTGAAGCTTGACCACGGCCTCGGCATCGGCGTTGGTGGGGTCTCCCGGTGCCGACGAGACCTGCACGCGCCACGTCTCCACGTCCCAGAAGCGAGACACCTCGCCCAACTCGCCGCGCAGCAGCAGCTCAAACGAGGCATCGGCGGCGTCGAAGGTATAGCCCTGGGCCTCGGCGTTCTTGACGCGCTCAGTCACACGCGTGAGCAGTTCGCCCTGGCCTGCGAGGTCGAAGCCCAACTCCTTGCCCTTGAGCTCGATCGAGGCGCGCCCGGCCATCTCGGAGACGAGCATGCGCATGTCGTTGCCCACGTGGGCGGGGTCGGTGTGCTGGTAGAGGTCGGGATCCACCTTGATGGCCGAGGCATGCAGCCCGGCCTTGTGCGCGAACGCCGAGGCACCGACGTAGGGCTGGCGCGCGAAGGGCGCGATGTTGGTGATCTCGGAGATGGCGTGGGCGATGCGGGTCGCTTCGCGCAGGGAGCCGGGGGCAAGGGTGACTGCGCGGCGCTTGAGTTCGAGGTTGGCGGCCACGGCGATGATGTCGGCATTGCCGGTGCGCTCGCCGTAGCCGTTGACGCAGCCCTGGACGTGGGAGGCACCGGCGGCGACGGCTGCCATCGAGTTGGCGACGGCACAGCCCGAGTCATTGTGGGCGTGCATCCCCAGCCGCGCCCCCACCCGGGTGCGCGCCGCGCTCACGATGGCCGCGACATCGTCGGGAAGCATGCCGCCATTGGTGTCGCACAGGACCAGGGTGTCGGCACCGCCCGCCTCGCCTGCCAGGAGCGCACGCACGGCGTACTCGGGGTCAAAGCGGTAGCCGTCGAAGAAGTGCTCGGCGTCGAGGACCACGCGCCGCCCCTCCCCCACCAGGAAGGCCACGGTCTGCTCGATCATGGCCAGGTTCTCGTCGGGGCTGACGCGCAGAGCCCTCTCGGCGTGGCGGATATCCGACTTCGCGACCAGGGTGACGATGGGCGCCTCGGAGTCCAGCAGCGCCCGCACCTGGGG
>CAZFEH010000024.1:0-3326 GCA_964517615.1 uncultured Demequinaceae bacterium
CGATGCGGCCATGTATGAGGCCAAGCGACAGGGTCGCAACCGCACGGTGGTCTATGCCCCTGCGCTGCCGGCGGATGCGCAGCATCACACCGACACTGGACTCTGAACCGCACCGCGCTGTGGGCGCGGCGGTGTCCTTGGAAGGGCCGGGAGTCCGGTAGCATTATCTGGCTGTCACGGGCTGTGGCGCAGTTTGGTAGCGCACTTGACTGGGGGTCAAGGGGTCGCAGGTTCAAATCCTGTCAGCCCGACGTTTGCCCTGGTGAGAACGGTGTTCTCGCCAGGGCTTTGTCATGTCCGGCAGATCAGTGAACGAGTTCCCCGATCGTGACGCACTTGTCGGAATCCCGAACTCGCGTCGCAAGAGCGCCTGCTCGGTGGCGTCAGGCGGGGTCCGTGTGGCCGTCGGTCGTCGGCTTTCGGATGGTGCCGCCGCTGTGAACGGGCCTGACTTCGATGCCGCCGCCCTCCCGCAGCACCGGATTGGTCTTCGCGATCGCGATCGCCTCATCCAGGTGCTGGGCTTCGATGACGTAGAACCCGGCAACGATCTCCTTGGCGTCGACAAACGGTCCGTCCGTGACGGATCCGGCGCGCAGCGACGTGGCCATCTCCCGCGGGGTGAGCGCGTAGGCGAGCAACATCGCGTCGGATGCGACCAACTCGTCCGCGTGATCGTTGCACGTCTCCAACTCGGCCTGTGTGGCATCTGGGGCATTAGCGGAGTCGGCTGCGTAGATGAGAACGGCATACTGGGCCATGGTCTTTGCTCCTTCGGTGCAGGGGTCCGTATGGGCCCGACGTCCCTCCGTCTCTCCGTCGAGCGAACCGTGACGGATCGACACGTCCCGAAGACACTTTTCCGGCGGACCCGTCCCGCCAGGTGCATCTGAGTCTACGTTCCGTCAGTGGGGGCCGTAGCACTCCGTTGCCCGGCAGATCACCGCGTCGATTGTGGTCGGCTGCGGGCTGCGAGAGTCAGAGGAGCGCGGCGACCTTGGCCGCGGTCTCCTTGGCTGAGCCGGGGTTCTGGCCGGTGACGAGAGTGCCGTCGGTGACGGTGTTGGAGACGAACGGCAGCAGCGCCTTCGAGTAGTGGGCGCCGCGCTCCTGAATGCGCTCTTCGGCGTTGTAGGGGACGAGCTTGTCGACGCGGGCGAGGACCTCTTCGCCCCAGGAGAAGCCGGTGAGGTTGCGGCCGGCGACGAGGTAGGAGCCGTCGGAGAGGGTGGTGTCGAGCAGGCCGCAGTAGCCGTGGCAGACCGCGCCGACCACGCCGCCGCGCTCGAAGATCTCGCGGGTGATCCGCTGCAGGCCGAGGCTGCCGGGGAAGTCGAACATGACGGCGTGACCGCCGGTGAAGTGGATCGCGTCGTAATCCGCCGCGTCGACCTCGTCGGGACTGACGGTGTTCTCCAGCAGCGCCATCCGCGCGGGGTTCTCGTGCCACGACCGGGCGGACCTGTCGTAGGTGGGGAACTTCAACGACCGCGGCTCCAGGGGTGACTTGCCGCCTGCGGGGCTCACGATCGTCTGCTCGAAACCGCGCTCGGCGAAGATGTCGTACGCGTGGGTCAGCTCCGAGAGCCACAGCCCGGTCGGATGCGAGGGGTCCGCCTCATAGTGGTCGACGTTGGTGACGACGATCAGGACACGTGTGCTCATGGGTTCCATCAACTCTCGTTCAGGCGGCAGGGGGGAACACGGCAGCCACGGTCGAGCGCACGCGCTCGTCGATGGCCGCCTGGTCGGTAGGGGGCAGCTTTCCGTCGAGGTGCAGGAAGGCCAGCCCGTGTGCGAGCGACCATCCCGCTGTGGAGAGTGCGAGGGGATCGGATCGCGGGAAGACCTCTGCCATGACGGCGGTCAGATAGTCGTGCAGGGCGCCAGCCGCGCGAACACGCTCGTCGTCCTGGTCATCACACTCCCGCCCGAACATCAGCCGGAACAGCGCCGGCCGCCGCCGGGCGAAGCGCACGTAGTCGACGGCGAGCTCAGCGATGTGTGCGGCAGATGTCGGCCTCGGCCGGTCGGCGGTCAGCTCGCGCATCAGTTCGCGTAGCCCGTGGACGGCCACCGCAGACTCCACCGCGTCACGATCGGTGAAGTGTCGATACGGTGCAGCGGTGGTGACGCCCGCCCGCCGGGCAAGCGCACGCAACGAGAAGGTCTCGCCCGCCTCGAGCATCTCCAGCGCGGCCGTGACCAGCGCCGCACGCAACTCACCGTGGTGATAGCTCGACTTCGCCGAGGATGCAGTCAACGACAGTCCCTCCCATAGAGTAAGCAGTGCTTACATTAGCACGGCAGTCGTGAGCACGGCAGTGCTGGCCTCATCGGTCACGTGCCAGCCCCGCCGGGGACGTCGTCACCCGTTGGGGACCAAAAGTGCGATGTTTCTGGCCGCGATGCGTCCTGTGGGACCACAAATGCGATTCACGCCCCGAGAGCAGCCGTGTGGCAGTATCGAACAGTGGCCCCCGCGCCACGGGAAGGGTCGTGGAGCCATGGTGGTCGTGGGACTGGTGTTCGCAGGCTTAGCGGCGGCACTGCACGTGTTCATCTTCTACCTGGAGTCCGTGGCCTGGACCACGCCCCGGGCCCGTAAGGTCTTCGGTCTGAGTGAGTCTGAGGCCGTTGCCACGAGAACCCTTGCCTTCAACCAGGGCTTCTACAACCTGTTCCTGGCGCTCACGGTGGCCGTGGGCATCGTGCTGGTGGCCGCGGGCGCCACCGCTGTGGGTGCGGCGCTGGTGCTGGCCGGAGCGGGGTCGATGGTGGCGGCGGCCCTCGTGCTGCTCCTGTCCAGCCCCGAGAAGGCGTCCGCGGCGCTCAAGCAGGGCGTGCTCCCGGCACTGGGAGTGATGGCGCTGGTCATGGGGCTGCTGCTCTAGCCGTCTAGGAGGGCTTGGTGGCCTTTCCGTCAAGCCACAGCGTGTCCGACTCGTCGCGATGTGAGCCCGCGGTGCCGACGTGTGTGCTGGCGATCTTGGGGCCTTTGGTGATGACGTGGACCATCGCCATGCCGTGGCCTCTGCCCAGGCCGTAGTCCGTCTTGAGCCAGTCGAGGATCACCGCGGCCTTGACCGAGGGATCGTCGTAGCCTCGGCTCACGGCGATGTCGAGCAGCTGCCGCGGAGTGAGCCCGGTCTTGTCCTCGACGGCGTCGAGATAGGCCTGGAACGACATGGGGTCTCCTTTTCCGCTCAGTCCACCTTCCATCCTCCCTGTATCCGCAGAAAATGGTCAATGTGGGGGCCGATTCCTGCTGTTTACTGCGGATTCGCAGAAAACGGCGGGGAGGGGGGCTGGGAGGAGGGGGCGGG
>CAZFEH010000024.1:3336-26089 GCA_964517615.1 uncultured Demequinaceae bacterium
ATGGGCAGCAGCGGTGGCACCGGCCGAGGGACAGGGGCGGGGAAGAGGGGAGGGGGCTGGGAGGGCGGGGCTAGAGCCCTGCGAGCCACAGGCCCAGGGCCGCAGCCGCGACGCCCGCCACCAGGACTCCGAGCCCATTAAGCACCCCCAGCACGTACTTGCGGTCCTGGAACAGCCTCACCGTCTCGAAGCTGGCCGTGGAGAACGTGGTGTACCCGCCCAGGAAGCCGGTGCCCGCCACGAGGAGCCAGTCGTGGGGGAGGAGCCCCCGGGCGGCGACGCCCATCGCCAGCCCCAGAGCGAGGGACCCCGTCAGATTGATGACGATGGTGCCCCATGGCAGGCCCCCGTCCTTCACCACGGACCGGATCAGCCCATCCAGCACGAACCGCGCGGCCGCGCCCACTCCACCGGCAAGCGCCACGAGCACGAACAGCACCCCCGCGTTCATGCGCCGTCCCCCCGACGCCGATGCCATGCCACACCCGTAGCCATGCCGCCCACGGTCGCGATGGCACCGACCAGCACGGTGCTCAGGCCGTAGGCGACCCCAAGGCCAGGCGCACCGGATCCGATGAGGTGGGCCGCATCGGCACTGAGGGCGCTGTAGGTCGTGAAGCCACCGAGTACGCCGGTGCCCAGCAGCAGCCGCAACGAACGCCGTCGGCCATGGTAGCCACCGCGACGGGCGAGCGACTCCAGCAGCAGTCCCAGGAGGAACGCACCCACCACATTGATGCCCCAGACGGTCACCGGCACGCCGTTGATGGGCGGGAAGGCAAGGGTCAGCGCCTCGCGCGCCGCGGTACCCACCACCCCTCCTGCCAAGACGAGGGCCACGTCGGCGAGCCGCAGGTCCTCGGGCGTCAAGCCGCGGGGACGATGGCGCTCCATGGCGCCCATGCTAGTCGCATCGGCGCTTTCCACTGCGGCGGGCAAGGGGCCCGAAGTCGGTGGCTACTTCCAGCGCGGCTTGCGCGGAGCGCCGCCCGAGGTCGCGCGGTTGTCGCGGCGGAATCCACCGGCATCGTCACCGCGACGCCCTCGCGACGGGGCACCCGTGTCGACGCGCAGGTCGATGAGCCTGCCGCTGATGCGTGTGCCGGAGAGCTTGCGGAAGGTCTCGGAGGACATGTCGGCGGGAAGCTCCACCAGGGAGAACTCGGGGTGAACCTTGATCGCCCCGAAGTCGCTGCGTGACAGCCCGCCCTCGTTAGCCAGTGCACCCACGATCTGCCGCGGTTCCACCTTGTGGCGCTTTCCTACGGCGATGCGGTAGGTCTGGAACCCCGCTGCCGGGCCGCGGTCGCGATCCCGGCCACCGGAGCGCTTGGCTTCGCCGCCCCGCTCGGCTGCGGGGGACCCGCCCGCGGGCCGGGCGGGCTCCTGCTCCGGGTCGAGCAGCAGGGGCGTGTCGCCCTGAGCCACCACCGCGAGCGCCGCGGCGACGTCGAACTCGGGGACGTCGTGGTGCTCCACGTAGTGGCTGATGATCTCGCGGAAGCGCGCGATGCGGTCCTGCTGGGCGAGCGCCTGCGTGATCGAGGCGTCGAAGCGGGCCAGGCGGGTGGCGTTGATGTCGTCGACGCTCGGCCACTGCATCTCGATCAGAGGCTGACGGGTGGCCTTCTCCAGGGCGGCGAGCATGCGCCGCTCGCGCGGGGTGACAAAGCTGATGGCGTCGCCGGAGCGGCCCGCTCGCCCGGTGCGGCCGATGCGGTGCACGTAGGATTCGGTGTCCACCGGGATGTCGAAGTTCACCACATGGCTGATGCGGTCCACGTCCAGCCCGCGTGCGGCGACATCGGTGGCGACCAGGATGTCGAGCTTGCCCTCGCGCAGCTGCTTGATGGTGCGTTCCCGCTGCGCCTGCGCCACATCGCCGTTGATGGCCGTGGCCGCGAACCCGCGCGCGCGCAGTTTCTCGGCCACCGCCTCGGTGTCGTTCTTGGTGCGGGTGAAGACGATCATCGCCTCGAAGTTCTCCACCTCGAGAATGCGGGTGAGCGCATCGACCTTCTGCGCGTAGCTCACCACGAGGTAGCGCTGGGTGATGGTGGACGACGTGGTGGTGGTGCGCGTGATCGTGATCTCTTGGGGATCGTTGAGGTACTTCTGCGACAGTCGCCGGATCTGGGCGGGCATGGTGGCGGAGAACAGTGCCACCTGCTTGGTGTCGGGGGTCGAGGCGAGGATGGTCTCGACGTCCTCGGCGAAGCCCATCTTGAGCATCTCGTCCGCCTCGTCCAGCACGAGGAAGCGCAGCCTGCTGAGGTCGAGCGTGCCCTTGTCGAGATGATCCATGATGCGCCCCGGGGTGCCGACCACCACATGCACGCCGCGACGCAGCGCGGACAACTGCACGCCGTAACCTTGGCCGCCATACACGGGAAGAACGTGGACGCCCTTGTGGCGTGAGGCGTAGCGCTCAAAGGCCTCGCAGACCTGTAGTGCGAGTTCGCGGGTGGGGGCGAGCACGAGCGCCTGGGGTTCCTTCTGATGCAGGTCCAGTCGCGCGAGGATGGGCAGGGCGAAGGCCGCGGTCTTGCCGGTGCCGGTCTGTGCCAGGCCCACCACGTCGCGGCCGGCCAGCAGCGGGGGGATGGTGCGCACCTGGATCGCGGAGGGCGACTCGTAGCCGACATCCTCGAGTGCCTTGAGCAACGGGCCCTCGATGCCGAGTTCGGCAAACGTGGGGGAGGGGTGATCGGCGTTGCCATCTGCGGGGTCCATGTGCTCACCCTAGAAGATGGCGAGCCTGTGGTGACGCCGCCGCGACGCGGGTCCACGGACACTCCGCGGGGTCGGCTTGGCCAGGGACCATGGTCCCATTCTTCCGCGGACACTACATCTAGTGTGCAAGTACAGCCCACATCCCTATATCTAGTGGTAAGCGCACTGGGATTGCGGGGAAACCGCACCGTAGCAAAGGACGAGGGACCATGACCGTCACCCAAGAACCGGCCGTACCGGCAACGACGCCGGTGGCCGCCAGCCACACCTCCTCCGGCACGCACCTCACCGTGGTCAAGCGCGATGGGCGCACCTTGCGCTTTGACGACGGCCGCATTCGCGATGCCCTGCTCAAGGCCTTCACCGCCGTACACGGGACCGTGACGCCGGCGCATCTGGCGAGCATCGGCGTGCTGGTGGAGCGCATCGACGCCGAACTCGCGGAACGCTACACGGGCGCCGTCAAGATCTACGAGATCCAGTCCGTGGTGGAACACGTGCTCCTGGAGCAGCACGAATACGATGTCGCGCGGGCCTACATCGACTATCGCGTGCAGCGCGACTTCGCCCGCTCCAAGGCCACCGACCTGAACCACTCGATCGATCGCCTGCTGAGCAAGGACTCCACGGTGGTCAACGAGAACGCCAACAAGGACTCCGAGGTGTTCAACACCCAACGTGATCTCACGGCAGGAATGGTGGGCAAGGCCATCGGCCTCAAGATGCTCCCACCTCACGTCGCCAACGCGCACCAGAAGGGCGACATCCACTACCACGACCTCGACTACCACCCCTATGCGCCGATGACCAACTGCTGCCTCATCGACTTCACCACGATGCTGGAGACGGGTTTTCGCATCGGCAACGCGCAGGTGACCCCGCCGCGCTCGATCCAGACCGCGACGGCGCAGATCTCGCAGATCATCGCCAACGTCTCATCGAGCCAGTACGGCGGCTGCACCGTCAACCGTATCGACGAACTCCTGGCCCCTTACGCGCAGCTCAACTACGACAAGCACCTCGCCGACGCCCGCGAGTGGATCGCCGATGCCCACCAGCACGAGCCGTTCGCGCAGGCCAAGACGCGCAAGGACATCTACGACGCGATGCAGTCCCTCGAATACGAGATCAACACCCTCTTCACGTCCAACGGGCAGACGCCCTTCACCTCGATCGGCTTCGGCCTGGGGACGGGCTGGTTCGAGCGCGAGATTCAGCGCGCCATCCTGGAGATCCGCATCAAGGGCCTGGGTGCGGAGGGTCGCACCGCGATCTTCCCCAAACTGCTCTTCACCATCAAGAAGGGCCTCAACTTCGCGCCCGGTGAGCCCAACTACGACATCAAGGCCCTCGCCGTCGAATGCTCCACCAAGCGCATGTACCCCGACGTGCTCAACTACGACAAGATCGTGGAGATCACCGGCTCCTTCAAGGCGCCCATGGGCTGCCGCTCCTTTCTGCAAGGCTGGAGCGACGAGGACGGCAACGATGCGGTGGAGGGCCGCATGAACCTCGGCGTCGTGACTCTCAACCTGCCCCGTATTGCGCTCGAGGCACGCGGCAGCCTGGAGGTGTTCTGGTCCCTCCTCGAAGAGCGACTCGACATCGTCAAGGACGCGTTGCTGTACCGCATCGAGCGCTGCAAGCAGGCCAGCCCCGGCAATGCACCCATTCTGTACGTGCACGGCGCCTTCGGCAGGCGCCTGGCACCGACGGACGAGGTGGACGCCCTGTTCCGGAACGGGCGTGCCACCACATCGCTGGGCTATATCGGTCTCTATGAGGTCGCGGCGGCGTTTTACGGCGGCGACTGGGAGGGCGATCCGCAGGCCAAGCGGCTCACCCTGGATGTGCTCGCGAGTCTCAACGCCCACGCCAAGGAGTGGACCGCGCAGTCCGGCTACCGCATCAGCGTCTATTCCACACCCAGCGAATCGCTCACCGATCGCTTCTGCCGCATCGACAAGGAGCGCTTCGGCTCCGTGGAGCACATCACGGACAAGGACTACTACACCAACTCGTTCCACTACGACGTGCGCAAGAACCCCACACCCTTCGACAAGCTGGACTTCGAGGCAGAATACGCCCCCCTGACCTCCGGCGGCTTCATCCACTACTGCGAATACCCGGTGCTGCAGCACAACCCCCAGGCGCTTGAGGCGGTGTGGGACTACTCCTACGACAAGGTGGGCTACTTGGGCACCAACACGCCCATCGACCGCTGCTACGGGTGCGGCTACGCCGGCGACTTCGACCCCACGGCGCGCGGCTTCGCCTGCCCCCAGTGCGGCAACGCCGATCCGCGCACCTGCGATGTGGTCAAGCGCACCTGCGGCTACCTGGGCAATCCCCAGCAGCGGCCCATGGTGCATGGGCGTCACCAAGAGATCGCCTCGCGGGTCAAGCACCTTCCCGGGAGCGTGCGCCTGGACGCGGCCGATGTCCCGAGCGTGGCGGGCGATGCGCGGACGCCGCCGGCGGGCGACTAGGAGGCCAGGATGCCGCGCACGCCCGATCCGCGCCAGTGGCGCTCCGAGAAGGTCAGCCACGGGTACGTCGCGTCGTATGCGCCGGTCTCCTTCGTGGACGGCGAGGGTGTGCGGTGCAGTCTCTATGTGGCCGGATGCCTCTTCCAGTGCGAAGGGTGCTACAACCAGGCCGCCTGGAGCTTCCGCATGGGGCATCCCTATGACGACGCGCTGCGCGAACGCATCCTGGCAGACCTCGCACATCCGGGCATCCAGGGCCTGTCGCTGCTGGGAGGTGAGCCCTTCCTCAACACCGGGGTGTGCCTGAGCATCGTCACGGCGCTGCGGGAGCGCTTCGGCACCGCCAAGGACGTATGGTGCTGGACCGGCTACACCGTCGAGGAGATTCTCACCACCGGTGATGACGACAAACTCGCCCTGTTGAGTGAGCTCGATGTGCTCGTGGACGGCAGATACGAGGAATCGCAGCGCGACCTCACGCTCGCGTACCGGGGCAGCAGGAACCAGCGGGTGCTCGATGCCCGGCTCTCGGTGCGTGCGGGAGCCGCGGTGCTGCGCAACGGCATTCCCATGCCGAGTCCGCGATAACGGTCGGGCCACACGCCCCGCCTTCCCCGCGCCCCCACCCCCGCTGTTTTCTGCGGATCCGCAGAAAACAGCGAAAACTGGACCCAAAAGTGACACTATTCTGCGGATGCAGAGTGGAGTGCCGAGCGGAGCCGTTCCGTGTGGCGTGATCCTCAGCCGCACAAAACGGTCAAAGATCCGCCCGAAAGTGACACTTTCCTGCGAATCCGCAGAAAACGGCGGGGGTGGGGGCGCGGGGTGGGTGGGGTGTCTCGCGGCCCGAGGTGGCGCGGGGGTGGGAGAGGTGAGGCGCTACTTGCTGTAGTGGGCCGCCGCCTCCAGCAGCAGGCGCGCGCCATAGCCGGTCGCCCCGGTGGTGCGCCACGACTCGTCCTTGTCGACGTTCATGGTGCCCGCGATGTCGAGGTGCGCCCACGGAGTCTCGCCCACGAAGTGCTGCAGGAACAGCGCCGCCGTGGTGGCGCCCGCGAACTTGCCGCCCATATTGGAGATGTCCGCGATGTCGGAGTCCAGCTGCTTGCGGTACTTGGGCTCAATGGGCAGGCGCCATGCGGGCTCGTCCACCGCCGCCGCGGCATCGGCCACGAGGGCCGCCACCGCGTCGTCGTTGGCGAAATAGGCCGCGGTCGACGGGCCGAGCGCCATGAGAGCGGCACCCGTCAGCGTCGCGATGTCGATGATCGCATCCACCTTGGCCTCGTTGGCGAGCACGATGCCGTCGCACAGCACCAGACGCCCCTCCGCATCGGTGTTCTTGACCTCGATGGTGGTGCCGCCGCGTGCGATGAGGATGTCGCCGAGCTTGGTGGCCGATCCCGACGGCATGTTGTCGGTGCACATGAGCCACCCGGTGACCTGCGCCGCCACGCCGCGATCCGCAAGCGATACGAACGCACCGAGCACCGCAGCCGCGCCTGCCATATCCATCTTCATCAGCAGGTGCATGGGGTCGGAGGGCTTGAGGCTGATGCCACCCGAGTCGTACATGATGCCCTTGCCCACCAGGCCGAGGTGGCCGTTCGCGCCGCCAGCGGGGGAGTAGGAGAGCTTGACGATGCGGGGCTCCACCACGGAGCCGCGGTTCACGCCGAGGAGGCCGCCGCAGCCCAGCTCCTCGATGGCGGCCTTGTCGAACACCTCGACATCAAAGCCGAAGCGCTTACCCAAGGTCACCGCGACATCGGCGATGTCCGGTGCACCCAGGTGTCCGGGAGGCGTGTTGGCGAGGTCACGAGCGACCACCGCAGCGCGGACGCCGACGAGGGCCGCGGCTACCGCAGCATCCGCATCGGCAACGCCCACCAGTGCAAGGCGGGTCAGGCCCACATGCGTGGACTCGTTCTTGAACGCGGTGTAGCGGTAGCGGGCGAGAAGCGCGCCCTCCACCACGGCCGTGATGACGGGCGCCGCGGCGCCCGACGGCACCTCGATGGCCACGGCGGCGGCCTTGGCGGCAGCCCGCACGCCTGCCGCGGCGGCATCGCGCCAGGCATTGGCCGTCACCTCTCCGTCGCCGATGCCCACCAGAACCACTCCCGCGCCGGGCAGCAGCAGGGACTGACCCGTCTTGCCCTCGAAGCCAGCCTGGGTGAGCTGCTCGGCCGAGACTTCGAGCGCATCGGGCACGGCGGCGCCGGCGGCGATACACACCACGCGGATGTCGACCTGCGCCGAGGATGCCGTGGTGATCTCCACGGCATCGAGTGCGTCAAGGCCGGGGAGGGGGACAAAGCCTTCCGGGTACTGCCGAGGACTGATAGACATGATGGGGAGCCCCTTTCTGTGACACAGGGCCTAGGCTGGATCGCGTGGACCCCATCGTCGCCACTCTCGCCATCCTAGTCTTTGCCATCATTGCTTTCGCGAGCAATCGGGTCCCCCTTGGGGTGGTCTCGATCGCCGTAGCGGTTTCGCTGTACTTCGCGGGCATTCTCGACGTGGGTGCAGCCCTGGCTGGCTTTGGTGACCCCACCGTGATCTTCATCGCCTCACTCTTTGTGGTCAGCGAGGCCTTGGATGCCACCGGCATCACCGCCTGGGCGGGAAAAATGGTGATCTCGCGGGCAGGCACCGCCCCTCTCACCCTGCTCGTGGTGCTCTCGCTGCTCGCGGCCTGCGCCGCCGCCATCATCACTCCCAACGGGGCGGCTGCCGCCTTGGTGCCGTTGGTGGTGGTGGTTGCGGCTCGGGCGAAGGTGCGCACCTCGCTCCTGATGATGCCGCTCGCGTTCGCCTCCCACGCAGGCTCGATGCTGCTGCTCACGGGCACGCCCGTCACCATGATCGTCTCCGAATACGCTGCCGATCACGGCGGCCAGCACATCCGCTTCGCAGAGCCGGCGCTCGTGGGTCTGCCGCTCGTGGTCGGCGCGATCATCATCCTCGTGGTCTTCGGTCGCAGGCTCCTGCCCGAGCGCGAGGGCACGGCCATTCCCACCGACCTCGTGGCACATGCGGTGACACTGCGCCAGGACTACGCGCTCGGGGATGGCGGTGAGCTCACCGTCAACGCCCAGACGGGTGTCACCGAGGTGGTGATCGCGCCGCGTTCCTCCCTGATCGGCACGCGGCTCAGCGTGGGCATGTCCACCCCGAGCGGGGACCTGGTGGTGCTCGCGGCCAAACGCGGCGAGGAGCAGATCAAGGAGGTCTCCTTCGACCTGCGCTCGGGGGACGTCCTGCTGCTCCAGGGCACCTGGGAGGACCTGGCGCATCACACCCAGGGCGGAGACGTCCTGGTGGTGGACAGTCCCCAGACGCTGCGCAGGGGAGTTCCCTTGGGGCAGGGTGCCAAGCGCACGCTGGCGGTGCTCGGTGTGCTCGTGGTGCTTCTCGCCTCGGGACTGGTGCCCCCTGCCATTGCCGCGCTGTCCTGCGCCGCCACCCTGGTGCTCATCGGGGTCCTCACCCCTCATCAGGCCTACCGTGCGGTCTCGTGGACCACGGTGGTGCTCATCGGCGGGATGATCCCGCTGTCCACGGCGGTGCTGGACACGGGGGCCGCCGACCTCATGGCTGCCTGGATGCTCGACACCCTGGGCGACACCGGCCCGCATATCGCGCTGCTCGCCATCGTGCTGTTGACGGTGGCGCTGGGACAGTTCATCTCCAATACGGCGACGGTGCTCATCGTCGCGCCGGTGTCCGTCGCCACGGCACTCGCACTCGATGTGTCGATCATGCCGTTTATGATGGGCCTGGCGGTGGCGGGCGCGGCATCGTTCTTCACCCCGATCGCGACCCCAGCGAACCTCATGGTCATGGGTCCGGGTGGCTACCGCTTTGGCGACTACTGGAGACTCGGGTCGCTCTTCGCGGTGCTGTTCATCGTGGTCGCGGTGTGGTGGGTCCCCGTGGTGTGGCCCTTCTGAGCACCGCCAACAGCCTCGACCTCACCACTGTCCGCGATCGCGCAGCACGTCGATCAGCAGATCGGCACGGTCGGAGACGAGGCCATCCACCCCGGCGTCCAGAAGGGCACGCATGTGCTCAGGGTCATTGATGGTCCACACGTGAACCTGCTTGCCTGCCCGATGCGCCGCGCGCACCGTGCGGGCCGTGACCACCGTGACCGGCCCGGCGCCCACGGGCACTTGGAGAGCGTCCACCCGGCGCAGTGCGCGCCCCACGCCGATCCCCGCATGGGCGGCAAGGGCGAAGGCCGCGGTCTCGCGTGTTCCCGCGGAGGTGGCCACCGCGTGTGACAGCCGTGCCACCGTGGCCTCCCGCCGCGACGTGGAGAACGAGGCGATGCACACCCTCTCGTGCGCGCGGGTCCGCTCGATCGCATCCACGATGGGCTGGATGCCGGAGGCGGCCTTGACGTCGATGTTGAAGCGCGTCGAGGGGAAGGCATCGAGCAGGTCATCGAGCCGAGGCACGGGCTCGATGCCGCCGATGCGTGCGGGCGCGACGCGATCCCAGGTGAGCGAGCGGACGTGCCCCGAGGAATCGGTGGTGCGGTCCAGCTGGGCGTCGTGGAGCGCCACGGCGATCCCGTCCACCGTGCCGTGGGCGTCGGTCTCCACGTGGGTGATGCCGAGCCGCACGGCCGCCTCGAAGGCCGCCATCGAGTTCTCCAGGCCAGCGAGAGAGAAACCCCGATGTGCCAACGCAATGGGCTTGCCGCCGTTGTCGAAGTAAGGGTGCGTCACTGCGGACCTCCGGGGATGCGGGGGTCGTCGGCGAGCACCCTGTCGAGCCACGAGAGCATGCCGGTCAGAAACTCCTCCCGGGGTCCCGGCGCGCTCAGCGACGGCTCGTGCACGGCGCCGTCGATCACCAGCTCTGTGACGCGGGGGCCGACGAGCGGAGCCAGCGTCGCGATGCGCTCCACGTCCACCACGATGTCCTGCGAGTCGAGCAGTGCGTTGTCGAAGCGCTCAGGGCCGCTGCGGGCGCTGCGCGCCACCAGCACAGGCACCTCGATGTGCACCCGTCCCTTGCGGATCCGCTGCTGCGCGCGCCTCACGGCGAGTGCCCATGCGGCGCGGGCGGGCACACCCTGTGGTCGCTTGAGCGCCGTGTCGAACTCCCAGCGGCCGCCATTGCTGGCGTGCAGGTGGGTGGCGTAGACGGAGGGATGGCTCGACACGATCATCAGGGGGTTGATGGCCGTCATCACGGGCAGGAGTGGCGCGCCCCATCGCTGGAGCGGCCGGGAGCGGCGACCGAAGAGCGGGCTGTTGAGAACGAGGGCTCGCAGGGAGGGTGGGCGGCGCTCATGCGCCCAGATGGTCGCGGCGAGGCCCGCCGCGGAGTGGGCGTGGATGACGAGCGGCACGCCCGGATGCGCCTGGGTGAGATAACGCACGGCCGTATCGATGTCGTCGCCCGGCTGCGAGATATCGGACATGAAATGGGGGATGTCGCCCTCCCGCAACGTACGCCCCGCACCACGCATGTCGACCGCGTAGAAGGCAAAGCGGGCGGCGGTGAAGGCCTGGGCCAAATGCGTCTGGAAGAAGTAGTCGTTGTAGCCGTGGACATGCAGCACCACGGCCCGGGGCGCGGCGGGAAGCGCATGAGGGCGCACCACCGTGACCTCACCCACTCTGGCGGCCTCGAAGCCGTCCAGAATGTCCCGCTCCCATGCCACCGCTGTGGTCTCGGACGCACTCACGCCTCCGATGGTAACCGCATGTTTCCTGGTGCAATGAGTCCGGACAGGGCATACTCGGGGCCATGAGCGACGACGCCCGGCCCATCCTTCCCGCCATCGCCGACGCACCGGGCCTGCCCGATGCCGATCGCGCTCCCCTCGAACGAGTGTGGTCCTGGGCCCTGTGGGACTGGGCGACACAGCCTTTCAACACCGTGATCCTCACCTTCGTGTTCACGGCCCTGTATCTGACCTCCGACCGCTTCATCGATCCCGCCATCGCGGCGCTGGACAAGACCGACGAAGCCCATGTGGCGGCGATCGCCACGCTGTCGTCCAACCTCGGCTGGGGCATCACCCTCGCAGGGGTGCTCATCGCGTTGCTGGCCCCCGTGCTCGGGCAGCGTGCCGACGCCCGCGGCCGACGCAAGACCTGGCTGGGCATCACCACGCTGCTGCTGGTCGGGTCGATGTTCGGCCTGTTCTGGGTCGAAGCGGCGCCGCAGTACTTCTGGCTGGGGGTGGCGCTCATCGCGTTCGCCTCGATCGTGGGGGAGATCGCGGGCGTGAACTACAACGCGATGATCGTGCAGGTCTCCACGCCATCCACCATGGGACGCATCTCGGGGTTGGGCTGGGGACTGGGTTACATGGGCGGCATCCTCGCGCTCGTCCTGGTGATCGTGGCCGACGCGATGGAGCTGCTGCCTGCCGAGAACGGCCTGGGCTACCGGCTCATCGCCGTGGGCTGTGCGGTCTGGACACTCGTCTTCGCCTGGCCGCTGTTCGTGTGGGTGCCCGAGGCCAAGCCCTCCGATCGGCCTCGCGTGAGCCTGCTGCAGGGCTACGTGGTGCTCTACCAGAGCCTCAAGGAACTGTGGCGCGATGCGCGTCCCACTCTGTGGTTCCTGCTCGCCTCCGCGGTGTATCGGGACGGCCTTGCCGGCGTCTTCACCTTCGGTGCGATCATCGCCGCGGCGTCCTTCGGCTTCGAGCCGCAGGAGGTCATCATCTTCGGCGTGGCCGCCAACCTCATCGCCGGTGTCTCGACGTTCATCGCCGGGCGCATGGACGACAGGTGGGGACCGCGCAAGGTCATCATCGTCGCGCTCGGCATCGTGGTGCTGTCCGGCACCGCCGTGGTGGCGCTCCACAGCCTGGGCCCCATCATCTTCTGGATCGGTGGCCTGACCCTGAGTGCGATGGTGGGCCCGGCGCAGGCCTCGTCCCGCTCACTCCTGGCGCGGCTGTCGCCGGCTGGCCGGGAGACGGAGATCTTCGGCCTGTACGCCACCACGGGGCGTGCGGCATCGTTCCTGGCCTCCGCAGGCTGGGCGGGAGCGATCATGATCTTCGGTGCCACCATCTGGGGCACCGCCGGGGTGCTGCTGGTGGTGTTGGTGGGCCTGATCCTGCTCATCAAGGTGCGCACGCCCGCCGACGATCCGGTCGCGGCGTAGTCTGAGGTATCCCCTTCACGGACAAAGGAGCCTGACATGGCAGTGACAAGTGTGGGAAGTGCTTCCTGGCAGGGCAGCCTCACGGGGGGCGGCGGTCGGGCGCGCCTGGCCTCCTCCGATGCGGCCGACGTGGCCATCACCTGGAAGGCCCGTGCGGAGGGTGTCGAGGCACAGGCCACTCCGGAGGAGCTTCTCGGCGCCGCACATGCGGCGTGCTACGCGATGGCGTTGTCGCATCAGTTGGGCCAGCGCGGGCTTGTGCCCGAGTCGATCAATGCCCAGTCGGCGGTGACCTTCCAGGCAGGAGAGGGCATCACCAGCATTGTCCTTACCGTGGTGGCGTCGGTGCCTGGCCTTGACGCCGATGAGTTCGCTGCCATAGCCCAGGAGGTCTCCAGCGCATGTCCGGTCTCCGCCGCCCTCGCCGCCTTGCCGCCGACCCTGGCATCGGCGACGCTGGTCTAGCACCGCGCATCGACCGCAGACTGCCTGCCGGAGCCAAGGAGGCCGCACGCAAGCCGGTGCGGTGGACGGTGGACTTTGCCGAGGGGGTGCGCCTGTATTGGCGGGGCTTTCGGGCCTGGGGCAAGGATCCACGGCTCATGGCCATCGGCCTCCTACCAGGCCTGCTGACATGGGTCCTGCTCGGCACACTGGGCCTTGGCATGTGGTTCTGGCTCGACGACATCGCGCTGTGGGTGGCGCGGCGCGCCACGGACTCGGAGGTGCTGGTGGCGTTCATCGCGGTGGCCGTGGGGCTGGCCGCGATTGCGGCGCTGCTGTTGATCGCGGTCTATGCCTTCATGTCGATCAGCACGGTCCTGGGGCAGTGGTTCTACGAGCGCATCTCGCATGAGGTGGACGATCACTTTGGTCAGGTGCCGCAGGCTCCGCGGTGGCCATGGTGGCGCAACGCGCTGCGGGGCATTCGCGAAGGCCTGTGTCTGTTCTCACTTCAGGCTCCGCTGGCGCTGAGCGTGCTGCTGATGGGCTTTATCCCGGTGGTGGGCCCGGTGATCGCCTGGACCGTGGGCGCGCTCGTCGGCGGCTGGTTCGTGGCGCTCGAGCTGACGTCCATCCCCTTTGAGCGGCGAGGTCTGCTGCTCAAGGACAGGCGTGCGGCCTTGGGGGCGACCAGGGCGCGCACCCTGGGATTCGGCGTGATGGCCTATCTGATGGCAATCGTGCCGCCCCTCGCGGTGGCGACCATGCCTGCCGGCATCGTCGCCGGGACCCTTCTGGCGCGACGCAGCCTGGGGGAGTCGATCGGCATCACGACGCCGCGGGCAGGAACGCGCGTCGCCATCGCGGAGCAGGAGTAGACATGGCGGTTCGACGGCTGGTGGCCAAGGCGTCGCTGGAGGCGCTCACCCAGCAGTTCGCCGCCATCCGCGCCCGTGAGGGTGTGGTCGAGACGTATGCGGACGAGGTGGTGGCCGACGCAGTGGCCTCGCACCGTGAGGAGGACGGTGACCACGTGGTGGGGGAGCGGGTGGACCTCACCGATCTGCCACTTGTCACGGTGGATCCCGCGGGCTCGCGCGACCTCGACCAGGCCCTGCATCTGGCCAGGCACGGCGGTGGATGGCGGGTGCGCTACGCCATTGCGGATGTGGGCGCCCATGTGGTCCCTGGAGGCGCGCTCGATGCGGACACGCGGGCGCGAGGCGAGACCGTCTACTGCCCGGACACGCGCGTCGGGCTCCACCCTCCCCTCATGTCCGAGGGCTATGCCTCGCTGCTGGCGGGCCAGCGCTCCAAGGCGGTGGTGTGGGAGCTCGATGTGGACGCTGCAGGAGACCTGGTGGCCGCACACGCGCAACGCGCGTGGGTCATGTCGCGGCGTCAGTACGCCTACACCGCACTCGCCGCAGCGCGCACGAGCGAGGATGCTCAGCTGGTCGCGGCGTTACGTGACTTCGGTGATCTGCGCCGGGCCCACCTGCGAGAGCGTGGCGCGGTGACGCTGCCCAAGCCCAGCCAGGAGGTGGTCGCCGATGCGCATGGAGTGACGGTGGAGTTCCGCGGCGGCACGCGGATCGAAGACGACAACGCCCAGGTGTCGTTGCTCACGGGGTTCGCGGCCGCCCAGATGATGATGCGCGCCAAGGTGGGCATCGTGCGCACCATGCCCGCCGCGACCCCGGATGCCCTGGACCGCTTGCGGCGCCAGGCGCGAGCCCTGGGCATCGCCTGGGCTCACGGCGAGTCCTACGCCGATGTGCTGGACCGGGTGGACCCGGAATCTCCCGACGGCGCGGCCTTCCTGGTGCAGGCCGTCACGCTGTTCCGCGGTGCGCAATGGGAGCCCTTCGATCTCAGCGCCGAGCGCGCACGGTCGGGCTTGGCCGCTCTGCCGCTGCCCACGGATCCTCGTCACGGTGCGCTCGCCGCCCCCTACGCCCATGTCACGGCGCCCCTTCGGCGCCTCGTCGATCGCTTCGGCCTGGAGATCTGCCTTGCCGCAAGCGACTCCCGGCCCGTTCCCGCATGGGTCACACGCGACCTTGAGGCGGTGCCGCGGCAGCTTCTCGCCGGGGTGCGTCGGTCTGCGGCGGTGGACCGCAGCTGTGTGGACGCGGTGGAGGCAGCGGTCCTGTCGCCGCATGTGGGGGAGGTGTTCTCCGGCATCGGACTCGATGCGCGCACGGTGCAACTGGCCGCACCTGCGGTGGTGGCCCGCTGTTCCGGAGAGGTAGCCGTGGGGCGGGAGATGCGGGTGCGGCTCGTGAGCGCGGAACTCGACCAAGGTCCCCAATTCGAGGCCGTGTGAGATCTTGCCCGGCGGTGGACAGGCGCCTACAGTAGAAAGTAATCCCGAAGTAAAGGAGGAGTCATGTCCGAGCAGGCACTGAGCAGGCACCAGGTGTACGAGCAGATCCGCATGAACGAACTCGCACGGGGAGCCTCGGAGGACGAGGCCGCGAGCACCGCCGCGCAGATCGTGGACAAGGTGATCGCCGCGCAGGAGCAGTCGTCCTGACGCACGCCTCCACGGTGGCCGGGCACCTCCGGCTCGCCGCCGTGGGCAGGGAAGTTCCTAGGATGGGCCCATGATCCAGTGGAACATCCCCAACGTCATCACGGTGCTGCGCATCGTGCTCATCGGCGTGTTCGGCGTGCTCCTGATCCAAGGGCACGATGCCTGGGCCATCACGGTGCTCGCGATCGCCGGCGCATCCGACTTCCTCGACGGATACCTGGCACGGAAGTGGAACCAGACCACCGAACTGGGGCGCATCCTCGATCCTGCGGCAGACCGCATTCTCACCGTGGTGGTGGTGCTCGGGCTCGCGGTGCGAGGCATCATCCCGTGGTGGCTCGTGGGACTACTTCTCGCGCGCGACGCGGTGGTGGGCCTCATGCTGCTGTGGGGACGCAAGGCGGGGGCGGCGGCGCCCCAGGTGACCCTGGTGGGGAAGGCGGCCACCGCCGCGCTGTACGTTTTCCTGCCCCTCGCCTACCTGGCCTATGAGCGCTGGCCCGTGGTCCACGTCGTCTCCATCGTGGGAGCGGCGTTAGCGGCCGTCCTGTACTGGTGGAGCGGCTGGGGTTACGTCCAGGCCATTCGAAACGGTGCAAAGTCAGGGACTTCCCCCACGGACGCGAGCCAAGAGTTCCGCCTAGAATGAGGACACAGAAGGAGGCGTGATGACTTTCGACGAGAAGCCCGCCGAGCGGACCATGTCGCTCGACGCGTACCACCCGCCCACAGACGGCATCCCGGTGCGGTTGTCAGCCACGGACCAGGTGGCCGTCGACGCGCTCGCGCCCGATCACGCCCTGCTGATCGTGCAGCACGGCCCCAGCGCCGGCGCACGATTTCTGCTGGACCAGGACCTGACCACCGTGGGACGTTCGGTCGCGGCCGACATCTTCCTCGACGACGTGACGGTCAGCCGTGAGCACGCCCGCTTCGTGCGCCAGGGAACCGCGTTCTATGTGCACGATGCAGGCTCGCTCAACCGCACCTATGTCAATCGTGAACCCGTGGTCGAATCCGCGTTGGAGGACGGCGACGAGGTGCAGATCGGCAAGTACCGGCTCACGTTCTTCCAGGGTCAGGCGTAGCGGCATCTCGTGGCCTCCGCATCCGCTCGCGCCCGTCTTGAGGTGGCGCATGCCGCCCAGGGCACGTTGGCCGATGCCTCGGCACCTCCCGCCGGGTCCACCTGGCCCCACCAGTTGTCCCATGAGCCGTTGCTGCGGGTCGGGGATGTGTTGCGGCTCGTGGGCATGGAGTTCCCGGCGCTGAGCCCCTCCAAGTTGCGCTTCTTCGACAGGCAGGGCCTGGTGATCCCGCAGCGCACCGCATCGGGATACCGGCAGTATTCGGCATCGGACGTGGAGCGACTGCGATACGTGCTGCGTGAGCAGCGGGACTTCTACCGCCCGCTCTCCGCCATCCAGGAGGCCCTGGCGCGCCTCGACAGCGGTCAGTTGCGGCTTGCGATCACGGTGCACGAGGCGGCGCAGGAGGCGGCGGTGTTCGTGTCGGCACGGGCGCTGGCCGCGTTGGCGGGCGCTCCTGAGGCCTTTATCGACGACCTGATTCGCGAGCGCCTCATCCAGGAGCAGGTCCCAGGTGGCTTCCACCGCAACCTCGCCCCGCTCGTGACGGCATTGCATTGCTACGTGGATGCTGGAGGCGATCTTCATCAGGCGCGGCTGGTGCGCCACGCGGCGGATCGCGAACTGGAGCAGGCGCGTGCCGCCGCGCTGCCGTGGCGCAGCCGCGGGGAGGCGGGCGCCGCCGATGCCGCCCAGCGGGAACGGCTGCAGGCGGCGGCCAGACTCTTCAGCGCCTTGGTGGATGTCGATACTGAGCAGTGAAGACTGGCGCGGAGGCACCACGCCAGTGGAGAAAGACGGGTACCGTGGGCGTGTCGGTCATTGACCGAGGGTCCGAGCAACCCTAACGTTGAACTACCACTTCAAGGAGGGACGATGGCAGACACCGACGGTATTCACGTCGTCCCTGCACCCGACCAGGGCGTGCTGTTCGACGACGGCCGGCCCGTGTTCGACGAGAACGCCGGTTACCGCGGTCCCACCGCATGCAAGGCGGCAGGGATCACCTACCGCCAGCTGGACTACTGGGCTCGCACCGGACTGGTGGAACCCACGGTGCGCCCCGCCACGGGATCGGGCACCCAGCGCCTCTACGGCTTCCGCGACATCCTGGTGCTGCGGGTGGTGAAGCGACTGCTCGACTCGGGCGTGTCACTGCAGCAGATCCGTTCCGCGGTCACGCACCTGCGCGAGCGGGGAGTGGACGACCTGTCACGCATCACGCTCATGTCCGACGGCGCCTCCGTCTACGAGTGCACCTCGGATGCGGAAGTGATCGACCTCGTGCAGGGCGGGCAGGGTGTCTTCGGCATCGCGCTGGGCAAGGTATGGCGCGAACTCGAAGGTTCGCTCGTGAGCCTGCCCTCCGATCGCGGTGAGGCGGAGATGCCCGACGGTGTGGTCGACGAGCTCGCGGCGCGTCGTGCGCGTCGTTCCCACGCCAGCTAGACTGCGAGCGGCCCCTTTTCTCAAGCCTGCAACGGCTGTGCGTCGTGGTGCCCTGACAAACCTGGCAAAATGAAGGCACCTTCGAAGGGGAGTCAATGTTCTCTAAAGTCCTCGTAGCCAACCGTGCTGAGATCGCCGTGCGCGCCTTCCGTGCCGCCTACGAGCTGGGCGCGAAGACGGTGGCGGTGTTCCCGCATGAGGACCGCTTCTCCGAGCACCGGCTCAAGGCCGACGAGGCGTTCCAGATCGGGCAGATCGATCACCCCGTCCGGGCGTATCTGGACATCAACGAAATGCTGCGAGTCGCGAAGCTCTCCGGCGCCGATGCGATCTATCCCGGCTACGGCTTCCTGTCGGAGAACCCGGACTTCGCCCGCGCCTGTGCCGATGCCGGGGTCACGTTCATCGGACCTCCCGCCGAGGTGCTGGAGATGGCGGGCAACAAGAAGACCGCGCTCGATGCGGCCAAGCGTGCAGGCATTCCGGTGCTGGAATCCTCCGATCCCTCCACGGACATCGATGCGCTTGTCGCGCGCGCGGACGAGATCGGCTACCCGATCTTTGTCAAGGCCGTGGCAGGCGGTGGCGGACGCGGCATGCGCCGCGTCGAGAAGCCCGCGGATCTGCCCGGAGCGCTCAGCGCGGCGATGCGCGAGGCGGAGGCAGCCTTCGGCGACGCCACCGTGTTCCTGGAGCAGGCGGTCATCCGGCCCCGCCACATCGAGGTGCAGATTCTCGCCGACGCCCACGGCAATGTGGTCCACCTGTACGAACGTGACTGCTCGCTCCAACGTCGGCACCAGAAAGTGGTGGAGATCGCACCGGCGCCGCACCTGGACCCCGCCATCCGCGAGGCGCTGTGCCGTGACGCCGTGGCCTTCGCCACGTCGCTCGGCTACGTCAACGCCGGCACCGTCGAGTTCTTGCTCGACACCGAGGGCGAGCGCGCGGGCCAGCACGTGTTCATCGAGATGAACCCGCGCATCCAGGTGGAGCACACGGTGACCGAAGAGGTCACGGACATCGACCTGGTGAGTGCGCAGATGCGCATTGCGGCGGGGGAGAGCCTGCACGATCTCGGCATCGCGCAGGAGAACATCCGTACCAGCGGCTATGCCATCCAGACCCGCATCACGACCGAGGACCCGGCCAACGGCTTCCAGCCGGACACGGGCCTGATCGTGGCCTACCGCAGCCCCGGTGGTGCCGGGGTGCGCCTCGACGGTGCGACCGGCATGGCGGGAAGCCGCATCACCGGTCACTTCGACTCGATGCTGGTCAAGCTCACCTGTCGCGGACGTGACTTCGACACGGCCGTGGCGCGCGCACGGAGGGCATTGGCGGAATTCCGCATCAGGGGAGTGGCCAACAACATCCCGTTCCTGCTGGCCGTGCTCTCCGACAAGGAGTTCCAGGCGGGTGACATCTCGACCCGCTTCATCGAGGAGCGTCCCGACCTCCTAGAGGTCACCCAGTCGCTGTCGCGGTCCACCAAGATGCTCAGCTTCTTGGGCCACGTCTCGGTCAACCGTCCCTTCGGGGAACCGCCAGCCATCGTCCGCCCCGCCGTGAAGCTGCCGCATATCGATCTGGAACGGCCGCCTGCCGACGGCGCACTGCAGCACCTGCGCCAGGTGGGACCCACGCAGTTCTGCGCGGACCTGCGCGCCCAGACCGCGCTGGCGGTGACCGACACCACGTTCCGCGACGCCCATCAGAGCCTCCTGGCCACGCGCGTGCGCACCTTCGACATGCTGCAGGTGGCCGGGCATGTGTCCCGGATGACCCCGCAACTGCTGTCGGTCGAGGCGTGGGGTGGCGCGACCTATGACGTGGCGATGCGCTTCCTCAGCGAGGACCCGTGGCTGCGCCTGGCCCGCCTGCGCGAGGCCATGCCCAACATGCCCATCCAGATGCTGCTGCGCGGGCGCAACACCGTGGGCTACACCCCATATCCCGACGAGGTGGCCAAGGCCTTTGTCGCCGAGGCGGCACTCACGGGCGTGGACATCTTCCGGGTCTTCGATGCACTCAACGACCTCGATCAGATGCGTCCGGCCATCGACGCCGTGCTGGAGACCGGCACCGCCGTGGCCGAGGGCACGCTGTGCTACACCGGCAACCTCACGGACCCGGCGGAGCGTCTCTACACGCTCGACTACTACCTGAGGCTCGCGGAGGAGCTCGTGGGCGCGGGCGTCCACATGCTCGCCATCAAGGACATGGCGGGTATGCTACGGCCCGAGGCGGCTCGCACCCTCGTCAAGGCGCTGCGGAGCAACTTCGACGTTCCCGTGCACCTGCACACCCACGACACTGCCGGCGGGCAGCTCGCGACCCTGCTCGCGGCATCGGAGGCGGGCGTGGACGCGGTGGACGTGGCATCGGCCGCGATGTCCGGCACCACCTCCCAGCCGTCGATGTCGGCCCTCGTGGCCGCCTTGGAGCACACCGAGCGCGATACCGGCCTGTCGTTGGACGCCGTGACCGCACTGGAGCCCTACTGGGAGGCCGTGCGACGCCTGTATGCGCCCTTCGAGTCCGGGCTGCCGGCGCCCACGGGCCGGGTGTACCACCACGAGATCCCCGGCGGGCAGTTGTCCAACCTGCGCCAGCAGGCGTTGTCACTGGGGCTGGGAGACCGCTTCGAGGACATCGAGAACATGTACGCGGCCGCAGACCGCATTCTGGGCCGCCTGGTCAAGGTCACGCCCTCATCCAAGGTGGTGGGCGACCTCGCCCTGCACCTGGTGGGGCTGGGTGCCGATCCCCAGGACTTCGCCGAGAACCCCTCCGGCTATGACGTCCCCGACTCCGTGGTGGGCTTCCTGCGCGGCGAACTGGGCGACCCTCCCGGTGGCTGGCCCGAGCCGTTCCGCAGCAAGGCCCTCCAAGGCCGCGCCGAGGCCAAGCCCGCGGCCGTGCTGAGCGATGAGGACCTGGCGCGACTCGCCGTGCCCGGCGCCGACCGTCAGCTGCGGCTCAATGAGCTGCTGTTCCCCGGACCCGCCCAGGAGTTCGAGGACACGGTTGCGCGATACGGTGACATCTCCGTGCTCGACACCTATCACTACCTCTACGGACTCAAGGAAGGCTCCGACGAGGAGATCCGGATCGAGCTGGAGAGGGGAGTGTCGATGCTCGTCTCGCTCGTGGCAGTGGGCACCCCCGATGACCACGGCATGCGCTGGCTCATGTTCAGCTACAACGGCCAGGTGCGTCCTGTTCAGGTGCGCGACCTCGCGGCCGAGGTGAATGTGGTGGCGCGCGAGAGGGCCGACGCCGCGGTGGCGGGACAGGTGGCGGCGCCGTTCGCCGGATCGGTGACCGTGATCGTGAAGGAAGGCGATGAGGTGGCGGCAGGAGCCGCGATCGCCACGATCGAGGCCATGAAGATGGAGGCCTCGATCACGGCTCCTGTGGGGGGCATCGTGAAGCGCATCGCCGTGCGTGGCACCGAACCATTGCAGGGCGGCGATCTGGTGCTCGTGATCGACTAGGCCCCCAGGACGTTAGTCCTCTCCTAGGTCCTGGGCCTCGTAGCACGATGGTCCCAGAGGCCAAGCGAGGAGCGGAGCGGTTCCGCCGATGTGGAGGTTGACGCCATGAAGGTGCTCGTGACTGTGGGAAGCAAGTACGGCGCGACACGTGAGGTGGGCAAGGCCATTGCCGGAGTGCTCGTCGAGGAAGGCTTCGAAGCGGAGTATCTGGACTGCGCCGAGGTGCTTGCCGTGACGCCCTACGACGCCGTGGTGCTGGGCAGCGCGGTCTATGGCGGTCTGTGGCGGCGAGATGCCGAGGATGTGGTGAAGAACTTCGCCAAGGACCTGAAGGTGCGCGACGTGTGGACGTTCTCGGTGGGCATCGAGACGGTGGTGCAGGAGGGCCAGCCCAAGGATGAGGCCTACGGAATCGCCGAGAAGATCAAAGCGCACGAGCATCGGCGCTTCACGGGCGCGCTCAACCCCGACAAGCTGAACGTGGGGGAGCGGGCACTCATCAGGGCGCTGGACCCGCCCCTGGGCGATTTCAGGGACTTCGCAGAGATTCGCGACTGGGCGCGATCCATCGCCGCGCAGCTGCGGGAGATCGCCGCACTGTAGGTCGCAAGGGCCGGCGAGGCGGGGGAGTGGGATACGCTCCTTGGATGATCTCCCGGTGGAACCACAACATTCACTTTCATCGGCGCGTGCTCCAGGAGATTCCCCCGGGCGCCAGATCGGCGCTCGATGTGGGGACAGGCGACGGCCTACTGGCGGGGGAGTTGGGCTTGGTTCTGCCTGACGTGACCGGCATCGACATCGACGCCGAGGTGCTGGCGCGTGCCTCGGCGCAGCAGCAAGGCGTCACCTGGGTGCATGGCGATGTGTTGGAGTATGACTTCGGACGCACCTTCGACGTGGTGGCTTCCGTCGCCACGATGCATCACTTCTCGAATCCGCATGAGGTGCTTGAGCGTCTGCGGTTTCTCACTGCACCGGGAGGAGTGCTCGTGGTGGTGGGCCTTGCACGGGCCACTACGGCACGCGATCACCTGTGGAGCGCGCTCGGAATGGCGCAGCATGCCTGGTACTCACGGACCAGGGGCTACTGGGAGCATTCGGCACCCACGGTGTGGCCGCCTCCGCATTCATACACCGAGATGCGCGAGATCGCCTCCGGTGCGCTGCCAGGCGTTCGCTGGAGGCAGTTCGCCCTGTGGCGCTATGCGCTTGTGTGGCATCGTCCTCACGATTGATGGGCGCCACGCGTCGGAGGGAGCAGCCTTCAGGGGGAGAGCGACTGCGGCCACCATATGGCCGTTTACTAGGGATGATGCTGAACTCTCCGCCATGAATCTGACATAACGTACATTATCGGCG
>CAZFEH010000025.1:0-25928 GCA_964517615.1 uncultured Demequinaceae bacterium
CCTCGACTACGTGGTGGTCAAGGTGCCGCGCTTCGCCTTCGAGAAGTTCCCGGCGGCGGACCCGGTGCTCACCACGACCATGAAGTCGGTGGGCGAGGCCATGTCCATTGGTCGCAGCTTCACCGAGGCACTGGGCAAGGCGCTGCGCTCGATCGACAAGAAGGGGCTGAACTTCCACTGGCAGGGTGCCGCGCCGACGGGGGAGACCCTCGACGCGCTCCTGACGCAGATCGCCATCCCCACCGAGCAGCGTCTGCTGCAGGTCCAGCAGGTGCTCCGTGCCGTGCAGGTTGGGGAGACCACCATCGAGGCCGTCTATGAGGCGACCGGCATCGACCCGTGGTTCCTGGACCAGATTCTGCTCATGAACGAGGTGGCCGCCGAGGTGGCGGCCGCCACGGAGCTCGACGCCGTCACCCTGGAGCGCGCCAAGCGTCACGGCCTGTCCGACGTGCAGATCGCCGCCCTGCGCTCTGCCGGCAGTGGTTCCACTCAGGGCGCCACCGTGACCGAGGCGGACATCGCCGCCCTGCGTGCCGCCCTGGGCGTCATCCCCGTCTACAAGACGGTCGACACGTGCGCGGCCGAGTTCGAGGCCCGCACGCCCTACCACTACAGCTCCTACGACGCCGAGACCGAGATCGCGCCGCGTGAGCGCGAGGCCGTCATCATCCTGGGTTCCGGTCCCAACCGCATCGGCCAGGGCATCGAGTTCGACTACTCGTGCGTCCACGCGGCGCTGACCCTCAAGGATCGCTACGAGACCATCATGGTCAACTGCAATCCCGAGACGGTCTCGACCGACTACGACACCTCCGACCGGCTCTACTTCGAGCCGCTCACCTTCGAGGACGTCATGGCGGTCTACCAGGCGGAACTCGCCGCAGGCCCCGTCAAGGGCATGCTCGTGCAACTGGGCGGGCAGACCCCGCTGAGCCTCGCCCAGCGCCTCGCCGACGCCGGGGTCCCCATCCTGGGCACCTCACCCGAGGCGATCGACAGGGCCGAGGACCGCGCCGCCTTTGGGCGCGTGCTCACGGCGGCCGCGCTGCCCGCACCCGCCTACGGCACCGCCCACGGCATCGGCGAGGCCATCGAGATCGCCGAGCGCATCGGCTATCCCGTGCTCGTGCGCCCCTCCTACGTGCTCGGCGGGCGCGGCATGGAGATCGTCTACGACCGGCCTCAGCTGGAGGACTACGGCACCCGCATGGCCGACGTGGGCGACCACGCGACCGACGCCCCGCTCCTGGTGGACCGCTTCCTGGACGACGCCATCGAGATCGACGTGGACGCGCTCTTCGACGGCGAGGAGATGTTCCTGGGTGGGGTGATGGAGCACATCGAGGAGGCCGGCATCCATTCGGGCGACTCGGCGTGTGTGCTGCCCCCCATCACCCTGTCCGATGCCGACCTGGCCCGCATCCGCACCTCGACCGAGGCCCTCGCTCGGGGCATCGGCGTGCGCGGCCTGATCAACGTGCAATATGCGCTGGCCAGCGACGTGCTCTATGTGCTCGAAGCCAACCCGCGCGCCTCGCGCACGGTGCCGTTCGTGGCCAAGGCCACGGGGGTGCCGCTCGCCAAGGCGGCGGCTCGCGTCATGGTGGGGGAGTCCATCGCCGCTCTCAAGGCCGATGGCACCCTCCCCGCGCACGATGCCGCCGTGAGCGATCCGCACCAGCGCATCGCCGTGAAGGAGGCCGTGCTGCCGTTCAAGCGCTTCCGCACCCGCGAGGGCAAGGTCGTGGACTCCGTCCTGGGCCCCGAGATGCGCTCCACGGGCGAGGTCATGGGCTTCGACACGACGTTCCCGCTCGCCTTCGCGAAGTCCCAGGCGGCGGCCTTCGGCGGCCTGCCCACCTCCGGGCGGGCGTTCATTTCGCTCGCTGACCGCGACAAGCGCTCGATCGCCTTCCCGGTGGCACGGCTGCATCAGCTCGGCTTCGAGATCCTCGCGACCGAGGGCACCGCCCGCGTGCTGCACCGCTACGGCATCCCCTCCACGACCGTGCGCAAGCACTCCCAGGGTCGCGGCCCGCAGGGCGAGCCCACCATCGTGGACCTCATCAACGACGGCCAGGTGGCGCTCGTGGTCAACACGCCCTCGGGACAGGGCGCCCGGGCCGACGGCTACGAGATCCGTGCCGCGGCCGTGGCCGCCGACGCCGCGATCATCACCACCACACAGCAACTGTCCGCGGCGGTGCAGGCCATCGAGGCGCGCCAGGGATCACGATTCGATGTCGAGAGCCTGCAGGCCATCGCGGCGAGGAGCGCCAATACGTCTGTCCAGGTAGGATGACCAGCAAAGGGGACAAAAGGGCGGCCTGTTCGGCCCAAGGAGGCCCACGATGACGTTTGGTGCACGGCTCACCGCGGCGATGGACCAGTGGGGTCCGTTGTGCGTGGGTATCGACCCTCATCCCGAGTTGCTCGCGCGCTGGGGACTGCCGGACTCGGCAGAGTCGCTGCTGGCCTTCAGTGACACGATCCTGGAGGCCTCGGTGCGCTCCTGCGCCGCCGTGAAGCCCAACTCCGCCTTCTTCGAGCGCCACGGGGCCCGCGGCATCGCCGCGCTCGAGCACACGCTGCGCAAGGCACGCGACATGGACGTGCTCACCATCCTGGACGTCAAGCGCGGCGACATCGGCTCCACGATGGAGGGCTACGCCGACGCCTACCTGTCGCCCGGCGCCCCCTTGGAAGCCGACGCCATCACCGTCACCCCCTACCTGGGCGTGGGTTCCCTCAAGCCGGCCTTCGAGCTCGCCGCCCACGCAGGTAAGGGCGTGTTCGTGCTGGCGCTCACCTCCAACCCCGAGGGACACGAGGTGCAGCACGCCGTGGGTGCCGACGGCATCCCCGTGGCCACCGCGGTAGCCCGTGCCGTCACGGAACTCAACCGGGGTGCCGCGCCGATGGGAAGCATCGGCCTCGTGGTGGGCGCGACGGTGGGAGACGCGGTCGCACGGCTCGGCATCGACCTGGAGGCCGTGAACGGGCCTCTTCTGGCTCCCGGAGTGGGCGCGCAGGGCGCGGGTCCTGCCGAGGTGGCGCACGTCTTCGGCGCCGCGCGGCGCCGCGTGCTCGTGAACCAGTCCCGTGGAGTCCTGGCCGCCGGCCCCTTCGTGGAGAAGTTGAGGGGCGCGATTCACGCGGCCGCGGGCGCGGCCCAGTACACCTTGCAGGCAGACCCGCTCGGCGGGCTTGACTGAGTGATGAGGAAGGATGCGCACATGAGAGTTCCCGAACTGACATCGGAGCAAAGGGCCGAGGCGCTGGTCAAGGCGACGGCGGTGCGCAGCGCGCGCCGTGTGTTCAAGGACCGTGTCTCCCGTGGCGAACTGTCGTTGCAGCAGGCCATCGCCGCGGCCAAGGCGGATGAGGCGCTGGCGGGCATTCGGGTCCACGACCTGTTGCAGTGCCTGCCCGGCGTGGGCCCCAAGCGTGCGAGCGACGCGATGGAGGAGATCGGCATCGCCGCGTCGCGGCGGGTGCGCGGCCTGGGTGTGCATCAGGTGGAGGGCCTGCTCAAGCGCACCGATCGATGACACGCCTGGTCGTGGTCGCGGGACCCACCGCCGTGGGCAAGGGCACCATGGTCCGGCGGCTGCGCGAGCGCAGACCCGAGGTATGGGTGTCCGTCTCCGCCACCACCAGGCCCCCGCGTGAGGGCGAACGCGATGGCGTGCACTATCACTTCGTGACGGCGGGGGACTTCGACCGCATGGTCGCCGCCGGCGCGCTGCTGGAATGGGCCACCGTTCACGGCGCGCACCGCTATGGCACGCCACGCGCGCCCGTCGAGGAGCATCTGGCGCTCGGGGACCCCGCGGTGCTGGAGATTGACCTTCAGGGTGCGCGTCAGGTGCGCGTCACCATGCCGGATGCGCTGTTCGTGTTCATCGCCCCGCCCTCGTGGGAGGAACTCGTCGCACGGCTCGTGGGCCGGGGAACCGAGGGCGATGTGGAGCGCGAACGGCGCCTGGAGACCGCCAGGACGGAACTCGCCGCGGCTTCGGAGTTCGACGAGGTCATCGTCAACGACGATCTCGAACTCGCCGTGGATCAGCTGGAGCGCGTGGTGATGGGCGCACGGTAGACTGGACGGCGCTTCATAAGCCAATGCACGAGGGCAGACGAGCCCCTGAGAAGAAGGAGTCGGCGTGGCTGGAACAATCGCCAACCCCGAGGGCATCACCAACCCTCCCATTGATGAGCTGCTGGCCAAGGTGGACTCGAAGTACGCCCTGGTGATCTACGGCGCCAAGCGTGCCCGACAGATCAACGCGTACTACGAGGCGCTGGGCGAGGGCCACTTCCAGAATGTGGGCCCGCTGGTCGAGGCCGACACCACGGACAAGCCGCTGTCCGTCGCGTTGCGCGAGATCAACGACGGCAGCCTGCTGGTACTGGGCGAGGCCACGGAGTAGTCCGCCATGCGCGTGCTGCTGGGGGTCACCGGCGGTATCGCCGCCTACAAGGTCGCGCTCGTCGCGCGGCGCCTCATGGAGGACGGGCACGCGGTGCGCGTCATTCCCACCGAGGCCTCGCTCCATTTCGTGGGACGCGCCACGTGGGAGGCGCTGACAGGTGCTCCCGCACGATCGGGCACCTTCGAGAACGTGCCCTCGGTGGAGCATGTGATGCTCGGGCAGCGGGCCGACCTCGTGCTGATCGCCCCCGCCACCGCGGACTTTCTCGCGGCCTACGCCCACGGCGAGGCGCGCGACCTGCTGGGCAATGCCCTGCTCGCCACGGGAGCGCCCGTGGTGGTCGCACCCGCGATGCACACGGAGATGTGGGAGCACCCGGCCACCCGCGCCAATGTGGCGACGCTGCGCGCACGCGGCGTGCATGTCATCGAACCCGCCGTGGGGCGTCTCACGGGCTCCGACTCCGGCCCAGGACGCCTTCCCGAGCCGGAGGATCTGGTGCGGGTGCTGTACGAGATCGCTGCGGGTGCCGCGGTCACCACGACGGCCTGGAGCGGACCCGGCGGGTGGGGCGACCTGGAGGGCCTGCGCGTGGTGATCTCCGCGGGAGGCACCCGTGAGCCCATCGACGCGGTGCGCTTCCTGGGCAACCGCTCCAGCGGGCATCAGGGCTTCGCCCTCGCGGAGGCGGCGCGCGAGCGGGGTGCGACGGTGACCGTGGTGGCGGCAAACGTCTCCCTGCCTCTTGGCGAGGGCATCGACCGCATCGATGTGTCCACGGCCGCCCAGCTGGGCGCCGCAGTCAAGGAAGCCGCCCGCCATGCCGACGTGGTGGTCATGGCCGCCGCCGTGGCCGACTACCGGCCGCGCGAGGCATCGGCCACGAAGGTCAAGAAGAATGGCGAGGGGTTGACCCTCGAACTCATCGAGACGGAGGACATCCTGGCCTCGCTGGTCGCGGAGCGAGCGACGGGGACGCTTCCGGCGGGCCAGACCATCGTCGGCTTCGCGGCCGAAACGGGCGACACCCAGGCGTCGGCGCTCGAATATGCCGCAGCCAAGGCCCGCCGCAAGGGAGCCGACCTGATCGCCTTCAACCAGGTGGGGGAGAGCCAGGGCTTCGGTGACGTGCCCAACGCGGTGCGCATCCTGGACGCACTCGGGGAGCAGGTGGGCAAGGCCAGTGGCACCAAACTGGCCGTTGCCCATGGCTTGTGGGATGCGGTGGCCGCACTCCGGCTCAGGTGAGTGCCGGGCGCCGGGTGCGTGTCTCAGGCGGCCCCTAGGATGGCTGTATGACGTTGCGACTGTTCACCTCCGAATCTGTGACTGAGGGTCATCCCGACAAGGTCTGCGACCAGATCTCCGACGCGATCCTCGACCAGATGCTGTTGCAGGACCCGTTCTCGCGGGTCGCGGTCGAGACGCTCGTGACCACGGGGCTCGTGCATGTCGCGGGAGAGGTCACCACCGAGGCCTATGTGGACATTCCCGGCACCATCCGCGACGTGGTGCGCGAGATCGGCTACACCTCCTCGCAGGTGGGTTTCGACGCCGACTCCTGCGGGGTGTCCGTGTCGATCGGTGAACAGAGCCCCGACATCTGGCTGGGCGTGGGCAATGCGACGGACTCGGCGACGCAGGAACTGGGCGCCGGTGACCAGGGCCTCATGTTCGGTTACGCGTGCACCGACACGCCGGAGCTGATGCCCCTGCCCATCGCCGTGGCCCATGCGCTCACGGCCCGCCTCGCTCAGGTGCGCAAGGAGGGCGTCGTCCCCGGCCTGCGCCCCGACGGCAAGGCACAGGTGACCATCGGCTACGACGGTGCGCGGCCCGTCAGCGTGGACACCGTCGTGGTCTCGACCCAGCACGACGAGGACCTCACCCTGGAGCGGATTCGGGGCCAGATCGATGAGGCGGTCATCAAGCCCGTGCTCGCACAGTTCGATCTGGACAGCAGCGGATACCGGGCGCTCATCAATCCCACCGGCAAGTTCGTGATCGGCGGGCCCAAGGGGGATGCGGGCGTGACGGGACGCAAGATCATCGTGGACACCTATGGCGGCATCGCGCGTCACGGCGGCGGGGCGTTCTCCGGCAAGGACCCTTCCAAGGTGGACCGCAGCGCGGCCTACGCGCTGCGCTGGGTCGCGAAGAACGTCGTGGCGGCGGGACTCGCGCAACGCTGCGAGGTGCAGGTGGCCTACGCCATCGGCACGGCCCATCCGGTGGGGCTGTACCTGGAGACCTTCGACACCCACACCGAGGACCCGGACCGCATTCTCGATGCGGTCCGCGCGGTGTTCGACCTGCGACCCTCGGCGATCATCGACGTGCTCGACCTGCGTCGGCCCATCTACCGTTCCACCGCCACCTACGGCCATTTCGGACGTCCCCTGCCCGAGTTCACCTGGGAGCGCACTGACCGCGTTCAGGCGCTGCAGGCGGCGCTGTAGCGGCCGTGCCCCCCATCGCCCGGGTGGTGGTCGACTCGGCCCTGCCGCACCTGGACCGGCCCTTCGACTACCTCATCCCGGAGGCGCTGCGCGCCACGGTGACCGTGGGCACGCGCGTGCGCGTGCCCTTTGCGGGACGGCTGCTGTCCGCAGTCGTGGTGGACCTCGTGGACGCTCCGGCACCCGGGGTCACGCCGGCACGTCTTCGCAGTGCCGGCGCCACCGCGAGCTTCACCCCGGAGGCGCTGGCGCTCGCCACCCAGGTGGCGCGGCGCTATGGCGGCTCGCTGTGGGACGTGCTGCGACTCATGGCACCCGCCCGGGTCGCAAGCCTCGAAGCCCGCGCGTGGCCGAAGGCCGATGCCGGCGCAGCGGCCGCGGGGGGTGCCGACTGGGCGGCATTGGCCGCCAGGTGGGCCGAGCAGGCCGGCACGGTCTCGCTGTGGGGGACTCCTGCGCCGCGCGTGGTGTGGCAGGCGCCCCCGAGCCCCCTCCGCGACGTCCTGCCGAGTGCCGCCCTGCTCGCCGTGGCGGCGCGGCGACTCGCCTCCGACCCGCGCGGCACCGTGCTGCTCCTGGTGCCCGATGCCCGCTGCGGCCAGGTCCTCGATGCCGCCCTGGGTGACGCGGGCCTGACCGCATGGACCCACCGCGACGGCGGCGACTACGTGGTGCTCGACCACGACGCGGGCGCCACCGCACGCTACGCCTCCTACCTGGGCGCCATGCACGGTGAGGTCCGACTGGTGATCGGGACACGGTCGGCGGCGCTGCAGCCCGTGCCACGGCTCGCCGGCATCGTCATGTGGGATGACGGTTCCGACATCTTCCAGGAGCCGCACGCGCCCTACTTCCATGCCCGCACCGTGGCCGCCATGCGTGCAAGCGATCCCGAGGTGACCTTGCTTCTGGCGGCGTATGCGCCGTCGGTGGACGCGGTGGCCCTCGTCGTTCACGGCTTCGCCCAGTCCGTGACCGAATCCGCGGGAGCCGCGGCGCCGCGCGTTGAGGTGATCGACTCTGACCGCCGGGCGCAGGAGCCAGGGTCGGGACGCCACTGGATGCCCTCCCTGGTGTGGCGGGACACCGTCGAGGCCGCCCGCACCGATCCCGTCGCCATCGTGGTGCCCCGGGCCGGGTACCTCACCGCGGTGGCGTGCGCGGGATGCGGAGAGTGGCCCGAGTGCCGTCACTGCGGAGGAGAGCTGGCGCTGCCGGGTCCCGGACAGGACCCCCGCTGTCGCGACTGCGGGGCCGCGCACGCCCACTGGCATTGCGCGACCTGCCACGGCGCGCAGCTGCGCGCCGTGCGTCAGGGCGTCGAGGCCATCGCGGAACAGGTGGCGCGCATGGCTGGCGGAATCGACGTCCGCGTCTCCTCCGCCGCAAGCGGAGTGTTGCGTACCGACCCGGGCGGCGCAGGCATTGTCGTCGCGACTCCGGGGGCACTGCCGGCGGTCGAGGGCGGCTACGCCCGCATCGTCGTCGTGGGTGCGGACACGGTGGGGCAGGCGGGCTTGGGAGCCGAACTCCTCGCCCTGCGCTGGTGGATGAACGCGGGGGCACTCGCCCGGTCTCGTGCCGCGGACGGGCGCATGAGCGTCGTGGGGGAGCTGCTGCCCGCCGTACGCCAGGCGCTGCGCAGCTGGGACGCGTGGGGTGCCGCACAGGAGGCCTATGCGGAACGCTCGCAGTTGGGCCTGCCTCCCGTGCGGCGCGCCCTGCTGCTGCATGGCCAGGCACGGGCGCTCGAGGCCGCCGTCCGGGTGGAGGTGGGGGGCGTACGGCTCGACCGGCATCCGGAGGTGAGCGTGTCCCTGCGGGGTGATGAGGCGGTGGTCCTCGTGACGCGCGCCCGCGCACAGGAGGTCGTGGACGCCCTGCGCGAGGTGATGGTCGAACGTTCCAAGGCCGGCGACACGCCGTTGCGCCTGCGCGTCGATGCCGCCCTGTGACCCCCGCCGCGGTCGCACTCGGCCGACAGGAGCGCCCTTGCCCCGCGGTCACGGGTGGGGACAAGCCGCCTACGATGGACGCCATGCGTGTGATCTTCGCGGGTTCGCCCGATGTGGCCGTCCCGAGCCTGCACGCCCTGCACGATGCCGGCCATGAGATCGTCGCCGTCCTCACCCAGCCCGATGCCCGCGGCAAGCGAGGCAGGGAACTGCACCCCACACCTGTCAAGGCCGCAGCCGAGGCCCTGGGTCTGCACGTGCTGAACCCGCCCCGGGCCTCAGCACCCGAGGCGGTGGCCCAGATCCGCGCGCTCGATGCCGATGCCGCGGCCGTGGTCGCCTATGGGCAGATTCTGCGTCCCGAGCTCATCGCGGCCACGCGGCTCGGCTGGGTCAATCTCCATTTCTCGGTACTGCCGGCATGGCGCGGCGCGGCACCCGTGCAGCGGGCGCTCATGGCCGGGGACGATGTGACGGGCGCCTCGACCTTCCTCATCGAGCAGGGCCTCGACACCGGGCCGGTGATCGGCCACCTCACCGAGACGATCCGGCCCACGGACACGGCCGGGACGCTCCTGGACCGCCTCGCGCACGCCGGGGCACCGCTGCTCGCGGCGAGCATCGACGCCCTGGGAGCTGGACACGCCGCACCGCAGGCACAGGGGGAGGATGGCGTCTCGTATGCGCCCAAGCTGACGCGCGAGGACGCCTACGTGAAGTGGGAGTATCCCGCCCACGTGGTGGACCGCCAGATTAGGGGCTGCACCCCCGCACCCGGCGCATGGACCACCCTGCCCGACGGCACGGCCGTGAAACTGGGCCCCGTCTCCCCGCGCCCGTCCCATCCGCCCACCGTCGCGGGCCAGATTCTTTTGCGTGACGGCGAGGTGCTGGTCGGCACCGGCAGCGACCCCGTGGCGCTCGGATGGGTGCAGCCCGCGGGTCGAGGCCAGGTCGATGCGGTGGCGTGGTGGCGCGGGGCCCGGCTCCACGACGGCGCGCAGATGGGCGAGGCGTGACGGCCCGCCGCGCCGCCTGGGAATGCCTCATGGCGGTGCTCGTGGATGACGCGTACGC
This sequence comes from uncultured Demequinaceae bacterium, assembly GCA_964517615.1. GTDB lineage: Bacteria > Actinomycetota > Actinomycetes > Actinomycetales > Demequinaceae > Demequina. Next base: position 9,931 of record CAZFEH010000025.1, read on the forward strand.
CAACATCGTGCTCCCCGCGATCGTGCGCCGCGGCGATCTCGATTCCCGTGACGCCGCCTTGACCACGGAGCTGACCTACGGCTCCCTGCGCATGAGGGGCTTGTACGACGCGATCATCGCCAAGGCCTCGGGACGCCCCGCCGAGACGTTGGAGGATGGGGTGCGGGCGTGTCTGTGGCTCGGCGCGCACCAGGTGCTGTCGATGCGCATTCCCGCCCACGCCGCCGTGGGGGAGACCGTCTCGTTGGTCAAAGACGTGGGGCTCGGCAGGGCATCGGGCTTGGTCAATGCCGTGATGCGGCGCATCAGCGAGGCGTCGCTCGACGTGTGGATGATGCGGGTGGCGCCCAGGCGCGACCGGGCCTCGCTCGCCGTGCGCACGTCGCATCCTGCGTGGGTGGTGGGGGAGTTGGAGGCCGCGCTGCGGGCCGATGGGCGAGCCGGGCAGATCGAGGATCTCCTGGCGGCGCACAACGTGCCGCCGCAGGTCACCCTCGTGGCGCGACCGGGCCTGATCACGCGCGAGCAGCTGGCCGCGGAGGTGGGCGGCCTGCCCACCTTGCTGTCACCGTGGGGCGTGACGCTCGGCAGCGGTGATCCCGGCCGCATCACGTCGGTACGCGACGGCCGGGCGGCGGTGCAGGACGAAGGGTCGCAACTGGCCGCGCTGGCCTTGGCCGAGGCCGATGTCGTGGGCCGCGACCTCGAATGGCTCGACATGTGCTCCGGGCCCGGAGGCAAGGCGGCGCTCCTGGGTGCCCTCGCGGCGCAACGCGGTGCGCGCCTGGACGCGCTGGAACTGCATGGCCATCGCGCCCGGCTCGTGAACAGAGCCACGCGCGCCCTTCCCGATGGCGTGGTGACGGTGCACACGGCCGACGCGTCCACCTGGACGCATGCCGGCGGATATGACCGCATCCTCCTCGACGCACCCTGCACGGGTCTGGGAGCCATGCGTCGGCGTCCGGAGTCGCGGTGGCGGCGTAGCCCGGAGGATCTGGCGGACCTCACCGCCCTGCAACAACGCCTGCTTCGTCATGCGGCGACGCTGCTGCGACCCGGAGGGGTGCTGGCGTACGTCACGTGCTCACCGGTGCTCGGGGAGACGCGCGATCACCTTCGGGACGCCTCATGGGAGATTCTCGATGCGCGCCCGGTCCTGGCCCGGCTCACGGGTGTCGGGGGTGCGAACCCTGACGTGTCGGACGGACCGGACAGCGCGGGGGCACCGGGTCCGTGGGGAGCCAGCGGCGCGGTCCAGCTGTGGACTCACGTCCATGGCACCGACTCCATGTTCATCGCTCTGGCGCGCAGGCCCATCTGAGGCCTGCTCGCGATAGGTTGGGCTCATGTCGATTCGCATCGCCCCCTCGATCCTGTCAGCGGACTTCGCCAACCTGGAACGCGACATCGCACGCGTGGCGGATGCCGATCTGCTCCATGTGGATGTGATGGACGGGCACTTCGTGCCCAATCTCACGCTGGGCCTGCCGGTGGTCAAGCGCCTCGCGCAAGTGAGCCCGCTGCCTCTCGACGTGCACCTGATGATCGAGGACCCGGACCGGTGGGCGCCACGCTACGCCGAGATCGGCGCCAACTCCGTGACCTTCCACCTGGAGGCTGCTGCCGATGCGACGACCATCGCCCGTGCGATCCGCTCCTATGACGCCCGCGCGGCGGTGGCCATCAAGCCCGGCACGCCGGCGCACGAGGTCTTCGACCTGCTCACCGAGGTGGACATGGTGCTCGTGATGACCGTCGAGCCCGGCTTCGGCGGGCAGGAGTTCATGGCGGACATGCTTCCCAAGCTGGCCGCCCTGCGTGATGCCGCCACGCAGGCTGGGGTCGATCTGTGGCTTCAGGTGGACGGGGGCATCGGGCCCGCGACCGTGGCCCAGGCGGTGCAGGCCGGTGCCGACACGCTTGTGGCGGGCAGCGCCGTCTTCGACCACGCGGATCCCGCCGCCCAGGTTGCCGGTCTGCGCGCCCAGGCCCTCGCGGCGCAGCACGGCCACTCTCATGGCTGAGCCCGCCGACACGGCGCCGGCACCAGAGCAGCTGAACCCTCGCGAGGCCTTGGCACGCGCCACGGAGTTGGCCGCGCGCGGACCCGCTCATGGTCCGAATCCCCGCGTCGGCTGCGTGATCCTCGATGCCTCGGGCGGCCTGCTGGGCCAGGGCTGGCATGCGGGCGCGGGCACGCCGCACGCGGAGGTGGCGGCGCTCGCCGATGCCGCGGCACGGGGCAATGGCGTGGCCGGGGCGACGGCCTACGTCACGCTCGAACCGTGCCACCACACGGGGCGCACGGGGCCGTGTACTCAGGCGCTCATCGAGGCCGGCATCGGCACCGTGAGATATGCCGTCGCGGACCCGAACCCGCAGGCCGCCGGCGGTGGCGAGGCGCTGCGCGCGCGCGGCATCGATGCCCGGCTCATGGAGTGGGAGCCCGCCAGGGAGCTCAACCGCCGCTGGCTCACCGCAGCCGCTCGTGGTCGGCCCTATGTGATCGCGAAGTGGGCGCAGACGCTCGACGGGCGCATCGCCGCAGCCGATGGCAGCAGCTTCTGGATCACGGGCGAGCAGGCGCGGGCGCATGTCCATGCGGTCCGTGGTGAGGTGGATGCGATCGTCGTGGGGACGGGAACGGTCGCGGCGGATGACCCCGAGCTCTCGGCCCGCCCCGGGGGAGAGCCGTCGGGACATCAGCCGCTGCGGGTCGTGATGGGACTGCGAGAAAGTCCCGGCGCTCGCGTGTGGCGCGACGGCAATGCCATCCAGGTGCCCACCCATGACCCGGCGCACGTGCTCACGGTGCTCCAGGAGCGCCAGGTGCGCACCGTGGTTGTCGAGGGCGGTGGCACGGTGCTCACCGCGTTCCTCGCATCGGGCCTGGTAGACGAGCTCAACGTGTACATCGCGCCCGCACTTCTGGGCGCCGGGACCGCCGCGGTGGGGAACCTGGGAATCACCGCGATGTCGGGGGCGTTGAGAGCCATGCGGGCGCAGGCGGCACCTCTGGGGGCCGATACCCTGATCACCGCGGTTCTGGAACACCCATGACCGAGCAGACGCGGCCCGCACTGCGTGGGAGAGGATGAGATGTTCACCGGCATCGTTGAGGCGCAAGGCACCATCGTGGCGGTCGCCGTCGAGAGCGCTCGTGCGCGCATCACCGTGGCGACCCCCGGCTGGGGCCCGCAACTGATCCCCGGCGAGTCCATCGCTGTCAACGGCGTGTGCCTGACGGTCGCCTCGATCGACGGCGACACCTGGGATGCCGATGTCATGCACATCACGCGCGAAACCACCACCTTGGGCGAGGTCGAGGCGGGACAACGCGTCAATCTGGAGCGTGCCATGCGCCCCGACGGACGCCTCGGCGGCCACATCCTCCAAGGACATGTGGACGGTGTCGCCACCCTCGTGTCGCGGGACAGCCAGCCCGAGTGGGAGGACCTGGTCTTCGAGATTCCCCGTGACCTGGCGCGCTACGTCGCGCCCAAGGGCTCCATCGGCCTCCACGGCACCTCGCTCACCGTCGCCGTGCTCGAGGACGGCGCTGAGCACAGCCGGGTGACCGTCTCGCTCATCCCCACCACGCTGCGGGAGACCACCTTCGGCGAGGCCACGGTGGGCACCAAGGTCAACGTCGAGGTGGACATCCTCGCCAAGTACGTGGAGCGGCTTCTGGGAGAGCGAGCATGACCGACCCCACGGTCGCGCTCGTGGAGCGCGCCCTCGCCGACCTCGCCCTGGGCAAGCCCGTGCTCGTGTGCGACTCCCGCGACCGCGAGGATGAGGCCGATTTCATCCTGTCCGCACAGACCGCCACCGTGGAGTGGGTCGCATGGGGCATCCGTCATTCCAGTGGCTACCTGTGCGCGCCCATGCCCGGCCCCAAGGCGGATGCGCTCAACCTGCCGCTCATGGTGCCCCACAGCCAGGACCCGCGACGCACCGCGTACACGGTCTCCGTGGATGCCGCCTCGGGGATCACCACGGGCATCTCGGCCGCGGACCGCCACCGCACCCTCCAGCAGCTCTCACAGCCCGAGGCCACGGCCGAGGACTTCATTCGGCCCGGACACGTGCTCCCGCTGCGCGCCGTGGCCGGCGGTGTGCTGCACCGTCCCGGCCACACCGAGGCCGCGGTGGATCTGTGCCGGCTCGCGGGCCTGGAGCCCGTGGGCGTCATCGCGGAACTCGTGAATGACGACGGCACCATGATGCGCAGGGGTGACGCCTCGGCCCTTGCACAGCAGGAAGGACTGGTGCTGATGACCATCGCCGATCTGATCCATTACCGCCGCACCACGCACGATGCCCCGGCTCCCGTGGAGCCGCAGCCGCATCGGGTGCTCGCCCAGGGCGAGGCGCGTCTGCCCACCGCACACGGCGAGTTCGTGATCAAGGGCTATCGCGATGCGCGCACCGGCGACGAGCACGTCGCGTTGGTCCACCCCACGCCCGAAGGCGCGGTTCCGTTGGTGCGCGTCCACTCCGAATGCCTCACGGGTGATGCCTTCGGCTCCGTGCGCTGTGAGTGCGGGCCCCAGCTGCACGCCGCCATGGAGAAGGTTGCTGCGGAAGGCGGCGCCATCATCTACCTCACCGGCCACGAGGGACGCGGCATCGGCATCGTCTCCAAGATCCAGGCCTACGCGCTGCAGGACGGCGGGCGCGACACCGTGGACGCCAACACCGACCTGGGCCTGCCCGTGGACCGCCGCGAATACGGCGCGGCCGCGGCCATCCTCGCGGATCTGGGGCTGCACCAGGTGCGCCTGCTCACCAACAACCCCGCCAAGGTGGAGGGCCTGCGCGCCTCGGGCATCGACGTCATCACCCGGGTGCCGCACCTGGTGGGGGAGCATCCCGAGAACGAGGCCTACCGCGCCGCTAAGGTGGAGCGCATGGGACATCTCTTGGGCGAGGACGCATGAGCGGCGCAGGCGCGCCCACCGTCGTGTTCGACGGCGCGGGGCTCACGGTCGAGATCGTAGCGAGCCAGTGGCACACGGAGGTCATGGACGGCCTGGTCGCGGGCGCGATCCGGGCCGCCGAGGCGGCCGGGGCGGCGTACCGGGTGACGCGCGTTCCCGGTGCCTTCGAGCTCACGGTGGTCGCGCAGCGTTTGGCCGAGAGCGGCGCCGATGCCGTGGCGTGCCTGGGCGTGGTCATCCGGGGCGGCACGCCGCACTTCGACTACGTGTGCGACTCCGTGACACGAGGATTGACCGATGTGGCCCGCACCACGGGAGTTCCCGTGGGCTTCGGCATTCTCACGTGCGACACCGACGCCCAGGCCCTCGACCGGGCCGGCCTGCCCGGTTCGAGCGAGGACAAGGGAGCCGAGGCCGTCGAGGCCGCGCTCGCCACCGCCGTGGTGCTGCGCACGCTCTAGTGTGGTCGCGCCGCGCACGCTCATGCCCCTGCGCCTACTAGGCTGACCGCGTGAAGACTTTCGACGACCTTTTTGCCGAACTCAGCAAGCGCGCTATCGAGCGCCCCGAGGGCTCGTCCACCGTGGCGCTCCTCGACGGCGGCGTCCACGCGATCGGCAAGAAGCTCGTCGAGGAGGCAGCCGAGGCATGGATGGCCGCCGAGTATCAGTCAGATGAGGAGACAGCCGAGGAGATCTCGCAGCTGCTCTACCACGCCCAGGTGATGATGATCGCCCGTGGCCTGACCCTGGCCGACATCGGCCGCTACCTGTAAGGGGTGCCCATGCTGCGCATTGCCGTGCCCAACAAGGGCTCACTGTCGGATCCCGCCATCCAGCTGCTCACCGAGGCCGGATACAAGCAGCGCCGCGATCCGCGCGAGCTCGTGCTCGTCGACCAGCGCAACAACGTGGAGTTCTTCTTTCTGCGTCCCCGTGACGTGGCGGTGTACGTCGGCTCGGGCACGGTGCAGGCGGGCATCACCGGGCGCGATCTGCTACTGGACTCGGGGGCGGCCGCCACGGAGCAGCTGGAGCTGGGCTTCGGCACCTCGACCTTCCGCTATGCCGCGCCTGCCGGTGAGATCACCACGATCGAAGGCTTGCAGGGCAAGCGCGTCGCCACCTCGTACCCGACGCTCGTGGACAATCACCTGCGCTCCTTTGGGGTCGAGGCCGAGGTGGTGCGGCTTGACGGCGCAGTGGAGTCCTCGGTGCGCCTGGGGGTGGCCGATGCCGTGGCAGACGTGGTCTCGACCGGCTCCACCCTGCGGGCCGCGGGCCTGGAGATCTTCGGCGAGCCGCTGCTCAAGTCCGAGGCCATCCTTGTGCGCGCCACCCACGTCCCGGAGGAGGTGACGGCGGTGCTCGCCGCGCGTCTACGCGGCGTGCTCATGGCCCGTCAGTACGTGCTCGTCGACTACGACGTCCCCGGCGACAAGCTCGAGGCGGCCGTGGCCATCACGCCGGGCTTCGAGGCGCCCACGGTGACGCCGCTGCATGGCTCCGACTGGCAGGCGGTACGCGCCATGGTGCCGCGCAGTGAGGTCAATCACGTCATGGATGAGCTGTATGCGGTGGGCGCACGCGCCATCCTGACCACCGAGCTGCTCGCCGTGCGGGTGTAGCGGCAGTGAGTCGCGTGCGATGAGCCAAATCGATCCGGCCGAGCGCCTGCTCAACCTCATCATCGCGCTGACGCATGTGCGCACGCGGCTGACGCGTGCCCAGATCATGGAGACGGTCAACGGCTACTCCGTGGACACGTCGGGGCTCGGCCCCAAGGAGGCCGCCAAGAAGCTCGCGGCCTTCGAGAGGATGTTCGAGCGCGACAAGGAAGACCTGCGCCGCATGGGGATTCCGCTCCAGACCGTGGTGGATGAGGTGCACGGTGACGAGATCGGCTACCGCATCGATCCCTCGAACTCGGCGATGCAGCCCATTGATCTGAGCCCGGCGGAACTCGCCGTGACGGCATTGGCGCACGAGTTCTGGTCCGATGCCGCGGTGAGCGCCGACGCCCGCCAGGCACTCACCAAGATCGCCTCGGGCGGCGCGCCGATTCCCCGTGTCGAACTGCCGCTCGCGCTGCGTTCCTCCACCTCCAATGAGGCCTTCGCCGTGCTCGCCGATGCCATTCACCGGCGCTGCCGGGTGACCTTCGAGTATTCCTCCACCACGGCATCGGGCCTGTCCACGCGAAACATCGAACCCTGGCAGCTCCAGGTGGGTGGGGGAGCGCAGTACGTCGTGGGCTTCGATGTGGACCGCCAGGCGCCGCGCACCTTCCGTCTGGGACGCATCGTCGGCCGGGTGGCGACCACCGGTGACGACGGCGCCTACACGATCCCCGAGACGCTGCCGCGGGCCGTCAAGGGTGACGAGAACCTGCGCACCGCGGTGCTGGCGCTGCGGCCCGAGACGGGGCATGCCCTGCGTGAGTTGGGGCAGGATGCCGGCAGCGCCGGTGGCTGGGACATCGTGCTGGTGACCTACCGTCACGACGACGCCCTCCTGGAAGACGTCTTCCGCCTGGGCGGCGCCGTCCGCATCATCGAGCCGACCGCTCTTGCGGAGGTGGCGCGGGCGCACGCCCGCGCGGCGGTGGAGGTGAGCCGTGGCTGAGCGGGCGCGAGACCGCGTGGTGCGCATGCTGGGGCTCGTGAGCTATCTGGAGGCCCACGGCGACACGCCGTTCACGGATCTGGCCGCGCAGTTCGACACCACGGTGGATCAGATCCGCAGCGACATGCTGACCCTGTGGCTCTCGGGCCTGCCGGGGTACATGCCGGATGACCTGATCGACTTCGACCCCTTCCTGTTCGACGAGGGGATCGCCCGCCTCACGGCCGGCCAGGGCGTCAGCCAGGTGCGGCTGAGCGCCCGCGAGGCGGTGGCGCTCCTGGGCGCTCTCGCCTCCTTCGAGGCCTCGGGCGCCGCTCCGGAGGCGGTGAGCACCGCCATCGCGAAGATCCGCGACGCCCTGGGCGGCTCCGCCGTGACCACGCGCACGAGCGCGCACCTCAACCCCGAGATCATGGAGACGCTGCGCGAGGGCATCACGACGCGGCGCACCGTCGTTCTCGACTACGTCAACGCCTCAGATGTCCGCACGCAGCGGGAGGTCGAGCCTCACCGGCTCGTCGCGATCGCCGACGTCGCCTACCTCGAATGCTTCTGCCGCCGCGCCCAGGGCTATCGCACGCTGCGGGTGGACCGCGTCGTGGGCGCCCAACCGGGCGAGAACGATGTGGTCACCCCCGCATCGGACGAGGTGGGTTTCACCCTGTCCGCGGCGTTCGAGGCGCGGGTGGTCATGGCACGCAGCGCCCAGCGCGCAGTGGAGGACCTTCCCGGTGTGACGCTCACCCAGGCTGGAGACGACGTCGTCGCGCGGTTCGGGGTGGCCAACATCGATGTGGTGGTGGGCAGACTGCTCACCGTCGCGCCGCTGCTGCGCCTCGTCGAGCCCTCGGTGCTGCGCGAGGCACTGGCGGCGCGGGCAGAATCGATCCTGGACGCACAGGCATAGACTTGAGGCAGAGTCCACATGCACACCAACCGAAGGGCCCACCATGAAGCCGTGGCACGTCGTTGTCGTACTTCTCGTCGTCGTTCTGCTCTTTGGCGCCCCCAAGCTCCCTGAACTCGCCCGGTCGCTGGGCAAGTCGATGCGCATCCTCAAGGAAGAGACCAAGCAGCTGACCGCGGACGACAGCCTGCCCGTCTCGAAGGACGACGACTCCTCGACCGACGAGGCACGTGGCAACTAAGAGGGCTCGCCGCGCCAACCCTGAGGCGCGCATGCCCTTGCGCGCCCACCTCGCAGAGTTCCGCAATCGCCTCATCCTCGCGTTCTGCGGCATCCTCGTGGGCGCCGTCGGGGGATGGATGCTCTTCGAGCCCGCCTTCGACCTGCTCACCCGCCCCCTGCTCGATGTCGCCGAGCGCGACGGAGCCATTGTGGTCATCAACTTCGCGGGGCTCGCGACGGCGCTCGACATGCAGGTCAAGGTCGCGTTCTTCCTCGGCCTCATCCTGTCCGCACCGTGGTGGCTGTACCAGCTCTGGGCCTTCCTGTCTCCCGGACTGCATCGGCGCGAGAAGCGCTACACCCTCGGATTCGTCTTCGCGGCCGTGCCGTTCTTCGCCGCCGGCGTGACGCTCGGCTGGTTCGTCTTCCCCCATGCCGTCGAGATCCTGACAGACTTCCGGCCCGACGGCACCGCGCAGATTCTCGATGCGCCCCTGTATCTGAGCTTCGCTATGAAGCTGTTTCTTGCCTTTGGCCTCGCGTTCTTGCTGCCCGTGGTGATGGTGGCGCTCACCTGGGCTGGGCTCGTGCCCGCCAGGTACTGGCTCAAGGGCTGGCGCTGGGCGGTACTGCTGATCTTCGTCTTCACCGCCGTGATGACTCCCACCCCGGACGGCATCACCATGACGATTCTTGCCATACCCATCATCGCCCTGTACTTCGGTGCCATCGGCGTAGGTGCCATCGGCGAACGCTCCCGGAGGCGGGCCAAGGCCGAGCGCGACGCGCGGGACGAGACTACCCCTTCCGTGGAGGCGGCATGAGCCGGATCGGCGTGATCACCAATCCCACCTCGGGCTCGGGGCGCGGTATGCGCCTGGGCGCCGAGACCCTTGTCTCGCTCGTCGCGGCCGGGCATGAGGTGACCGATCTCTCCCACGGTTCGTGGGTGGCCTCGCTCGAGGCGGCGATCAAGATCCGCAGGCACCTCGATGCACTCGTGGTGGTGGGCGGAGACGGCATGGTCAATCTGGGGCTGCAGGTCTGTGCGGAGAAGAAACTGCCGCTGGGGATCGTCGCCGCAGGTTCCGGCAATGACCTCGCCAAGACGCTCGGCCTTCCTGAACACGACATCCCCGCCGCGGTGGCCCGCATCGAAGACGGCTTGCGTGGCGATGTCTCCACGATCGACCTGGGCAAGGTGGCGGGGCCGTCTGTGCGCTCCGCAGGCAAGGTGCGCTATTTCGCGGCCGTGCTCTCGGCCGGGCTCGATGCCGCTGTGGCGGCATACGGCTCCAACCTCAAGTACCCTCGTGGCCCCTTGAAGTACAAGGTCGCCACGATGCGTGAACTGACGCGCTTCAAGCCCTATGGCGTGACCCTGGAGGTGGACGGCAAGCGGTGGGAGCAGTCCTGCACTCTGGTGGCAGTGGCCAACTCACCCGTCTTCGGTGGCGGATTGCGCATCTCACCCCGGTCCTCCGTTCGAGACGGCACGCTGGAGCTCGTACTCGCCGAGCCGATGTCCCGGCGCGACGTGGTCAGGGTCTTCGGCAAACTCATGGAGGGCACGCACCTGGAGGACCCTCGATGCCGAGTGATAGAGGCCAAGGAAGTCATCATCAGCCAGGGCATTCACGGCGCGGCACTGCCACCTGCGTTTGCCGACGGCGAGTTGGTGGGGGCCGAGCCGCTCCAGGTCAAGGTGGCCAAGGGCGCCCTGCGCGTTCTCGGCGGCAGGCCCCAGTAGCCTGAGGGCATGAGCCACGCGGAGCGATACGCCGCCGCCAAGGCGCGCGCCGCGCACCCTGACCTGACGGAGTTTGTGCACCACCTGGACTTCGCGCTCGACGACTTCCAGTTCGACGCCTGCCAGGCCGTGGCCCAGGGGCATTCGGTGCTGGTGGCGGCACCCACGGGCGCAGGCAAGACCCTGGTGGGAGAGTTCGCCGTGCGGCACGCGTACGCCCGCGGTGAGAAGGCGTTCTACACCACGCCCATCAAGGCGTTGAGCAATCAGAAGTTCACCGACCTGAGGGCGGCGTACGGCGCCGATGCCGTGGGCCTGCTCACAGGCGACACCGTCGTGAATGCCGACGCCCCCATCGTGGTGATGACCACCGAGGTGCTGCGCAACATGATCTACGCGGGTTCGCGCACCCTCGACCAGCTGGGCGTGGTGGTGCTCGACGAGGTGCATTACCTGGCGGACCGTGACAGGGGAGCGGTGTGGGAGGAGGTGATCGTCCATCTCGCTGCACGCACCACGATCGTGGCCCTTTCCGCCACGGTGTCCAATGCGGAGGAGTTCGGTGCCTGGCTCACCGAGGTGCGTGGCGACACCGCCGTGGTGGTGAGCGAGCATCGGCCGGTGCCCCTGTGGCCTCATGTGCTGCTCAGGGAGGGCCTGTTCGACCTGTACGCGCCGGGCGTCGACCCGGCAGACTACTCGGTCTCGCCTCGGCTCAACCCTGAGCTGGAGGCGGTGGCGCGGCGCGCCCGTTTCGACGTCGAGGCGCGCGGGGGCCGAGGCGGAGGCAGATACGGTGCCGGGGGCGGCCGGCCCCGTCCGCGTCGCTCACCCCCGCGCTTCGCGGTGGTCGAGGTGCTCGACGCCCAGGGTCTGCTTCCGGCGATCGTGTTCATCTTCTCCCGTGCCGGCTGCGAGGATGCGGTGGATCAGTTGCGCGCGGCGGGCATCAGGCTCACCACTGAGGTGGAGCGGCAGCGGATCAGCGAGATCATCGACGAGCGCTGCTCGGGCCTGCCCACCGAGGATCTGGGCGCCTTGGGGTTCACGCATTGGCGCTCCCATCTCGAGGCCGGCATCGCCGCACACCACGCCGGGATGATCCCGCTGTTCAAGGAGGTGGTGGAGGAACTCTTCGCCGCAGGGCTGATCAAGGTGGTGTACGCCACCGAGACGCTTGCCCTAGGGATCAACATGCCCGCGCGCTCCGTGGTACTGGAGAAGCTGGTCAAATGGGACGGGCAGGGGCACAAGGACCTCACGGCGGGGGAGTACACGCAGCTGACGGGGCGCGCGGGACGCCGGGGCATCGACGTCGAGGGCCACGCCGTGGTGGTGGAGCACCCGGGATTCGACGCCACCCAACTGGTGCGTCTGGCCTCGCGCCGCACCTACCCGCTGGTCTCCAGCTTTCGCCCCACCTACAACATGGCGGTCAACCTGGTGGCCACCTCCGGCGTGACCCGGGCGCGTGAGGCTCTCGAGATGTCCTTCGCCCAGTTCCAGGCCGATCAGGGCGTCGTGGGTACCGCCCGCAGGGTCAAGGAACTGGATGCCTCCCTCGTGGGGTTCCGGGAGGCGATGCAGTGCGACAAGGGCGACTTCCTGGAGTACGCCACGCTGCGGGACCGGCTCAACCGCGTGCAGAAGAAGGCCTCCAAAGCCCGCGGCCAGCAGCGCAGGGAGGAGACCGCGGAGCTGCTGGCCGGGCTGAACAAGGGAGATGTGGTGCGCATCAGGGCTGGCAGACGGGCGGGAGTGGCCGTGGTCGTCGAGCCCGATGCCGATGCTCAGGGGCCACGTCCCTCCGTGGTCACCGACGCGGGGAGGCAGTTCCGGCTCTCCATCGCAGACCTGCACCACGGTCTCGATGTGGTGGGCAAGATCACGGTTCCCCGCCGATTCGACCCGCGCCAGGCCCGCGCCCGCAAGGATCTGGCTGCGACCCTCGCCGCGGCTCGGCCCTCGCTGAGCCTGGCGCGTCCGTCACGTGCCCGCTCGGCTCCCGCGATGGACGGTGAGCAGGCGGATGCGCTGCGCGCGAGCATCGGGCGCCACCCCTGTCATCAATGTCCCGACCGCGAGACGCATGCGCGATGGGCGGAGAGGTACTTCGCGGCGCTGCGGGACAAGGATCGACTCGTGGGCGAGATCACCTCGGCTACGGGATCGATCGCCGCCGTGTTCGATCGCCGCTGCGACGTGCTGCGCGGCTTGGGCTACCTGCGAGGAGAGGGGGAGGCGACCACGGTGACGGCGGACGGCCAGGTGATGCGGCGCCTGTATTCCGAGAACGACCTCGTGATCGCCCAATGCCTGCGCGAAGGGACCTGGGAGATGCTGCACCCCCCGGCGCTGGCCGCCGTGGTGTCCACGCTGCTGTACAACGGTCGGCGCGAGGACGAGTCGCGCACTCCCAAGATCCCGGGCGGGCCGCAGGGGATCCTCGGGCAGGCGCTACGCGCCACCCAGCGCACCTGGTTCTCCGTGGATGAACTCCACACCGCACATCGATTGCCAGCCCTGCCGCAGCCGCACTGGGGCATCGTGGGACCTATTCATGGCTGGGCGCAGGGCAAGAGCCTGGATGCGGTGCTCCAGGGCTCCGAGATCGCACCCGGGGACATGGTGCGATGGTGCAAGCAGGTGATCGACGCTCTCGACCAGATCGCACAGGCCGCGCCGGACTCGATCGTGGCCCAGCGCGCACGCACCGCGGTCACGGCGATGCGCCGCGGCGTGGTCGCCTACTAGGCCGTGGTACTCGCGGCATCGGCACGGACGCGGCATGAGCGCGCCTCCCGTAGGCTGGGCAGGTGTCACGGCTGAGAGCGATCGTCCTCGCCCTCCTCGGAGGGCTCGCGCTTGCAGGGGCGTTCCCCGATGTGGGGCTGTGGCCGCTTGCAGTCCTGGGCATCGCGCTCCTGTACACCGCGATCCGGCGGGCGCGCGCCTGGGCCGCCTTCGGGCTCGGATTCCTGAGTGGGCTCGCGTTCTATCTGCCCTACGTCGTGTGGGCCCGCGTGGCCGTGGGGCCGGTGCCGTGGATCGCCCTGTCCGCCGCGTGCGCGGTGTTCATCGGGGTGGTCGCGTCTTTGGCGAGCCACGTGCGACGCGCGCCCGCCGTCGAGAGACGACCTCTGTTGCTGGCGCCGGCCTTTGCCTTGCTGTGGGTTGCCGGTGAAACCGTCTTGGGATACGGGCCGTTCGGCGGCTTTCCCTGGGGAAAGCTCGCCTTCGCCGTGGTCGATGCGCCGGTGGTCAACCTCGCTCCATGGGGTGGGAGCACCCTCGTGTCGTTCGTGGTGGCGCTGGCCGGCGCGCTCCTGGGCGCCGCATTCGTCGCGGCGGGGGAGCGACGCCTGCTGACCGCCTTCGCCGCGCCTCTCGCCGCCATCGTGCTCGTGCTCGCTCCCTTGGGACTCGGACTCGACGAGCGCGCGCAGGCCGGGACACTCACCGTGGGCTGGGTGCAGGGGAACGTGCCGGACAAGGGCCTCGACTCCTTTGACCGGGCGCGGCAGGTCACGACCAACCATCACGAGGCGACGCTTGCGCTGGCGGCCTCTTACCCCGGGTCATTCGATCTGGTGGTGTGGCCGGAGAACTCCTCCGATATGGATCCGCGCCGTGATGAGGCGACCCGCGTGCTTGTGACGCAGGCGGCGCAGGCGGTCGATGCTCCTGTGCTGCTCGGCTCGATCGACCTGACTCCTCCCGGCGGCCGCTACAACATCTCGATGGTGTGGCTTCCTCGCGGTGACAGTGCGGGCGTGTACCGCAAGCAGCAGCCGGCGGCCTTCGCCGAATACATCCCCATCCGCTCCTTTGCGCGGCTGTTCTCTCCCGAGGTGGACCGGGTGACGCGCGACGTGCTTCCTGGTGACGAGCCGGCGGTGATCCCGATCCATATCGAAGCGCTGGAGCGGGAGGTGCCGGTGGGCACCATCATCTGCTTCGAGGTGGCGTACAACTGGGTGAATCGCGACGCCGTCGCCTCGGGCGCGCAGTTCCTGGCCGTGCAGACCAACAACGCCACCTTCGGTGTCACCGCGGAATCCACGCAGCAGCTGGCCATGACCCGCTTCCGAGCCGTGGAGACGGGGCGCGCCGCGCTGCAGGTGTCCACGGTGGGAGTGAGCGCGGTCGTGACGCCCTCGGGAAGGGTGCTGGAGCAGACCGAGCTGTTCACCCAGGCCTACGGTGTCACCCAGGTGCCATTGCGCACGTCCTTGACTCCTGCTGTGCGGCTCGGTGCCTGGATCGAGTGGGGCGCGGTGGCGGCGGCGTTGGCTATGGTAGTGGGCGCGGCGGTGTCCCGAGCACGAGAAGAGCGTGAGTGGTGAAGAACGTCCTGGTCATCATCCCGACCTACAACGAGGCGCAGTCGCTGCCGCGTCAGGTGGCGGGCGTGCTGGAGCATGTGCCCTCCGCGCACGTGCTGGTGGTGGATGACAACTCGCCGGACGGCACGGGGCAGTGGGCTGCGGAACGTGCCGGGCAGGAGCCTCGTGTCCATGTGCTCCACCGGCCCGGGAAGCAAGGACTTGGTCAAGCGTATCGGGCAGGCTTTGCCTGGGCTTTAGAACAAGATTACGGTGTCATTGTGGAGATGGACGCCGACGGCTCCCACCAGGCCCACCAGTTGCCGCACTTGCTGGAGCGAGCGGGGGAGGGGGTGCTCGTCATCGGCTCCAGGTGGGTGCCCGGCGGCTCCGTGGTGAACTGGCCCCTGCGCCGGCGCCTGCTCTCGGTGTGGGCCAATCGCTATGTGGGCGTCATGCTCGGCATCCGCGTCAAGGACGCCACGGCGGGGTATCGGGCGTATGCCGCCAGCACGTTATGTCAGATTCGCCTGGATGATGTGGCATCGCAGGGGTACTGCTTCCAGGTCGACATGACGCTGCGGGCGCTGCGGGCCGGCACCACCGTGGTGGAGGTGCCGATTGAGTTCGTGGAACGCGACCTGGGGGCGTCCAAGATGAGCTTCGCCGTGATCCGCGAGGCATTGTGGAAGGTCACCGCATGGGGTGTCCAGCGCGCCGTGGGTCGCGGGCCAGCCGCGCGACTGCCTAGGACTCAGGCGCAGCCCCTTGACCAGGGCCCTAGAGCGGGCGACTAGCCGACTCGGCCCGCACGCAGCAGAAGCAGGCGCTCTTCGAGAAGTTCCTCGAGTTCGGGAATCGTGCGGCGTTCCAGGAGCATGTCCCAGTGGGTGCGGTGAGTGCGTTCCTCGACGGGCTCGGGGCGCTCACCGTCGCGCAGCAGCGCCAGCGCACCGCAGTGGCATTCCCACGACAGCGGCACCTCAGCTTCCATCGCAAAGGTGAAACTCAACTCGTGGCCCTTGGGGCAGTCGTAGTGGACGTCCTGGCGCTCCGCAAGCTCGGCGCTTGCAGGGCTCTCCATGCTCTGGGTTCCCAGACGCATTCCGCGCAGTGCTCGATCAGCCATTGCCGCCTCCTGGTGTGTAGGGCTTGTGGCCCGGTCTTGGAGGCAACGCGTGGCGCGGATGCTTTGTTCCGCTGTATAACGCCGATAATGTACGT
>CAZFEH010000026.1:0-19496 GCA_964517615.1 uncultured Demequinaceae bacterium
TCCGCACGCGCGGCGACATCATCCTGTTCATCGACGAGATCCACACCCTGGTGGGTGCGGGTGCGGCCGAGGGTGCCATCGACGCGGCCTCGATCCTCAAGCCCATGCTCGCGCGCGGCGAACTCCAGACCATTGGCGCGACCACGCTCGACGAGTACCGCAAGCACGTGGAGAAGGACCCCGCACTGGAGCGACGCTTCCAGCCCATTCAGGTGGCCGAGCCCGAACTGTCCCACGCCATCGAGATCCTCAAGGGCCTGCGTGACCGCTACGAGGCGTTCCACCGCGTCACCATCACGGACGATGCGATCGTGGCCGCCGCGACCATGGCCGACCGCTACATCTCCGACCGCTTCCTGCCGGACAAGGCCATCGACCTGATCGACGAGGCGGGCGCGCGCCTGCGCATCCGTCGCATGACCTCGCCTCCCGAGCTGCGTGACCTGGACGAGAAGATCGCCAACGTGCGCCGCGACAAGGAGTCGGCCATCGACGAGCAGGACTTCGAGAAGGCCGCGCGCCTGCGCGACGTCGAGAAGAACCTCACCGAGGAGCGCCTCGAGAAGGAGAAGGCCTGGAAGTCCGGCGACCTCGACGTGGCCGCCGTGGTGGACGAGGACCTGATCGCCGAGGTGCTGTCGATGTCCACGGGCGTGCCCGTGGCGCGCGTGTCCTCCGACGAGTCGGCTCGCCTGCTCAAGATGGAGGACGAGCTGCACAAGCGGATCATCGGCCAGGAGCAGGCCATCAAGGTGCTGTCTCAGGCGATCCGCCGCACCCGTGCCGGCCTCAAGGACCCCAAGCGTCCCGGCGGCTCGTTCATCTTCGCCGGCCCCACGGGCGTGGGCAAGACGGAGCTGGCGAAGGCCCTCGCGGAGTTCCTGTTCGGCGACGAGGACGCGCTGATCAGCCTGGACATGTCCGAGTACAGCGAGAAGCACACCGTGGCTCGCCTGTTCGGCGCCCCTCCCGGCTATGTGGGCTTCGAGGAGGGCGGGCAGCTCACCGAGAAGGTGCGCCGCAAGCCGTTCTCCGTGGTGCTGTTCGACGAGGTGGAGAAGGCCCACCCGGACATCTTCAACTCGCTGCTGCAGATCCTGGAAGACGGCAAGCTCACCGACGCTCAGGGCCGTGAGGTGAACTTCAAGAACACCATCATCATCATGACCACCAACCTGGGTGCGGACGCGATCTCGCGCCGCCAGGCCACGGGCTTCTCCGCCGTAACCGAGGGCAGCCAGACGTACGACGAGATGGTCAAGCTGGTGAACACGCGCCTCAAGGAGCACTTCAAGCCGGAGTTCCTCAACCGCGTGGACAACGTGGTGGTGTTCCCGCAGCTCACCCAGGCCGAGATCATCCAGATCGTGGACCTCATGGTCGCGCGGCTGGACACCCGCATGCGGGACAAGGACATGGGCATCGAACTCACCGAGGCCGCCAAGTCGCTGCTCGCGGAGAAGGGTTACGACCCCGTGCTGGGTGCGCGTCCGCTGCGTCGCGCGATCCAGCGCGAGATCGAGGACCCGTTGAGCGAGAAGATCCTCTTCGGCGAGGTCACGGCGGGCCAGATCATCCGTGTCGATGCGCGGGGCGAAGGCGTGCTGGGCGAGTTCACGTTCGAGGGTGTGGACAAGGACGACGTGGTGGGCGAGCCCGTGGCCGTCGCCGCACGTCGCGAGTCCGTGCCCGCTGCCGAGGCAGTGGAGGCCGTGGGAGAGTGACCGGCCTCTCGTGAGGTTGATGCCACGAGGCCCGGGTTCCCCTCAGGTTACCCGGGCCTCGCTAGTCTTGCCGCATGACATGGCGCCTCATGCTGGCCGCGCTCACTGCCGTGACGCTCGCCGGGTGCACGCCCACGCCTTCCGCCACGCTGACGCCTGTTGACGATGCTCTCGGGGGCATGGCGGTGGACGTGGTGCGCATCGACCTCGACAGAGCGTTCTTTCCTTGGGCGCTTGCCTCCGACGGCGCCGTGTTGGGTGCTCGGGCTCTCATTCGCCAGCCATTTCTTCGCGGCCGGATAGATGTGGTCGTGGTGGAGCCTTCGGGCGAGGTCACCGTCATCGCACGCGATACGGATACTCCGATGGCCCTGGGGGCTGCCATCTCCGAGACCTCGGTGGCATGGAGCACACCGGACCCGGACGATGACAGAGCGGGCCACCTGTATGTCAGCTCAAGGAGCGAGCCTGAGGTGCGTGACCTCACCCCGATCATGGTTCAGGCCGGACTGGACCTACCGATATTCGAGAGTCTCGCGCTGGCTGGCGACACCGTGATCGGCGAGAGCGGCGGCATCCTTGACAGCTCGGTCTTTGCCATCACACCGGATTCCCAGGTGATGCGGCTTGCCACCACCGAGACCATCGGCATCTCCAGTGCTGACACGTGCCTCGCCCCCGACGTGGTCAGCATCGTGATGTGGGAGCGCGACGAGGACAGTATCCACAAGGCGGCACTGTTTGAGGTGACAGCAGACGGTGCCATCACGCGTCGCACGGCCACCATGTTCGCGGCGGAGTCCACGGTGCGCGGCGGCCCCCCGATTGCCCGCTGCCGGGATCTCATGGCATTCCACAGCGAGGAAGATGGCGTCACCCACCTGGCGTTGGTCGACTTGGATTCGGACGAGGCAGTGACCAACTACGTCGTCCCGGACGAGGTCAACCGAGGCTGGTTTGTGAAACTGACCGAGGATTACGCGCTCGGCATGTCCTTGGACAAGAAGAGTGGATACCTTGTGAACCTGGTCACGGGCCACCGCGCCGAGGTCCCCACGAGTTTCTGGTGCAGCACTAGCCGCATCTCCGGGGAATTCATCCTGTGGCAGGAGAACACCTCAGTGCAGGACCCATCGGACTCGGGTGCGCTCTTGAGGTGCTCCACCTATGTGGGGCGACTCGCGCCCACCACTCCCTGACGTCACCGCATGGCGGGCTAACCGCCGAAGGGCTCGATCCAGATCCGACCCACGGCCACGAAGGCGGCCAACAGGCCCAGCACGGCGGGCCCGACGAGCGCCTGGGGGCCGTCCTTGTCCTTGAGGTGCACCACCGCTGCACCGATCATGGTCACCACCAGGCCCGCCGCGGCGGCAGGCACCAGCCAGACCGCGATTCCGGTCACGGCGGGCAGGATCAGACCCAGCGCACCCAATACCTCCGCCAGGCCGATGCCTCGCACCCCGGCATCGGAGAAGTGCTTGGCCCACGCCATGCCCTTGTCCTCGACCTTTTTGCCCTGGCTCAACTTCAGCGAGCCGGCACCAAGGAAGGCCGCGGCCACCAGCCCGGCCACAATCCACAGCACGATGTTCATGTCTCTCCCTTGCGCGCGGCTCTCTGCCGCGCCAGTGACATGTTCAGCGCCCGTGCAGGTGCCGCTATTCCCGTACGCGCCTGCGCACGCCCAGGACGGTCAGCAGGCCGGCGGCGAGGAGGGCGAGCGCAGTGCCCAGCATCGGCATGACGCCCGCAGGGCCCGTGTCTCCCAGCACCTCGGCGTACACGAACCCGAAGTCCAGGCTGCCGTCATGCGCACCGTCGACGAGAAGCTCGACTGCCTCCGCCACCCAGGTGGAGGAGTCGTACTCGGGCTGGGTGGCTCCCTCCACGGTGGGAAGGTATGCCGCGAGTGCCGCCGCGGAGGCCACCTGGTCAACCGTCACGGTGTAGCGCTGCCCCGCGGGCAGGATGGGCAGGTAGTCGAAGAGGTACTCGCCATGCGGGCCGGTCACCTGGTCCGCGACCGGATCGCCAAAGATGTCCAGGACGGGCAGGCCGTTGGTCTGGCTGATGCGCAGCACCACACCCGGGATGCCCGGGTCCGTGCCGTTCTGGATGCCGTTGCCGTCCAGGTCGACCCACACCAGGTCACCGATGGAGACCTTGGGGTCCATCTGGTAGGTGTTGGTGGCGGCCACGTTCACCGTGGCGCCCTGGGTCACCGCGGCGGATGTTCCGCCTCCGGGGACGAAGGTCACCGCGGGACCGGACCATCCCGTGAACGACGGCGCCGAGATCTCGGCGAACGTCACGGTGGTGCCCACAGGGAACTGCGGAGCGAGCGTCACGGGCGCACCGTCACCGGCGACGACGACGGTCCCGCTGAGCTGCGGCACGGTCAGGGTGATGCCGACGGGTGCCGTGGCCGTCCAGGAGAACTCGAAGTCAGAGCCTGCGCCATCGGGACCCACCACCGTCTTGGACAGCGACACCGAGCCCGTCTGCGCGGTGGCGGTGTTGGTGACCAGCACCGTGGCGTTGCCGCCGTCGGCGATGGTGAGGGTGCTGGTGGGCGTGCCGTCCACCGTGATGGTGGCGGAGCCCCACACGACGTTCGTGACCGTGGGGGGCGTGGCCTCGGCGAAGACCACCACGTCTCCGGCGTCCAGCACCGGACCGTTCTCCACCGTGCCGTTCGCGAGAATCGTCAGCGGCGTTGCGGCCGGGGTGCCATTCACGGTGTAGTTCACGGTGAACGCGGTGCCTCCGGGGACGATGCCCGCGGCGTTGCCGCCGAGCGCCTTGGCGATGGAGAAGGTGCCGGTCAGCGGCGCGGGCGCATTCGCCGTGTTGGTGACGGTGAAAGAGGCAGTGTTGCCCGCCGTGGTGAGCGTGAGATCGGGGATGGTCGGGGTCGTGGCCCACACCACCCCGGTCACTGCTGGGGGCGTCTGCTCGGTGAAGGAAATGACATCGCCCACCTTGAGAGCGGGGGTGCCACCGGAGACGATGCCATCCGTCGTGAGCACGATCGTGCCATTCGCGCCCGTGCTGGGGCCGGACGTGGCCTCCCAGTCGATCGTGAACTGCACCGTGTCGGACACGAGGCCGGCGGCCGGACCGTCGATCACCTTGGTCACCTCGAAGGTGGCATCGTCGGGGACCACCACGGGGGTGTTGGCGGTGTTGGTGACCACCACCGCGGCATTGCCGCCGTCGCTGATGGTGAGCGTGTTCGTCGGCACGCCATCCACCGTGACCGTGATCGCGCCCCACTCCACACCAGCCACCGCAGGCGGCGTGGCCTCGGCAAAGACCACCACGTCACCCTCATCGAGCACCGGGCCGTTCTCCACCGTGCCATCAGCCAGGATCGTCAACGGCACCACGGCAGGCGTCCCATTCACGGTGTAGTTCACGGTGAAGGCCGTCGTACCGGGCACCTCGGCCGCCTCGTCGCCCGTCAGTGCCTTGGCGATGGCGAAGGTGCCCGTGGCGCTCCCGGACAGCGGGCTCACGCAGCCCAGCCAGGGGAAGGCGTGGATCTCGTTGCCGCCGCCATTGAGGGTCAGGTCGCCGCCCACATAGACGCGACCGTTGAGCGACTGGGTGGCGACCACGTCGGCCGCAGGAGCCACGACCGAGCCGATCCACTGGTCGCCCGACGAGAAGGTGAGGGCGGTGGCGCCGTTGAAGTTCCACATGAACCGCGAGGAATAGCCCATGAAGGCCCAGTCCTGAAGGTGCCAGGGGTACGAGGAGACCGCCGTGGTGGGCGTCGTGCCGTTCACCGCGACATGGTTGCCAGGCAGGTCCGTGTAGGTCACGTGCATGCTCTTGGAGCCCAACGTGAGCGAAGGGGCCAGGTCCGTGCCGGTGATGTTGAGGATCACGGGCTGGGTGGACGTGAGGTTGATGAAGGACAGACTCGTGGCCGCCACGAGCGTTGCTGCGGGGATGTCGAAGCGGATCACACCGGACTGGTGGAGCGCATCCAGCGTGAGGTCGGAGCCCGACAGGTTCACGTCACCTGCACTGCCGCTGCCGGCGAGTTCCGAGGAGTACACGGCGAGTTTGGGGGTGAAGCCGTTGAAGTCGTAGGCAGGCGAGTAGTTGTCGGTCACCAGCGCGTCGGGACCCAGCCCCTCGGTGACATAGGTGGCGTTCCAGCCGACGAAGCCCGCGTTGGTGCCACCCACGCGCACGGTGCGTGCGGCGCTGTCGAGGTTGGGGTTCATCACCGACGTGGTGATGTCTCCACCGACGAGCAGGCCGTCGACGCCGCTGGCCGGTGCGATCTGGGAGCCGACTCCCACCACGCTGATGCCGTACCAGCCGCCCTTGTTCACGTTGACGTCGCCCTGGACCACGGTGGGGCCCTCGATCTCGGCGGAGCTGGGGTCCAGGTTGAGGTTGCCGCCCACATACGTGTTCATGCGGTTGTCCTCGATCAGCGGCGCCCAGTTGGTCACGCCACGCGGGACCGCATCGTCCAGCACGGGGCAGGTGGCGTCGAAGTCGGGGAAGTCGGTGGCCGAGTCGGCGACAGCAGCCGTGTTGACCGCGATGACAGCGCCAAGGGCAAGCGTTACGGCGGTGAGGCCGGCAGCAAGGCTCCTGAGCGCGGAGGGACGAGTGGTGCGCAGGGCCTTGTGGGCCACATGGCGCGCGGGGACTACAGCCATGGCAATACGTTCCTCAGCGTAAGTGCGGCGAACGATGCTGTGGCCATGCTCTCCGGGTGGGACTGGCCAACTGCACCGCGGGTATGCGCCAGCGTAGACATACGTCTATCTGATTGTCAAGATAGTTTACAAACTGTATATCCCTTCATGACGCGCCGATTGGCCGCGTCAGCATCCCACTAATGTGGGGAGCATGGACTCTCACGCCCCTTACGTCGCCGCCGCCACCCGCTACGACTCCATGGACTATCGCCGATGCGGGCGCTCGGGCATCCGCCTTCCCGCAGTCAGCCTGGGGTTGTGGCAGAACTTCGGCGACGCGACGCAGTGGGACCGTCAGCGCGACATCGTGCTCGCCGCATTCGACCTGGGGATCACCCACCTCGACCTCGCCAACAACTACGGCCCGCCCCCCGGTGCCGCCGAGGCCAACGTGGGACGCATTCTCGAACGCGACCTGGCGCCGTACCGCGACGAGTTGATCATCTCCACCAAGGCCGGCTACTGGATGTGGCCCGGCCCCTACGGAGAATGGGGTTCGCGCAAATACCTGCTGTCCAGCCTCGACCAGTCCCTGACCCGCATGGGGCTCGACTACGTGGACATCTTCTATCACCACCGGCCCGACCCCGACACCCCCATCGAGGAGTCGATGATGGCGCTCGATCAGGCGGTGCGCTCCGGCAAGGCCCTCTACGCCGGCATCTCCAACTACGGGCCGGAGGCCGCCGCAGAGGCCATCCGCATTCTGCGTCACCTGGGAACGCCCCTGCTCATCCACCAGCCTCGCTACAACATGTTCGACCGCACCCCGGAGGAGGGCCTGCTCGATGTGATCGGTGACGCCGGCGTCGGCTCCATCGTGTTCTCGCCGCTGGCGCAGGGACTGCTCACCAACCGCTACCTGGATGGCGTGCCCCAGGGCTCGCGCATCACCCACAGCGAGTTCCTCAAGGAGAAGCAGCTCACCGAGACCTACCTGGACCGCGCCCGCGCCCTCGATGCGATTGCCCGCGAACGCGGTCAGAGCCTCGCCCAACTGGCGGTGCAGTGGGTGCTGCGCGACGAGCGCGTGACCTCGGCGCTCATCGGCGCCTCCTCGGTCCAGCAGCTCACCGACAACGTGGCCGCGCTGTCCTTCCCCGCGCTCACCCCGGAGGAGATCGCCGCGATCGAGCCCTACGCCGTGCATGGCACGGAGTGGCTGAGCTAGTCAGCCGCAGAGGGCGGGCGAGGCCTCGTCCGCCCGCCAGTAGATCTCCTCGCGGTCGTGGGGCTGGCCCGTCCGGGAGTCGTAGCGCGCCTCGGCCAGGCCCCGGTCGATGAGGTCCCATCCCACATCGAGGCGGGTGCCGTCGGGTTCCTCCAGTTCCACGAAGCGCAGCAGCCTGCCGTGCACGTCACGGTCGTTCCTGGTGCCCGGCACCAGGAACACGTCCTCGCGCAGCACCGCGTCGGCGAGCGCTGCGGTGGCCTCGTCATAGCCGCATTCCTCGCGCTCGGGCGCGTTGATGCCGATGAGTCGGACCCGTTCGGTCACCCCGCCGCGGGTCACGTCGAGCGTGTCACCATCGATCACACGGGTGACATGCCACTCCTCGCCCTGCGCACGGGGAACGGACGGATTGGGGTCCGCACCATCTTCGGACCCGGCACCCCAGACGTCGCCCACCACCACGTAGGCCACCACGAGGAACGCCACGGCGGCCAGGATCTGCCACCAGGGGGCCCTCCGCCTGCTCACGTCTGCCCCTCCAGCACGAGCCAGCCGGGGCGCCCCGCAACCTCGGCCACAAGAGCATCGGCCACCAACGACTCGACGCAACGCGCCAGCTGGCCCGGCTCGATGTCGCGCAGCTCGTCGCGGCCCTCCACCAGCACCGGCGCCGCACTCGCCCGCAGCAGCGCCATGATGCGCCCGCGCACCTGCCTGTCCGTCCCGTGCCACGCCTGCGTGCGCCGCGGCGCCTCGGCAAGTCCCGGACGCCCCCGCGCGGTCCAGGCGCACGTCTGCTCCAGTGGGCACTGCTCGCACCGCGGCGCTCGGGCGGTGCACACCACGGCCCCCAGTTCCATGGACGATGCGCCCCACAGGCACGCCGCCTGGGTCCGGGCGGGCAGCACGCGCGCCGCGAGGTCCCGTTCGGCACGTGTGAGCGACACCGGAGGCATCGCCTCACCGTCCCACGCCCGCGCCAGCACGCGACGCACATTCGTGTCCAGCACCACCGCACGCAGGCCGAAGGCGAACACCTGGACCGCCGACGCCGTGTAGTCGCCCACGCCGGGAAGCGCCAAGAGCGCCTCACGGTCAGCGGGCACGCTGCCTCCGTGCCGCTCCACGACAGCCAGCGCGCACTCCCACAGCCGCTTGGCGCGGCGAGGGTACCCGAGCCTGCCCCAGGCACGAACGGCATCGGCCTGCGAAGCCCCTGCCAGCGCCGCGGGAGTGGGCCAACGGCTCATCCATTCCCGCCACACCGGCTCCACGCGCGCCACCGGCGTCTGCTGCAGCATCACCTCACTCACGAGCACCCCCCACGCCGAGCAGTCGGACCGGCGCCACGGCAGGTCCCTGGCGTGATGCTCATACCAGGCGTTGACCGCATCGACCCGCTCGTGGTCCGCACGCACTGCGACACGCAACTTGGGCGAACTCGGCATGGCTTCATTGAACCAGGGTCACGCGGGGATAACGTGAGGGTGACTCTTAGGAGGTGACATGGACGGACTGCGCAACCCCGTGGGAGAGCTTCCCCCCGAGGTGTACTGGCGTAGACGCATCGTGATCGGCGCGGCACTCGTGATCGTGATCGCGGTGCTATGGGTCCTCATCACCTCCCCGCGCGGCGACGACAAGGGCTCTGCCACGGGCCCGTCGACCTCGCCGAACGTCACCACCTCCGTGGACGTCTCATCGAGTCCTGGCGTGACGCTCGACGTGGACCGCGCATGCACCGACGTCGATGTCGCGGTGACCGCCGCGGCCTCGAGCTCCACCTTTGCCGCCGGTGCGCTCCCCGTGTTCAACGTGACGGTCACCATGACCGGCCTCTCTCCGTGCAAGCTCAGCGTGACGCCCGAGAACTCCTCGCTGGCGATCCGGTCCGGCTCGGACCGCATCTTCAACTCCACGGACTGCCCCGCGGACGCCACCGTGACCCAGCGTGAGTTCATCCTCCAGCCGGGCATGGAGGACCAGGCCTTCCAGCTCACCTGGAACCGCAAGCGGTCCGCCGAAGGCTGCACCACCGTGACGGCCGAACCCCGGGCGGGCACCTACCGTGCCACCGTGACACTGCAGGGCATCGCGGCGGAGGAAGCGGTCTTCAACCTCGGCTGATCCCCGAGGCCAGTCGCCTAGAAGCCCGGCTCGCGGCCGTCGCGGCCCTCCGTGCTCGGCTCAAGCGCAAGCGCCACGGCCTCCATCACGGTGGCGACCGGGTGCAGGCGCACTCCCGCCACCTCGGGTGCCGTGCCGCCCTGCGGGACGATCACCTCGGTGAACCCCAGACGGGCGGCCTCCGCCACCCGCTGGCTCAGCGCCCGCACCGGGCGCACCGATCCCGACAGTGCCACCTCTCCCACCGCGGCCACCCCGGCGCGCACCGGCCGGTCCGCCCGCGCCGAGGCCAAGGCGATCGCCACCGCGAGATCGGCGGCGGGCTCGACCACTCGCGCCCCTCCCACGGTGGACACGTACACGTCCTCCGCGGCCACGGCGAGTCCCACCCGACGCTGCAGCACGGCGAGCAGCATCGCCACGCGAGCGCCGTCCACCCCGGACGTGGCCCGCCTCGGGTTGCTGAGTGCACTCGATGCCACGAGCGCCTGCACCTCAGCCGGCAGGGGCCTGCGGCCGTCGAGCGTCACCGTGGCGCACACCCCCGGTACCGCCGCCGCATCGGCCGAAAGGAACAGCCCGGACGGGTCGGGCACCTCCTCGATCCCCGAGTCGATGAGCTGGAAGCATCCCACCTCGTCCACCGAGCCGAAGCGATTCTTGGCTGCCCGCAGCAGCCGCAGCGGTGAATGAGGATCTCCCTCGAACTGACACACCACGTCGACCAGGTGCTCCACGATGCGCGGCCCGGCCACCGAGCCGTCTTTGGTGACGTGACCCACGAGCACGAGCGGCGTGCCACGCTGCTTGGCCTCCTGAATGAGCGCGGACACCACCTCGCGCACCTGGCTCACACCCCCGGCCGTGCCGTCGATCTGCGCGGAGGCGAGGGTCTGGATGGAGTCGACCATCAGGAGATCGGGGTTGACCGCATCGATGTGGGCCAGGACCGCTCCCAGATCGGTCTCGGCAGCAAGGAGCAACCCCTGCTCCATCGCGCCGATGCGCTCGGCACGCAGCCGCACCTGCCCCGCGGACTCCTCGCCGGTGACGTACAGCACCCGCCGCCCCTGACGCGCGGTGCGCGCCGCCACGTCGAGAAGCAGCGTGGATTTGCCCACACCCGGCTCGCCCGCCAGCAGCACGACCGCCCCGGCGACCAGTCCGCCCCCCAGCACACGATCGAACTCCTCGACACCCGTGCCCTGGCGGACGGCCGCGGTCGCCTCCACCTCCGTCACCGGCACTGCCGGCTGCGAGGCCGAGGTGGCGGCAGTCGCGGGTCCCGCCTTAGCGGCCGCGGACTCCTGCACCGTGCCCCAGGCCTGACATTCACCGCAGCGTCCCACCCACTTCACGGCAGTCCAGCCGCACTCGGTGCAGCGGTAGGCGGGAGCGCTCTTGCGGGTGGTGGCCATGTCGCCAACATAGTGCGCATGGCTGACACCGGGGACATCTCACCCCACACGGGCCCGAGTGGTCGTAGGCTCATTCCATGCCCGACGACGCCCTCCGCTCTCCGTGGTTGCCCGTCAACGCCGCCGCGCCCGCTTCGGCCAATCCCTTCGACGCCACATCCGCTGCCGCCGCCGCGCAGCCGGAGAGTTCGCCACCGCAGAACGCCCAGCCGGAGAGCACGCCGCAGGACCACACCCCATCCCCGCCGCAGACCCCCTCCGCGGCGTGGGGCACGGCGAGTCCGGCCGTGCTCGCCCACCCCGAGCCACCCGAGAGCTCCTGGGACGCCGTGCGCGAGCTGGGACAGGCCGCAGTCGTGGCCGCCTCGCTCGGCGGTCCCATCTCGCCCTCCACGGTGGCGTCGGCCAAGGCCACTCTCCCGGGGCATGCCGTGGGCGAGATCCCTCACTTCGACTCCGAGCCCGCGTTCGTCCCCCAGTTCGAGACCACAGCGCCCCCCGCGCCGCAGGCGAAAACCGCATCATCCACCACCCCGAGCAGCCCGTTTGCTCCGGTCAACGCTGAGGAGCGTCCCATCGTGCCCGCCGAGGATCCCACACCCGCCGCAGCAACTCCCGCGTTCGCGCGCGTGGAACTGCCCGCGCAGCAGGAGCACCCCACCCAGATCACCGCGACCCACGTGACCGCCATCGAGCCCTCCGGCACGTCGGACGCCCCATCGGGTCCCTCGTCGGCACGGCCCCGCCGCCTGTGGCTGTGGGTGGCACTCGGTGTGCTCGCCGCGGGAGGCATCGGTGTGGTGATCTACCGGCTGTTCTTCCTGCCCGAGCCCATCATCCTGCCCGCGCCGGTGGTGACCGAGGCCCCGGCCACGCCCACGGCGACGCCCATCAACGTCACGGATGGCTCGGAGCTGCTGCGTTCCCTGCCCGGCGAGGTGTGGACGTACGTGCTCACCTCGGCCACGTCCCACGAGGTGCGGGACAATCCCGATCTGCCCGCGCGCACCGCGGAGCACCTCACCCTGACCTACGGCGCGTCAAGCGGCGAGGAGCACTTCACCGTCGACGTCTACCAGCACTTCAACGAGGACGACGCCCTGGTGGCCTTCGGCCATTGGTCCGAGGGCGCCACGGACATCGTGCCCCTGGAAGCGGGCGGCACCGTCGTGGGCGAGCGTGCGCTGCGCTCCCAGGGAGCCCAGGATGTGGTGGTGTGGCGCAACGGCACCCTGGTGCTGGTGCTCGTGGGTCCCGCCGGGGAGTCGGAGCAGTTCTTCTCCTTCTTCGGCATCTAGCCGGAGCGTGGGGCGTAGTCTCGGATCATGGTTGCTCCGCCCCCAGGTGACCGGCCCCAGCCGGCCATCGCGACCCGCGACCTGGTGGTGCGCCGCGGTGGCCGCGAGGTGCTGCGGGGCCTGACACTGAGCATCGGCGCCGGGGAGATCACCGGCCTGCTCGGCCCCTCGGGCTGTGGCAAGACCACGCTCATGCGCGCGATGGTGGGCGCGCAGATCCTCACCTCCGGGACCGTCTCGGTGCTGGGCCAGGAGGCCGGCTCCACGGACCTGCGCCGACGCCTGGGCTACGTCACGCAGGCACCCTCGGTCTATCCCGACCTCACGGCCCGCGAGAACCTCGCCTACTTCGGACGTCCCTGGGGCGTGACCCGGGCCGATGTGGACGACACCTTGCGCGACGTGGGACTCGCCGACTCCGCCGACCGTCCCGCGTCCACGCTCTCGGGCGGGCAGCTCTCGCGCGTCTGCCTGGGTGCCGCGCTGGTGAGCAGGCCGGAGGTGCTCATCCTGGATGAGCCGACCGTGGGCCTCGATCCCGTGCTGCGCGTGGAGCTGTGGGACATGTTCCGCACGCTCGCGGCGGGCGGCACCACGCTCGTCGTGTCGTCGCATGTCATGGACGAGGCGGCGCGGTGCGACCGGCTGCTGTTCCTGCGCGAGGGAGAACTGCTGGCGCAGGGCACGCTGCCCGAACTGCTCGCCGCCACGGGCACGACCGATGCCGAGGCCGCCTTCCTGAGCCTCGCCGTCGGGAACGCCACACCAGGGCAGGCCCGATGAGCCCCTCGTTCGTCTGGGCCACCGCCCGGCGCGTGCTGCAGCAGCTGCGGCGTGATCCGCGCACCATCGCCATGCTGATCGTGCTGCCCACGGTGCTGACCTGGCTACTCCAATACATCTTCTCCGCGGCCCCGGAGCCGCCTACCGGACCGGTGTTCAACACGCTCGGCCCGCGCCTCATGGGCCTGTTCCCACTCATCCTCATGTTCGTGGTGACGTCCGTGACCATGCTGCGCGAACGGCGCTCCGGCACCCTGGAGCGGCTCCTGGCGGGACCGGCGGGCAAGGCCGACATCGTGCTGGGATACGCCCTGGCATTCGGCCTGGTCGCCACGGTCCAGGCCGTGGTCCTGACGGCATGGAGCTACTGGCCGCTGGGCCTGGAACTGTCGAGTGACTGGTGGCGCCTGGGACTCATCACCGTGCTCGTGGCGCTGCTGGGCACGGCGCTGGGTCTGCTGGCCTCGGCCGTCGCGTCCACCGAGTTCCAGGCCGTGCAGATGATGCCTGCCGTGGTGATCCCCCAGTTGCTGCTCTCCGGGCTGTTCCTGGAGCGCGACCAGATGCCTCGCCTCCTGGAGGTGGTCTCGGGACTGCTTCCCGTGAGCTATGCGATCGATGCGGTCAACCACCTGCTGGCCGGCAACGAGGACATCTGGGCGGAGGTCGCGGTGCTCGTGGCGTTCATCACGGGCGCGTTGGCGCTGGGATCCCTGACACTGCGCAGGCGCACCCGCTAGCCTGGCTGCATGACCGAGAACTCCGCGCCCCTGTCCGTAGCCGCACATCCGCGCGTCGCCATCGTGGGCGGCGGAGTCATGGGAGGCACGCTCGCCGCCGCCCTCGTGGCCGCCGGCTGGGAGGGCGCCCGGGTCGCGGTGGGTGAACTCGACGAGGCCAAGTGCGCTGCCCTGCGCGCGGATCCCGGTGTGGCAGCGACCACGGACGTGGCGGCGTCGGTCGCGGATGCCCGCGTGGTGATCCTCGCGGTCAAGCCACAGGTCATGGGCGAGACGCTGACCCAGCTGGCCCCCGTGCTTCCCGCCGATGCCCTGGTCGTGACGGTCGCCGCCGGCCTGCCCTCCGCGTTCTACGAGGAGCGCCTGGCGCCGGGCACGCGGCTCATCCGCACCATGCCCAACACGCCCGTGGTGACCGGGCGCGGGGCGACGGCCGTGGCCGCCGGAACCCACGCATCGGCCGCGGACGTGGACTTCGTGGTGCAGATGCTCGCCGGCACCGGCGTGGTCGTGGTGGTGGACGAGCAGCAGATCGACGCCGTGATCGCGGTCTCCGGCTCGGGACCCGCCTACTTCTTCGCCTTTGTGGAGGCGCTCACCGAGGCGGGCGTGGCGCAGGGCCTGGACCGCGAGACCTCGACCGCGCTCGCCGCGCAGACCCTCGTCGGTGCGGCGGAACTGCTCGCAACCTCGGGCGAGACCCCCAAGACGCTGCGCGAGCGCGTCTCCTCTCCCGGCGGCACCACCCTGGCGGCGCTCGCGGCGATGGATCACGCGGGGCTGCAGGGCGTGGTCTCGGCCGGGGCGGCGGCCGCGGCACGGCGCTCCAAGGAGCTCGCCACCGAACTCGGCTGAGCGTGCCGGGAGTCCGTCGCTTTCCTCCCCGGACCCCGTTAGGCTGACAGCCAACGCGCCGCTCTCACCTCAGGCGCATCTCACCGCGGGTTCAAGGAGGAATCATGCAATACGGGCACTTTGACGACCAGGCACGCGAGTACGTCATCACGCGACCAGACACCCCCCGGTCGTGGTCCAACTACCTGGGATCGCGGCTGTACGGCGGGATCATCACGCAGGGTGCCGGCGGCTACTCCTTCTACAAGTCCGGTGGCACCGGCCGGGTGCTGCGCTTCCGCTTCAACGGCGTGCCCCAGGACGAGCCCGGACGCTTCGTCTACCTGCGCGACGATGCCGACGGCGACTTCTGGTCCGCCTCCTGGCAGCCCGTGGGCAAGCCGCTGCGCGGAAGGGACGGCGCGGACGGGGGCGACGGGGAGGTGACGGCCGACGGGCGGGCCACCCAGGCATCGTCCGTGCGCCACGGCCTGGGCTACTCGATCTTCTCCTCCTCCTACCGGGGCATCGACTCGGAGGCGACGTTCTTCATTCCGCAGGGGCAGGCGTTCGAGTACTGGTCCGTGAAGGTCACCAACACGACGGACGCCCCGCGCACGGTCTCGGTGTTCTCCTATGCGGAACTCGCGAACGAGTGGAACTATCGCCAGGACCTGGAGAACCTGCAGTACTCGCAGTACGTCGTGGTGTGCGAGTACAAGGACGGGATGATCCGCCGCGCGAACTCCACGCGCACCGAGTGGAAGGAGCTGTGGTTCGGCATGGCGGGCGCACAACCTGTGGGCTTCGACACCGACCGCGACGCCTTCCTGGGCGCGTACCGCACGCCCGCCGCGCCCCTCGCGGTGGAGCGGGGCGAGTGCGGCGGGACGCAGACCGTGGGCGACAACGCCTGCGCGAGCATCCAGGCCCGCATCGAACTGGCGCCCGGGGAGACCCGCCACGTGATCTACATGATGGGCGTGGGAGCGCCCGACCGGGCCTGGGACGACACCGACGGCACGGTGCATCGGCCCGGCCGTGAACTGCTCGCGGAGTTCGGCACCCCCGAGCGGGTCGAAGCGGAACTGGCCGCGATCCGCGCTCAGTGGCGCGACTTCCTCGCCCCGCTCCAGGTCTCCACCCCCGACGCCGAACTCGACTCGATGATCAACGTGTGGCACGCCTACCAGACCCACATGACCTTCAACTGGTCGCGCGGGGTGTCGCTCATCGAGGCCGGAGACCGCGACGGCCTGGGCTACCGCGACACCGTGCAGGACATGCTTGCGGTGACCCACGCCATCCCCGATGCCGTGCGCGAGCGCCTGAACATGATCCTCACAGGCCAGACCGCCGAGGGCGGCGCACTGCCGCTCGTGAAGCCGCTCACGCATCGGCCGGGGCACATGGAGACCCCCACCGTGGAGGTGTATCGCTCCGACGACCCGCTGTGGCTGCCCATCACCGTGGCCAACTTCGTCTACGAGACGGGCGACGTCGCCTACCTCGACACCGTGCTGCCGTATGCGGACCACGGCGAGGCGACGGTGTTCGAGCACCTCACGCAGGCCATCCGCTTCTCGCTGAGTCATCTGGGCGCGAACGGCCTGGTGCAGGGGCTGCAGGCCGACTGGAACGACTGCATCCAGTTCGGCACCACGGGCGAGTCCATGTTCTCGACGTTCCTCATGGCCAATGGCTGCCGTGTGGTCGCCGAGCTCGCGGAGCTCACCGGGAGGGCGGAGGATGCGGCATGGGCGCGTGGGGTGCTGGCCTCGCTGCAGCCGGTGCTCGAAGCGGCGTGGGATGGCGGCTGGTACATCCGCGGCATCTCCGCGACCGGCGCCAAGCTCGGTTCCGACGCGCTGGACGAGGGCAAGATCTACCTGGAGCCCAACGTGTGGGCGGCCATCTCCGGCGTGGTGCCGGTGGAGCGCGCGGTGGGCGCGATGGACGCCGTGCACGAGCGTCTGTTCTCCGAGCACGGTGTCGCGCTGTGCGCGCCGGCCCACACCAAGGAGGTGCCAGGCGTCGGACTGTCGCTCCTGGTGTTCCCGGTGGGCCACAAGGAGAACGGTGGGATCTTCTGTCACGCGAACTCGTGGACCATCGTGGCCGAGGGCATCCTGGGCCGCGGCGACCGCGCCTACGACTACTACCGCTCCTACCTGCCCGCCCGCTACAACGACTCCGCCGAGATCCACCAGGTGGAGCCCTACGTGTACTGCCAGTTCACGCACGGCCCCGAGTCGCCGCGCTTCGGCCAGGCCCGCAACCCGTGGCTCACGGGCACGGCCTCGTGGTCGTACATCGGCGTAACCCAGTACATCCTGGGAATCCGGCCCGAGTTGGCGGGGCTGCGCATCGATCCCTGCCTGCCCTCGGGCTGGGACGGCTTCGAGGTGACCCGGCTGTTCCGTGAGATGAACCTCACCATCACGGTGGCGAACCCGCTCGGGGTGGCGACCGGGGTCACGTCCGTGACGGTGGACGGGCTGCCGATCTCGCTGGATGGCGAGGGCGGTTCTGGTGGGCGCGGTTCTGGTGGGCGCGGGTCTGATGGGCGCGGTTCTGATGGACGCGGCGTGCTCGTGCCCGTCGAAGCGCTGCGTGACGGCGCCCACATCGTGGTCACGATGGGGTGAGAGGTCCCAGTCGGTTTGCGTAAGTGACGCTTCGGCGGAGGTTTGGGCCCTTCCTCACACGGGGAGGGACCCGGCCATGTCCCTCACAGCGTCACTTACGCGAGGCGACCAGTGCGTCCAGCACCGCCAGCACGCCGTCGTCCTCGAACGGCGGTGCCACCGCGTCAGCGGCATCACGGACCTCCTGGGGCGCCTGCCCCATGGCGACGCCCCAGCCCGCCCACTGCAGCATCGAGATGTCGTTGAGGTAGTCGCCCACGGCGGCGCACTGCGCGGCATCCAGGCCCCGGCGGCGGGCGAGGTCGCGCACCGCGGTGGCCTTGGACACGTGCGCGGGAGTGATGTCGAGCGTCTGCCACTCATCCCACCGCCACGGCATCACGGCGGCCCCGGTGTCCCCGCTGTCCCCCACAGCGGCGAGGAGCTCTGGCCGTGTCAGGGTCCGCGAGGCGAGCGCGAGGAAAGGGGTCGCCTCGGGGATGTGCGTGAAAGGCAGGTGGGGCTGCTGCGCGATCGCCGAGGGCAGGTCGCGGGAGGGGCGGTACCCCTCGCCCGGTTGTTCCAGCACGATGCCCGCCTCGGGATCCAGGGCGCGCACGGCGGCCACGACGGGGCGAGGATCGAAGGTCTCGATCGCCACGATCTCACAGCCCTCAGGCGTCGCACGCGAGGTGACGGCACCGTTGGAGGAGGCGATCCAGAGCTCGTCCAGAGCGAGCGCGGCTGCCACATCCTGGGCCAAGTGCGCGGGCCTGCCGGTCACCACCATGAGCTCGATCCCGTGTGCGTGAACCTCATGCAGCGCCGCGACGACCGCGGACGAGGGCAGTCCCTCGAACGGGGCGATGGTGCCGTCGATGTCGAGTGCCAGCAGCCGCAATCCGGCGGGCGCAATGAGGGGGAGCACGGTGTTCACCCTAGTAGAAAGCCAGAATGCCGCTTTCTCCACATCCAAATGAAATTTGGAGAAAGTTTGGAGAAAGGCTAGCGCGCTACTCCAGCCCTGCCAGATAACCCAGCACCCGCTCGCGCAGTGCGGCGGCAGGCTCCTCGTCGTACTCCCGGTAGCCCTCGAAGGCGAACAGGTGTCGCGCGCCTTCGTACTCGAAGACCTCGAGCGCGCCATCCGCGAGCGCGAGCAGCGCCGCCGTCTCGGGTTGCTCCATCCACGGGTCCAGCACGGCGTAGTGCAGCTGCCCGCGCAGGCCGGTGGGCCACGCCTCGATGCCCAGCCATCCGGGCGCCGTCGCCGAATGCATCAGCACCATGCCCACGGCATCGGGCTGGGTCAGCGCCAGCATCTCGGCAATCGACGCGCCCAGGGAGAAGCCCGCATAGACCCGCGGCCCCACCACATGAGCGGTGGCATCCGCGGCCACGCGCACCCAGTGGGCCAGGTCAAAGCCGTCCACGAAGGCAACGGCCTCGTCCACGTCGTCGAAGACCCGGCCGTCGAACAGATCCGGGGCGTGCACCTCGTGACCCTCCCGACGCACACCGTCCGCCCACGCGCGCACGGCATCGTCCAGGCCCAGCGCCGAATGCAGTACCACCACCGTCGTCATGGGGCCATGATTGCACGGCGGCTCCGCGCCCGCGCCACACGCCTTCCGGCGCCGCGGGCTTCTGCCATGCTGTGGACATGAGTCGCCTCGACCGCGCCTTTGACGCCGTCCTCGCCCATCCACACTTCGCCTCCTTCTCCCGGGAGGACCTGCTCCTGTGCCCCACCTTCTGCGCGGCGGTGCGCACCGCACCGCACGAGGCGCTAGTTGCCTTGCAGCGGGACCTGGAGGAGATCGCCTTCGCCACCGACGATCACAACGAGGCCTCGGGCGTGCTCCTGCTGACCACCACTCTGGGCGGGGGGCTGCAGGGGGTAACGGCCCGCGGGGATCTTCCCGTGGGGGACCCCACCGCCTTCGCGGAGCTGGTGATCTCGACTCCCCACGAAGACCGCGCCGCTCTCGCCCTGGAGGTCACCGACGCACGCCTGCGCCATCTCGCCAGCCTGGACCGC
>CAZFEH010000026.1:19596-25707 GCA_964517615.1 uncultured Demequinaceae bacterium
CCGGATACACCCTGGACGAGCAGTACCCGCCGCGCCTGTGGGACTGCTTCGCGTCCCGGCCCGCCGGCGAGCGCGCTGATCTGGCGGCCCGATGGTGGGGCGACGATGCGCCCCGGCCCCACGACCTCACGCTCGCCCTCGCGTGGCAGGCCGATGGCCGCCTCGCCATCGCACGCACCCCCGGCTACTTCGAGGCCGTCGCCGAGCATCTGCTGGACGTCTGGGCACCGGACGACAACGGGCGACCGGACAACGGCACCGATGCCCTGCGCCGCTACCCCTTCCTCGCCGCCGACTTCCTGGAGTCGCTGCGCACTCCGGGCACCTTCCAGTGGCTCGCCGCGGCCTGGCAGGACTCGGTCGCGACGTATGTCGTGGGCCTGACGGCATCGGACCTCCTGGACGGCGCGCGGCTGCGCGAGACGATAGACGCCGGACTGGCCAAGGGCTGGGGTGGTGATCGCGAGTCCCGCGCGATCATCGAGAACCTGGGGACATCCCTCGCATAGCGGGCTTCTTCCCCGGAGACGGATCAGGGTGGTCGGTCCTGCTCGCGCACGATGCCGCGAGTCGCGGTCCGTCGCTAGCGTCGGGAGTGCGCGGCAGCAGCCGCTCGCCCTTCAGTAAAGGACCCCCCATGACTGTCATCGACAGCGCCGGCCGCTCCGCAGCCCCCGTGCCTCCCGCACCACGCCTGAACCCCCGCGACCTGCCGGACAGCGAGCAGTATCCCCTGTGGAAGATCCTCGCCATCTGGGCCGTGGTCACGATCCCGATGGGCCTGAGCCTGTGGTGGATCACCCCCACCTTCCTGGTTCCGCGCATGCCGGTGCCCGGCCTCGGCTATCTGGCGCTGGCCACCGCCGGGCTGTGGTGGCAGGCGGTCGTGGCCTTCGTTCTTCTGCGCCGTGAGGTGCGCCCCTTCACCTGGGAGGGCCTGCGCAGGCGGCTATGGCTCCATGCGCCCCAGAGCCCGCGATCGGGGCGGATCAGCTGGCAGTTCCTGTGGGTGGGGGTGCTCGTGGCGCTGGCCTACCTGGCCATCGCCATGACGGAGGTCCTCGAACCGCTGAACGACGCCCTGGTCGGGGCCTTCCCGGCCCTGGCCGCACCCGAATGGGGCCTCATCGAGAACCTCGCCGTGCCCGAGGTAGTGGGGCAATGGTGGCTCATGGGGCTGCTGGTGCTGCTCATCCTGGGCAACTACCTGGTGGGCGAGGAGCTGATCTTTCGCGGCATCCTGCTGCCCAAGATGCGGGGCGTCTTCGGCCGTGGAGACGTGCTCGCCAACGGCGTGCTCTTCGCGCTGTATCACGTCCATCTGATCTGGGCCATGCCCGTGATGCTCGTGCTGGACTGGGTGTATGCCTGGATCGCCAAGCGCTACCGGTCGTACTGGATGAGCGTCGTGTTCCACGGCCTGGACGCCCTGTTCCTGCTGGTGCTGTTCCCGCTGGCCATCCTGGGGATCGTGACGTAGCCAGGCCGGGCCGCGCGCCTCACGGGAACATCTGCCTATCAGGAGGCGTTGACGATCCACCTCGACAGTTCAGGAGCATCATGTCCGCCTCCGTGCCTCGAACCACTCCCGACATCGTCCACCTTCTGTCCCTGCAGCGCGACCGCTATATCGCCCTGGGCTACCCGGCGCTCGCTGGGATCACGGAGGAGGCCTTCTGCGCCCTCGCCGACGACGCCATCGCCCAGGCGAGCACCTCTGTGACGTCCCTCGCTCCGGGCGAGGGTGAACCCGGCGAGGGTGGCATCGGCGCGCTTCTGGTGGTGACCCGCCTGCTGGTGAGCGACGAGGCCCGCGTGCCGCTCCTGCGCCTGCCCGGCTCCGACCGCCCCGGCTTGGTGGACCGCAACCACGCCTCCGACGCACGGGTGGGGTTGAGCCATTACGTGCCCCGACAGGGGATGGAGATCCCCCCGTCGCCCGTGTACGTGGCCTGGGGGGTTGAGCGGGGTGACGAGTTCCGTGATGTTGCCCCGCGCGATGCCCTTCCCGTGATCGCACAGCGCGGCCGCAGCCCGCTGACCATCGATGAGGGCATCTCGCTGGCCACGATCCTGCCCGAGTCGCTCGTGAAGAACCACTGCTTCATGCTGGCCGGTTCGACCCGTGGCGACAAGCGGGTGCCCGCGCTGTGGATCGCGGACAAGGCCCCCAAGCTCGGCTGGTGCTTCGATGGCGTGCCGCACACCTGGCTGGGTGTCGCGTCGGTCGCGGACAGGACCTGATCTATACCCGCGAGGGCACGCGGGTCACGAGCCGCTCGGCCACGAAGGGCGAGGTCATGGCGCGCAAGAGCGCCGCGTAGTTGACGCCGAACCGTATGGACGTGCCGGCGGGCAGGAGCGCCGGCGTCTCAAGCACCAGGTGGTCCGAGCTGGCCGCGAGCACCTCAACCCCGGCGGGCGGGGTGAGGCCATCGGGATCGACATCCTGGCGTCCGAGCGCCACGAGGGTCTGCACCCGCGTGGAGCGTGTGTCCCGTGCGGCGATCCTGGCGGCGCGTCCGTGGGCAAGCCGCCCCGCGAGGTTCGGGGCCTCGAAGGCGCTCTGTCCCGCGTCGCCCCACGGATGCACCGGCTTGTGCCGCGACTCGATCACGGAGCCCACCAGGGTGAAGGCATCCGTGCGCAGGCCGTCGATGGGCAGGCGCGTGAGCGGATCGGTGCCCAGCAGGATGGCCTCGCCCAGGCGCAGGTCATTGACCTTCCCCTGGATGCCGCGCCCCAGCGCCCATGCCAGGTTGGCCGAGTTCCCTCCGCTGATGAGCGGCAGGCTCAGCCCCAGTCGCCCCGCCAGGAGCGTCACCTGAGCGGACAGCTCCTCCATCTGCGAGGCCCCCGGGATGATGCCGCTGCGGCACGCCAGGTTGGTGCCCAGGCCCAGCAGCGTCAGGTGGCGCGTGCGGGAGATGCGCCGCGCGTAGTCGAGCACATCCGCGCCGGCTATCCCCTCGCGCAGGTCGCCCAACTCCACCATGAGCACGATGCCGTGGTTGAACGCCCGCTTGCCTGCCGCGTCCGACAGGGCCGTCACCACGTCCAGGTCGCTCACGAGGCTCATCGACGCCGATGCCACGGCCCGGTCCGCCTGCTCGGGGCTGGGAGAGCGCAGCAACATCAGGGGCGCGCGGATGCCCTCCTGACGCAGCGCCTCCAGATTCTCGATGCGGGAGTCACCCAGGCGGGTCACGCCTCCACGCAGCATGGCCTTGGCGACATCCGGAGAGCCGAGCGTCGCCTTGGTCACCCCGGTCACGTGAATGCCGCGCCGGGCCAGCCGCGTCACGAGGGCGTGGGTGTTGAACTCGATCGCGGTGAGGTCGATCTCGATGCGGGGTGTGCTCATGTGGCCACCGAGGGCACGGCGGTCAGCGCGGGGAAGGCGGCGAGCACCATGGCGACCAGGGCGTCGGGCTCATCCGACAACGGGTCCGCCGCCGGAATGCCCAGCTCCCGCTCATACAGCACGGCGGCCGCGGCCACCTCGGTGGGAGACATGTCCTCGTGGTTGATGGCCAGGCCGATCACCCGCGTGCGACCGAACATCTCGATGAGCGCCAGCTCCTCGCCGGGAAGCGGCATGGGCACGGCGGGATAGTCGCTGAGGAAGCGGCGGGCGGGGGCATGCTGCAGGACCACGCCCTGGGGCCGCGCGGCGCGCAGCACCACCGTCGAGCTCAGATATGCGGGGTGGCTCAGCGCACCCTGACCTTCGACGACGATCACCTGAGGCCGCTCAGCCTCCCAGGCCGCGACCACCGCGCCTTCGAGTTCGCCGACGCCGAACTGGGCGGGGATGGCATCCAGGGCGACGCCATATGCCGCGCCCTGCATCAGGCCCGTCTGCCCGGTGCCCACCATGACCGCGTGGATGCCCGCGCCGCGCAGAGCCTCCGTGAGGATGGTGGACGTGGTGCGCTTGCCGATCGCGCCATCGGTGCCCAGCACCGCGATGCGCACACAGTCCACGGTGTCGATCGAGCCGTCGAACATGCGCAGGTCCTTGGTCGCGTGCGGGCGGCGCACATCGTGCAGCGTCACTCCAGCGGTCGCTGCGGCCATGGAGATCTCCGGATCGTCCGCGAGGAACTCGTGCAGGCCAGACACCACGTCCAGCCCGGTCTCCACCGCCTCGAGCACGGCCTCCCGGTCGCGCGCGGACATCAGCCCGGACAGCGGCGCGAGGCCAAAGATGAACACATCGGGGCGGGCGGGCGCACGGTGGATGTGGTCGGCCGAGTGCGCCACATGAGACATGACCTCGGTCAGGGAGCCGAGCACGGGGATGCCCGCGAACGCTCCTCCCAGGGCGAGGCCGGCATCGGCGCCTTCCACCGTGGAGTCGATCACCGCGAGAATACGGTAGCGCTCAGAGCTGCGCACCAGGCCATTGGCCGTCTTGCCGTCGATGCGCGCGAAGTGGCCCTCGCAGTAGATGACGGCGGTGGGTCTCGTGTCCGGCGCCGATGCGGACGAGGGTATGGCAACAGGCGGAAGGGTGGCGTTCATCAGGCGTCCTCGAGTCGATGCTCAGAGGGGGCGCCGGGATCGTGCCGACGAAAGCCGGGTTCAACGAGAGGTCCCCACTAAGTAGTGGTGGACCCTCAGTATAGGCGCTGGGGAGTCGGGCGGCACGGCGGTGACGCTCACCGTGCCTCTGCCCTCCCCACGGGACTGACCCTACGCGAGCACGGCCTCCAGGCGTGCGTAACTGGCCTCCATGCCATCCGTCATGCCGGTGTTGAGGATCATGTCGCGCGTGGCGGCATCGGGGTACGTAATGAGCAGCGACAGCAGCGTGCCGCCCTCCACCGCGGTGAGGGTGAGTTCGTTGGTGGTCGTGGGGCCTTCCATGCCGATCATCCGCTCGGTGGTGACCTGGCGGTAGGGCTTGGCCTCCTCCAGGAGTTCGCCCTCGAAGCCGAAGCGGCCCGAGCCGTCGTCGGCCTCCCACTCGTGGCGGAAGGAGCCTCCCACCTCGGTGGCCAGTTCGCACACGGGCATGGTCCAGCCCTCGGGGCCCAGCAGCCAGCGCTGCACGAGCTCCGCGTCGGTGTGGGCCCGCCACACCTGCTCGACGGTGCCACGGATCACGCGGGTGATGCGCACATGCGTGTCGGAGAGGATCTGGGCGTGGGTGCCGATGCTGGCCGCAAAGGACGCGAGGTCGGTGATGACGGCGTCCATCTGCGAGGTCGCCGAGAGCATGCCCTCCTCCATGCCCATCTCGAGCAGTTGCTCCATGTCCGCGAGCGAGCCGAACTGGGTGGAGTTGGTGACGCGGCTGCCGCCCTCGATCGCCTCGAACGTGAACGTCATCCGCATGTTCGGCAGCTCGTCGTTGATGGCGCCGCCGTCGTGGGCGAAGCCGTCCTCGACCACGAAGCTCCTCCCCGGGTCGACGGACAGGTAGAACCATGAGCCGCCCGCACGCTCACCGTCGGGCCCTGTCATGTAGTAGTCGGAACGCCCGCCCGCCGCGAAGTCGTGGCGGATGAAGGTCGCGGGCCACTCGACGGGGCCCCAGAACTTCTCGAGTTGGCGCGGGTCCGCGTATGCGTCCCACAGTCGCTGGACGGGGACCGGGAACTCGGCGACCACGGTCATGGTGAGCGCCTTGGGGTCCTTGGTGACGAGGGTGACGGGCATGAGGGTTGCCTTTCGATGATGCCCAGCGACGATGCCGGGGGTGGGGCGTCAGGGCTGCTCGGCGAGCAGGGCGTCAAGGCGATCCATCCGCGACCGCCACAACTGCTCGTATCGGTCCAGCAGCGCCTGGGCGCGCAGGATCTGTTCGGGGTTGCCGCGGACCAGGCGCTCGCGGCCTTGGGGGTGCTTGGTCACCAGACCTGCTCCTTCCAGGACGGCCACATGCTTCTGCACCGCCGCGAAGGACATGTCATAGGCCTGGGCGAGCGCGCTGACAGAGGCCTGTGCGGTGAGGGTGCGGCGCACGATGTCGCGGCGCGTCGCATCGGCCAAGGCGTGGAAGATGCGATCCACCTCGGCGTCGGGGAGATCCGTGAGTGTCACGGCGTCAGTTGATACAACCATTTGGTTGTACGTTACGCGGGGTGCCGCGTGGTGTCAAGA
>CAZFEH010000027.1:0-1665 GCA_964517615.1 uncultured Demequinaceae bacterium
TGCCCGACCTGCTCGACCGGGTGGTGCGCGACATCCCCGCCCCGGTGGGTGACGCCTCGGCCCCCGCCCGGGCCATGATCTTCGACTCCGTGTACGACTCCTACCGCGGCGTGGTGACGTATGTGCGCGTGGTGGACGGCGCCCTCAAGCCCCGCGAGAAGATCGCGATGATGTCCACGCTCGCGACCCATGACCTGCTGGAGATCGGCGTCATCAGCCCCGAGCCGACCCCCACCAAGGGCTTGGGGGTGGGCGAGGTGGGTTACCTCATCACCGGCGTGAAGGACGTGCGCCAGTCCAAGGTGGGCGACACCGTGACCCTCGCGGGCAACCGCGCTGCGCAGTCCCTGGGCGGCTACCGCGAACCCAAGCCGATGGTGTACTCGGGCCTGTTCCCCCTGGACGGCTCGGACTTCCCGGTGCTGCGCGATGCGCTCGACAAGCTGCGCCTCAACGACGCGTCGCTCGTGTACGAGCCGGAGAGTTCCGTGGCGCTGGGCTTCGGCTTCCGCTGCGGATACCTGGGGCTGCTGCACCTCGAGATCGTGCGGGACCGGCTGGAGCGCGAGTTCAACCTGGAGCTCATCTCGACCGCGCCCAACGTGGTCTACCAGGTGACGATGGAGGACGGCAAGGAGATCACCGTCACCAACCCCTCCGAGTTCCCCGGCGGCAAGATCCGCGAGGTGCGCGAGCCCATCGTCAAGGCCTCGATCCTGGTGCCCAGCGAGTTCATCGGCACGGTCATGGAGCTGTGCCAGGAGCGCCGCGGCACGATGGGCACCATGAACTACCTGAGCGAGACCCGGGTGGAGATGCACTACACCCTCCCGCTCGCCGAGGTGGTCTTCGACTTCTTCGACCAGCTCAAGTCGCGCACGCGCGGCTACGGCTCGCTCGACTACGAGCCCTCGGGTGAGCAGGCCTCCGACCTGGTCAAGGTGGACATCCTGCTGCAGGGGGAGACGGTCGACGCCTTCAGCGCCGTGGTCCACAAGGACGCCGCGTACTCCTACGGCCTGTCGATGGTGGGGAAGCTCAAGGACCTGATCGACCGCCAGCAGTTCGAGGTGCCCATCCAGGCCGCCATCGGCTCGCGGATCATCGCGCGCGAGACCATTCGCGCGATCCGCAAGGACGTGCTCGCCAAGTGCTACGGCGGTGACATCTCCCGTAAGCGCAAGCTCCTGGAGAAGCAGAAGGCCGGCAAGAAGCGCATGAAGAACATCGGCTCGGTGGAGGTTCCCCCCGAGGCGTTCATCGCCGCGCTCAGCACCGCCGACGACGGCTCGGACAAGGGCAAGAAGAAGTAGTGGAGGCACCGCCGATGCGGGACCTGGGCGTCTACGTCCACGTGCCGTTCTGCGCGGTGCGCTGCGGCTACTGCGACTTCAATACCTACGCCCCGGGCGAGGCCGGTGACGCGACGCCGGCATCGTACGTCGAGGCGGCACGACGGGAGATCGCGCTGGCCTCACGCACGCTCGCCGCCCGGGTGGACGGGGTGCGGCCCGTGTCCACGGTGTTCTTCGGCGGCGGCACGCCCACCCTGCTCGATGCCGATGCCCTGGCGGGGCTGCTCGCGGCCGTGCGGGAGGAGTTCGGGCTGGCACCTGGGGCGGAGGTGACCACGGAGGCGAACCCCGACTCGGTGACCGCCGCGTC
>CAZFEH010000027.1:1765-14580 GCA_964517615.1 uncultured Demequinaceae bacterium
CACCTGAGCGCCTATGCCCTGACCATCGAGCCGGGCACGCGCATGGGCGCGGCGCTGCGGCGAGGACTCATCGCGGCGGTCGACGGGGACGTGCAGGCCGCGATGTACGAGGCGGCGGACGATGCCTTTGCCGCCGCAGGCTACGCCTGGTACGAGGTCTCCAACTGGGCACGCGGCGAGGCGGACCGATGCCGGCACAACATCGCCTACTGGACCAGCCAGGACTGGTGGGGGATCGGACCGGGGGCGCATTCGTACCTGGGCCCCGGCATCGGCGCCGAGGGGGAGCCGCTGCCTGCGCGCCGGTGGTGGAACGTGAAGCATCCGCGCGCGTATGCGCAGCGGCTTGAGGCGGGCCTGTCACCCGAGCAGGAGGGCGAGAGCCTCACGGCAGCCGACCTGGAGTTGGAGGCGGTGATGCTGCGCCTGCGCCTGGCGGACGGGATGCCCGTGACTGCGGTGCCGCTCGACCCGGCACAGCGTGGCCAGGCCGTCGCGGGTCTCATCGCCGAGGGACTGCTGGACGGGCGCGAGGCGCTCGCGGGCGTGCTGCGGCTCACCCGCCGGGGCCGACTGCTGGCCGACCACGCCGTGCGTCAGCTCACCCCCTAGACCCCCAAGGGCTCGCCGCCCGCACATGGCGACGGTTGGGGGCGCGCCGAGGCGCCGCTCACGGAGAAGGGGAAGGGGAGGAGCCGGGGAGGGCAGGGACACGCGCCCGATATCCACGCCGAGCCAGCACCCCCGGGAGACACTGAGACGGCGAGCGCCCGGCCCGCGCCAATTCAGGGAGGATCGACATGACCGCCACCGCGTCGCGCTCGGTCAAGACCCCGCTGTGGAAATCGCCGGTGCTGTCCTACTACCTCCTGGCAGTGTCCACCGGGATGCTCGTGCTCCTGGGGATGGCCGTGGTGCTGTCCAGTTCCTCGATCTATTCCATCCGCCACGAGGCGGGCAACCCGTGGACGCTGTTCATCGTGCAAGTGGCCGCGTTGGGCCTCGGCATGACCTCCTTGGTGCTGGGTTCGCGCATGCCGGTCAAATGGTGGCAGCGCATGGGGCCGCTCATCCTGCTGGGCTCGGGAGTGCTGCTGGTGCTCGTGGTCCTGGTAGGCGAGGCCACCAAGGGCAACAACAACTGGATCAAGGTGGGGCCGGTCACGTTCCAGCCCTCCGAGATTGCCAAGCTCGGTCTGGCCCTGTACCTGGGTGCGGTGCTGGCCTCCTTCCGCCATGAACTCACCACCGTCAAGCGCATCATGCTCCCCGCGGGCGCGGTGGCACTGGTGGTGATGGCGTTGGTCATGGCGGGCCGTGATCTGGGAACCACCCTGGTGCTGCTTGCCATCGCTGCCTCCGCGATGT
This sequence comes from uncultured Demequinaceae bacterium, assembly GCA_964517615.1. Lineage (GTDB taxonomy): Bacteria > Actinomycetota > Actinomycetes > Actinomycetales > Demequinaceae > Demequina. The sequence goes on from CAZFEH010000027.1 coordinate 3,134, forward strand.
GGGTGGCTGGCGTGCCGGTGCGCTTCTTCGTGGGCGGTGGCCTGGTGCTCGGCGCGGTGCTGACCGCGCTCGTGATCGAGGGCGACTCGCGTGTGCGCCGCATCCTGGTGTGGATGTCCCCGGACTGCGATCCCACCAAGGAATGCCTCCAGCAGACCCACGGCACGTGGGCCCTGGCCTCGGGGGGACTGTGGGGGCTGGGTCCCGGCATGAGCCGGGAGAAGTGGGGCTACCTGCCCCACGCGGACAACGACTACATCTTCGCGATCGTGGGTGAGGAGTTCGGCCTGATCGGTACGCTCGTGGTGCTTGTCGCCTTCGGCATGATGGTGGTGGCCATCCACCGCATCGTGCAGCGCCACACCGAGCCGTACGTGCGCATTGCCGCCGCGGGCCTGGGGGCGTGGATCGTCGGCCAGGCCATGATCAACATCGCGGTGGTGCTGGAGCTGATCCCGGTGACGGGTGTCCCGCTGCCGCTCGTGAGCTCGGGTGGCACCTCGCTCCTGATGTCCTTGACCGCGGTGGGTGTTCTCATGGCCTTCGCACGTTCCGAGCCGGGCGCTCAGGAGGCCTTCGCCGCCCGCCCGTCGGTGGTCAAGCGCTCCCTCGCCGTCCTGTCGGGGAGGGGCCGTGGCTAGCATCCTGCTCGCGGGTGGAGGCACCGCGGGGCATGTGAACCCGCTCCTGGCCACCGCCGAGGAGCTCCGGCGTCGGGGGCATCGGGTGGCGGCGCTTGGCACCGCGGAGGGACTCGAGGCGGACCTGGTGCCCCGCGCCGGTCTCGACCTGCACGTGGTGCCCCGCGTGCCGATGCCGCGCCGGGTGGGTGCGGATCTGCTGCGCCTGCCCTGGCGTCTGCGCGCAGCCGTCGCCGCCGCGAGCGCCGCCATCGATGCCGTGGAGGCCGATGCCGTGGTGGGCTTTGGCGGCTACGTGTCCACGCCGGCCTATCTTGCCGCCCGCCGCCGCCGCATCCCTACCGTGATCCACGAGGCCAACGCCAAGCCCGGTCTTGCCAACCGTCAGGGTGCGCGCCGCGCGGCGCGGGTGGCGGTGACCTTTCCCGGCACGCCTTTGCCGGGTGCTGTGGTGACCGGCTCGCCCTTGCGCCCCGAGATCCAGGAACTGGCGAACGTGCTGGCCGGCGAGCGGGCGGCCTTGGAGCGGGCGAGTGCCCGCGCGAGCCTCGGGTGGGACGCGCATGCCCCCAGCCTCCTCGTGACGGGCGGCTCTCTGGGGGCGGCGAACCTCAACGCCGCGACTGTCGCGGCGGTGCCCGCGCTCGTGGAGCAGGGGGTGCATGTGCTGCACCTGACGGGCCGGGGCAAGGCGACCGAGGCCGAGCGGGTAAATGCCACGCTTCCCGGTGAATACCAGGGGCGATATGTGGTCAGGGAGTATGCGCACGACATGGGGCTGGCCTTTGCCGCCGCCGATGCCGTGATCTGCAGGGCGGGTGCCGTCACGGTGAGCGAGGTCTCGGCACTGGGATTGCCGGCCCTGTATGTCCCCCTGGCTCATGGCAACGGCGAGCAGGCGCTCAACGCCTCGTCTGCGGTGCAGGTGGGGGCCGCGATTCTCGTGCCCGACGCGGCGCTCACGCCGGACGTGCTGCGCGCTCAGGCACTGTGCCTCGTCCTCGACGCCCCCACCAGGGACGCGATGCGAGAGGCCGTGCGCGGCATCGGCATCAGGGATGGCGCGCAGCGGCTCGCCGACCTCGTGGACGAGGCACTGGGGGAACGCTGATGCGATTGCATTTCATCGGCGTGGGAGGCTCCGGCATGTCTGCCGTGGCGCGATTGTGGGCCGCGCGCGGTGCGACCGTGACGGGAACGGATCGCCGCCGTTCGGCCTACTTCGCCGCCTTGGAGGCGGCCGGGATGGACGTGCGGCTGGGGGAGGACCCCTCCTTGGTCGAGGTCGCCGATGCGGTGGTCATCACCTCGGCGGTGCGCGAATCGAACCCGGAGCTGGCGCGCGCGAGGGAACTGGGCAAGGACGTGTGGCATCGTTCGCAGGCGCTTGTGGGCGCGCTGGAGGGACGCCGGCTCATCGCGGTGGCCGGCTCGCACGGCAAGACGACCACCTCGGCGATGGTCGCCACCGCTCTCCACGGTGCGGGTATCGACGCGAGTTACGCCGTGGGTGCGCGGGTGCTGGGCCTCGACGGCGCGGTTGCAGGCGGCTATGCCGGGGCATCGGAGGTGGCCGTGGTCGAGGCCGACGAATCCGACGGCTCCTTTCTGCGCTACGACCCCGAGGTGGGCATCATCACCAACATCGAGCCCGATCATCTGGATCACTACGGGACCGTTGAGGCGCTGCACGAGGCCTTTGCGCGCTTCGCCGCCTCCTGTCGCACCGTCGTGGTGTGCGCCGATGATCCCGTCGCCGCCGCGGTGGGAGAGCGGGCGCGCGCGGCGGGGGTCGCCGTGGTGACGTACGCGGCTCACAGCGAGGCGATGCCGCAGATCCTGGTCACCGCCGACGCCCTGCACCGCGCGGGCGAGTCGTGGCCGCTCGCGCTGCCCGTGCCGGGTGCGCACATGCGACTCAACGCGGCCGCGGCCTGGGCGGCCGCGGTCGAGATGGGCGCGGATCCCGGGAGTGCCGCCACCGCCCTGGCCACCTATGGCGGCACCGGCAGGCGCTTCGAGGAGCGCGGCGAGGTGGGCGGCGTGCGGGTGGTCGACGACTACGCCCATCACCCCACCGAAGTGGCGGCGCTCCTGGCGGCGGCGCGTGACGCGGGGGCGGGCCACCTGGTGGTGCTGTTCCAGCCGGCACTGTTCAGCCGCACCCAGGCGCTCGCGGACCTCTTTGGCCGGGCCCTGTCCGTCGGGGATGCCGACGTGGTGCTCGCGCCCGTTCATGGTGACCGCGAGGACCCGATCCCGGGGGTGAGCAGCCAGTCGATCGCCGATCATGTCGCGCTGCAACCGGGGCAGACCCTCGCGCTCGCCGCGTCGCTTGAGGACGCCGCCGAGCGCGCGGCGGCGCTCGCGCGGCCAGGAACCCTCGTGCTCACGGTGGGTTCCGGCACGGTGACCGAGGCGGCCGGGTGGATCGTGGAGGCGCTTCGTGAGCGTGAGGGGAAGGCGCGTGGCTGAGCGACGTCCCGCTGCTCCCGGGGGGCGGCCCGTGCCTCTACGGCGTGTGCCCCCGCAGCGCGATGCCTCACGCCAGGACGCCCCACGGCGGGATATGCCAGGGCGGGATATGTCACGCCAGGACGCCCCACGGCGGGAAGCCGGGCAACCCGCGGCTGAGCGCCCTCCTGGCCGAGTGCGTGCACCCGAGCCCACGGCATCGGCCCCGGTGCGGCGGGCGCCACGGGAGGGCACGATGCCGGTGGTGGTGGTAGACCGGGCCGCACCCCCCGAGGGGCCGGAGTGGGCGCGAGTGCGCCCCGCCCCGGCGTCGCAGGCAGCCGTCTCGCATCGGATGCAGGACAGGCTCGCGGAAAAGCGCAGGGTGGAACGGCGCAGGCGGATGTCCAGGGGTGCCAAGCGAGTGCTCGCCGTGGGCGTGGTGGCCGGGCTCGGGTGGCTCGCCCTGCTGTCTCCGATGTTCGCGGTGGATGCGGACAGGGTTGAGGTGATCGGGACGGGGGCTGTGGTGGACCCGGCGCAGGTGCTCGCGGCGGTGGCGCCCTATGAGGGCCAGTCGCTCGCGCTGATGAACACCGGTCACCTGAGCAATCAGTTGGAGGAGCTTCAGGGTGTGCGGGAGGCGGCCGTGGAGCGGGTGTGGCCGGCGGGCTTGCGGATCACCATCACCACGCGCGTGCCCGTGGCGGCCATCGCGGCACCCGCGGGAGGCTATGTGCTGCTGGATGACGAGGCGGTGGAGATCTCGCGCGCCGAGGTGCCACCGGCGGGGGTGCCCATTGTGGGCATCCCCCTCACGGGGAATGAGCGCATCCTCCATGCCGTCATGGGGGTCATCAACGAGATTCCCGTGGAGCTGCGCGAGCGCATCGGGGGCATCTCGGCGCAGACCGAGGACTCGGTGGTGCTGCAGTTGCGCGACGGTCCGCGGGTGGAGTGGGGCAGTGCGGAGCAGTCCGCGCTCAAGGCGCAGGTGCTGCTGGTGATGCTGGAGTCTCAGCAGGCGGGTGGTGCGCCGGTGATCGATGTCTCTGCGCCCACGTTGCCGATCACGCGCACGCAGTAGTTATCGCCTTCTCGGGTTAAGGACATGAGTGCTGAAAGCCAGCCAGCTTTCGGCACTCATGTCCTCGGCTGGTGGCGCCATGGACGGCGAAATCCGCGACACGCGCGCGGCGGACCCGCGACGAGGGGGCCTGTGGCTTTACCTTCAGGGTGGACAAAGTTGACATAACTATAACTCTCAACTAGAGGGTTAAGGTTGAAGGAGCAAGGCGAATGGCCGCACCCCAGAACTACATCACCGCGATCAAGGTGGTTGGCGTGGGCGGTGGCGGCGTCAACGCCGTCAACCGCATGATCGATGTGGGCCTCAAGGGCGCAGAGTTCATCGCCATCAACACCGATGCCCAGGCCCTCCTCATGTCCGATGCGGACGTCAAGCTCGACATCGGACGCGACCTGACGCGTGGCCTGGGTGCCGGCGCCGACCCCGAGGTGGGGCGCAAGGCTGCGGAGGACCACGAGGACGAGATCGCCGAGGTGCTGCGCGGTGCCGACATGGTATTCGTCACCGCGGGCGAGGGCGGCGGGACCGGTACCGGCGGCGCGCCCGTTGTCGCCCGCATCGCTCGGACGCTCGGCGCACTCACCGTGGGCGTGGTGACCCGACCCTTCAGCTTCGAGGGCCGTCGTCGCTCCGAGCAGGCCGAGGCGGGAATCGAGCGTCTGCGCGAGGAGGTCGACACCCTCATCGTGATCCCCAATGACCGACTGCTCGACATCAACGACGCCCACCTGAGCGTGCTCGGCGCCTTCGCTGCCGCAGACCAGGTGCTCCAGGGCGGGGTGCAGGGCATCACGGATCTCATCACCACCCCCGGCCTCATCAATGTGGACTTCAACGACGTGAAGTCCGTCATGCGCGGCGCCGGCACCGCGCTCATGGGAGTGTCGAGCGCGCGCGGCGAGAACCGTGCCCTGGTCGCCGCCGAGGGCGCCATCGCCTCGCCGCTGCTGGAGGCCTCGATCGAGGGTGCTCACGGTGTGCTGCTGTCCATCGCGGGAGGCTCCAACCTGGGCATCAAGGAAGTGGAGATCGCGGCGCGCCTGGTGCGGGAGGCCGCCCACGCCGAGGCCAACATCATCTTCGGCACCGTCATCGACGACGCCCTGGGCGATGAATTGCGCATCACCGTGATCGCCGCGGGTTTCGACGGCGGCGCACCGCCGTACCGGCCCCACGAGGGTGCGCTGGGCAGCGTGGACGGCGTGCGCTCCGCACCGGCAGCCGCCGCGCTCGAACCGGTGGACGCGCCCGTCGAGGTGGATGCGCTCGACAGCCCGTTCCTGCGTGAGCGCCCCGAGGCGCCCGCAGTGACCGACGCGATCGAGACCCGCCCGGTCTTCGAAGGCGCCGATGCTCTCGACATCCCCGACTTCCTCAAGTAGTCCGGTGGGGGGCGGGAGATGAGGCGCGACGCGGGGCTCGAGGTGCGGGCGTTCTTCACCGACCGGGAGGGAGGGATCAGCGCCGCACCATATGACAGCCTCAACGTGGGCGAGCATGTCGGAGATCACGCCGATGCCGTGGCCAGCAACCGCGCGGTCGTCGCCGAGGCGGCGGGCGCGCCGGTGACGTTCATCCGCCCTGCGCATGGCCAACGGGTGGCGCGCATCGACGTGCCTGGCGAAGCAGCCCCGGAGGCCGACATTCTGCTCACCACCACTCCCGGCGTGGCGCTCGCCGCGCTCGCCGCGGACTGTGTGCCCCTGTTGCTGCACGATCCGGTGACCCGTGCGGTCGCGGCCGCGCATATCGGCCGTCGTGGACTGTTTGTGGGTGCGGTCGACAACGCGGTGGCTGCAGTGGCCGACATCCGCGGCAAATGGGGCACCTTGGAGGACATGACGGCCGTGATTGGCCCCGCCATCTGCGGCCGTTGCTACGAGGTGGAATCCGCCATGCGCTCCGAGGTAGCGGGACGTCACCCCTCGGCATTCTCGACCACCTGGAAGGGCGGTGCCGCGCTGGATCTGCCGCGCGCCGTGGAGGTGCGTCTGGGGCAGCTGGGGCTGAGCGTGGTGCGCCACCGCGTCTGCACGTTCGAGAACCCCGAGTACTTCTCCCACCGCCGCGATGGGGTGACGGGCCGCCATGCGGGCGTCATCGTGTGTGAGTGATGCGGCGTGTCGCTCCCTGCCCCCGCCCTGAATGCCGCATAGCGTTGTTCACAGCAGTGCGTTGCGCCAACGAGCCACAAGAGAGGTGAATCCCATGAGTGCCATGCGAAAGGCCATGCAGTACTTGGGCTTCGAGGTGTCCAGCCACGAGGACTACGACTACGACTACGCCGACGAGGAGTTGGCGCCCGTCACCAACCTCCACGACGTGCACGAGCTACGCGAGGCGCGGCACGAGGCCCGTCCGCGCACCTCCGGTGTGCGTCAGGTGCGCCACGCTCCCTCCGACGTGGACCTGCGCCGCATTCAGACCATCAAGCCGCGCTCCTACAACGATGCGCGCCTGATCGGCGAGGCGTTCCGTCAGGGCGTGCCGGTCATCATGAACCTCACCGAGATGTCCGAGTCCGACGCCAAGCGCCTGGTGGACTTCTCCGCGGGGCTGTCCTTCGGCCTGCACGGCTCGATGGAGCGCGTAACCACCGCGGTGTTCCTGCTCTCGCCGGCCCATGTCGAGATCGCCGTGGACACCGAGCAGACCGGCTCTGACCAGGCCTTCTTCAACCAGAACTGACGCCTCACGCCCCCTTGGGGGAGGCCACGGCATCGGGGCGGGGCCGTGCGCCCAGGTAGGCTCGTGGTGTGCTTACGGTGTATCAGGTGCTCAACTTCGTGTTCTACCTGTACTTTCTCGCGCTCCTGACGCGGATGGTGGTGAGCTGGGTGATGGTCGCGGCGCGCGACTGGCGCCCTCGCGGGGTGGTGCTGCTCGTCGTCGAGACCGCGTTCACCGTCACTGACCCGCCCATCAAGGCACTACGCAAGGTGCTCCCGCCTTTTCAACTGGGTCCATTGCGCCTCGACCTCGCGTTCATGGTGGTGTTTCTGGCCCTCATCGCCCTGAACTCCATGGTGGGATATCTGCTGCTGTCGGTCACCCCTTCGTGAGACGGCGCTCAAGTGTGCGCCGATAATGGAGATAACAGTTGACTGTGACCAAGGCGGGCCTCGGGCCTGCCCCGACCCGAGGACGGTTGAACAATGGCTCTGCTCACCGCGGAGGATGTGCTCAACAAGGCCTTCTCCAAGACCAAGTATCGTGAGGGCTTCGACCAGGACGAGGTGGATGACTTCCTCGACGAGGTAGCGAATGCCATCGCGGCACTGACGGCCGAGCGCGACGAACTCGCGAACCGACTTGCACAGGGCGCAGGTGCGCCGGCGGTGGTGGTGGCGGGCGAGGCCGCTCCTGTGACAGGCGGCAGCCTGCTGGCCGCCGCAACCGACCCCAACCCGCCGTCGGCGACCTCCATGATCGCGATGGCCCAGAAGCTCCACGACGAGTATGTGGAGGCGGGCGAGGCGGAGAGGGACAAGATCCTCGAGCAGGCTCGCAGCGAGGCCGACGAGCTGCTGCGCAAGGCCGAGGCTGACGCCAAGAAGCGCATCGCGGCCTTGGAGGCCGAGCGCGCGGAGGCCGAGCGCGCCATCGACGACCTGCGGCGCTTCGAGCGCGACTACCGCAACCACCTTCAGGGCTACCTGGGAAACCTTCTCGGCGATCTGGAGCACAACTCCTCGCGTGCCTCTGGTCCCGCGCTGGGCACCGGACTCACCCCCGTGGTGGAGACGGCTGCGGCGGAGCCGGCTGCCCCACCTGCCAAGGAGGCACCTGCCGCGCCGCCGGCCGAGGTGGCGCCCGTGGCTGCCGCACCGGAGGCCGCCGCACCCGTGGCTGCCGCACCGGAGGCCGCAGAACCTGTGGCACCGGCACCCGCCGAGGTCACCGTGCCCGAATGGCCCGCGGCGCCCGCCGCACCGCAGTGGCCGAGCGCCCCGGCATCGGCCGCACCTGCGGGAACCCCCGAGGCGGACCTGGAGCTGACGCAGCCCACCCCTGCGCCCAGCGAGCCCTTCCCCGGCGCGACGAGCGCACCGGCAGATGCGCTTCCCGAGTGGCCCGCCGCACCCCAGGCCCCGTCGGGGACCTTGCCGAACACGGGCGAGAATCCGTTCGCGCCGGTGAATCCGCAGCCGTAGTCGCGCGACCGCGCGGCGAGCCTGTGGCCCGGCGACGGGCCGTCCGTGACGGTCGTCACGGCGCGGCGCTTTGCTTACTGAGTGCAGGCGGACTAGTCTCGCTCCGATACACGCGAGTGAGGACGTTATGACCAGCACCGAGATTCCCCTGGTTGAGGTTGACCCGACCCAGATCAAGGCGGCCGACCTCAAGAACCTGCCCGTGCGCGACGGCGACGAGCCGTGGCGTGTTGCCGACCTGCGTGAGATCGTCAAGACGCTCAACGAGGACGTGGTGCGTCTGGTGGAGGAGTTCCACACCACCGAGAGCGATCTGGACGACCTGCTCCACACCTCCGATGGTGCGGGCGACGATCAGGCCGACGCCGGCTCCACTGCGCTTGAGCGCGAGCAGGAGATGTCGATCGTCAACAACACCCGCGAGATGCTGGAGCAGTCCGTCGATGCGCTGCGCCGCGTCAAGAACGGCGGGTTCGCCGCCTGCATCGTGTGCGGCAAGGGCATCGGCAAGGCGCGCCTCAAGGCCTTCCCGCGTGCCACCCACTGCGTGACCTGCAAGCAGCGCGAGGAGCGCCGTTGACCGTCAAGCCGGCCGTATGGCTGGTGGCCGCCGCCGTGGTGGCGGCGGATCAACTCACCAAGCAGTGGGCGCTCCATGCGCTCGAGCCCGGGGTCAAGCGGCCCGTGGTGGGGGAGTTCCTGTCCCTGCAACTGGTGCTCAATGACGGTGCCGCGTTCTCGCTGGGCGCCGGATACACGTGGGTGCTGACCCTCATCGCGCTGGGTGTGACGGCAGGCATCGTGTACTTTGCGCGGCGTGCGAGTTCGCGGTTTGCCGTGGCGCTCGTGGGTGTGGGCCTGGGCGGGGCCGTGGGCAATCTCATCGATCGCCTGTTCCGCGAGCCGAGCTTCGGCCAGGGCCATGTGGTGGACATGATCAACTACAACGGCTGGTTCGTGGGCAACGTCGCAGACATCGCGATCGTGGGTGCCGCGTGCGTATTCGTGCTGGCGGGGCTGAGGGGAGTCAAGGTGCTGGAGCCTGCCCCGGCATCGGCCGCAAGCGATACCGCGGCCGTGGCGGATGCCCCTGACGGGGACCGTGGTTGACACCCGATACCTTCCCGTTCCCGATGCCGTGGTCGGGGAGCGGGCCGATGTCGCCCTCGCGCGCATCCTGGGGGTGTCTCGCACGCGGGCGGTGACGATCCTCGAAGACGGTGGAGTCCTGCTGGACGGCGTGGTGCTGGGCAAGTCGGATCGACTCGGTGACGGCATTCTCGCGGTGACGCTGCCCGAGGAGCGCGAGGCCGTCCCCGAGCCCGCCCTGCCCGGTGGCCTGGCGGTGGTGTACGAAGACGAGGACATCGCCGTGATCGACAAGCCCGTGGGCGTGGCGGCGCATCCCTCCGTGGGATGGCGCGGTCCCACCGTGGTGGGCGCCCTCGCCGCGGCGGGCATCACCCTGGCCGATGCCGGGGCCGACGAGCGCAAGGGCATCGTGCATCGGCTGGACGTGGGGACCTCGGGCCTCATGGTGGTCGCGAAGTCCGTGCCCGCGTACTCCGCGCTCAAGCGCGCCTTCAAGGAACGCACGGTCGAGAAGGTCTATCACGCGGTGGCCCAAGGGCATCTGGACCCCACGGCGGGCACCATCGACGCCCCCATCGGGCGTCATCCGGGAGCGCAGTTCAAGTTCGCGGTGACCGAGGATGGGCGCCCGTCGGTGACGCACTATGAGGTGCTGGAGATGTTCCCGGCGGCCTCGCTCGTGGAGGTGCATCTGGAGACGGGGCGGACGCACCAGATCCGCGTGCACATGGCCGCAATGCGCCACCCGCTCGTGGGGGACACGATGTATGGTGCGGACCCCACCCTGGCCACGAGGCTGGGGCTGCTGCGGCAGTGGCTGCATGCGCGGGAGCTTGCCTTTGAGCATCCGGTGCGCGGTGGTGAGGTGCGCGTGCGCAGCGAGTATCCCGAAGACCTGGCACGGGCACTGGAGACTCTGAGAGGCTAGTTCCATGCGTGCCTTCGCCATCGAGACCCCTGCAGACCTCGACCGCGCCCTCGCGGTGCGCTTCGAGGTGTTCGTCGAGGAGCAGGGGGTCGCGGCCGATGCCGAGCGCGACCACCTGGATACCGATCCGCGCACGCTCCACGTCCTCGTGGTGGACGGGGAGGGCGCCGCGGTCGCCACGGGGAGGCTCTTGGCCCCTCACACGGACTCCTTCCACGGCGAGGGCGTGCACGGCGACACGGGCCACGGCGCTGCGGGTGACAGCACCACGGGCCACGGGAACATGGACCCCAGCAACCCGCACATCGGCCGGGTCGCGGTGCTGGGACGGGCGCGTGGAACCGGTGCCGGCAGAGCCGTGATGGAGTTCCTGGAGGCGGCGGCGCTGGAGCGTTTCGGGGCCAGCGGGGCTGTGCGCGTCGAACTCAGTGCCCAGGACCAGGCCATGCCGTTCTACGAGAAGTTGGGATACTCCGTGCACGGCGAGGGCTATCTGGATGAGGGCATCTGGCATCACGATGCCTACAAAGACCTCACGCGCGGGTGATCGCTGCCAGCGCCTTGCGCACGCGCTGCGGGCTGATCGACCCCTGAGTCCCCAGTTCCTGAGCGAAGAGCGACACCCGCAGCTCCTCGATCTGCCACCGCACCGCGTCGAGGGCCTCGCGCGTCGCGGCATTCGGCATGCCGGCCAGCACCCCCTCGCGCACCGTCTCGTACTCCGCGACCACTTCGCCCACCTGCCATGCCAGTTGCGTGTCGCGCGCCATGTTCCCTGCCGCGGTGTCGAGCCTGCGCCGCAGCGCCTTGAGATAGCGCGGCACGTGCCGCAGTTGCGCCGGGGGAGTGGTTCCCACGAAGCCCTCCCCGGCGAGCGCCGCCGCCTGGCCGCGGATCTCCGTCACCACGCCTAGCAGCGCGAGCGAGTTGGCGCGCCGCACCTCGGCGTCCAGTTCGCGCGCCAACGTCAGGATCTCCGCCACGACGCCCGCGACGCGATGCACCTCGTCCTCGAGGGCCCCCCGCACGGCGTCGCGCAGTGCCGCATACGCGGCGGACGTCCGCACGGCCCCGGCCTCCGGCGCGAG
>CAZFEH010000027.1:14680-25224 GCA_964517615.1 uncultured Demequinaceae bacterium
CGAGCGGCTGGTCGAGCACCGAGTCGGGCCACGCGGCCAGCGCCACACCCACCGGGACAGTCGCCGATGCCGGGACAGCCACCGATCCCTGGCCAGAGCCAGCACCTCGCTCACCCTGGGGTGCGGGCTTGGCCCGCCGGCCTGCGCCACCCTCACCACGTCCCGCCAGCGCCGATGCCACGGCCCGCTCGGCGGCGGGCGACAGCTCCCGTTGCAGCCAGGTCAGGTCGCCGCCCTCGCGCACCACGCGTCCCCGGTCGTCCTCGACCCGGAACGTGACCCGCAGGTGCGGGGGCAGGCGTTCCTGCCAGCCCTCCCAGGCATCGGCCGGGATCTCCACATCGCGCAGCTCCCGTGCGGCCCGCGTGAACAGCGGCACGAGTCCCTGCGAGGGGTCGGCCGCGCGCGTGGTGTCCTCCCACGAGGGGGCGTGCGCGGTGAGCCAGGCGCCGATGTCGCGGGCGGCATCGGGCGCGGGAACCAGGAGGCGCCGCACCGTCTTGGGCAGCGCGCGGATGGTTGCCGTCAGCAGCTCGGAGCGCAGGCCAGGCACGAGCCACTCGAAGCCCTCCTCGCGCAGTTGCGGCAGGACGGCCAGGGGCACGTGCACGGTGAGGCCGTCCGCATCGGAGCCGGGCTCGAACTGATAGGTGAGTGCCAGGGTGAGGTCGCCCTGGGTCCACTCGTGGGGGAAGGCGCTGGCGTCGAGCGCGTGGTCCTCGGGGAGTAGATCCTCCACGGTGAGGTCCAGCAGCGTGGGCCGCTCACCCCGGGCGCCGCGCCACCAGCGGTCGAAATGCGCGGCGGAGATCACGGAGGAGGGGATGCGGTCCTCGTAGAAGGCGACCATGGCCTCGTCGTCCACGAGGCCATGCGTGCGCGACCGGGCCTGGAGTTCCTCGGCCTCCGCCCGTACCTTCTGGTTGCGCGCCCAGAAGCGGTGCACGGTGTCCCATTCGCCCTCGACGAGGGCGTGGCGGATGAACATCTCGCGCGCCTCCTCGGGACGCACCGTGCCCCACAGAATGGTGCGGTCGGCCACGATGGGCACGCCGTAGAGCAGCACCTTCTCCGTGGCCACGGCCGCGCCGCGGCGCTTGGACCAGCGTGGCTCGGAGTAGGTGCGCTTGGCGAGGTCGCCCGCGAGTTCCTCGGCCCATTCGGGCTTGATGGCGGCCACGTCGCGTGCCCACAGCCGATGCGTCTCGACCAGTTCCGCGGCCATGACAAAGCCGGGCGGCTTGCGGTACAGCGCCGAGCCGGGGTTGATCGCGAAGCGCACGCCGCGCGCGCCCAGGTACTCGTTGGCCGAGAACTTGCGGGCGCGGCGCATGGCGAGCGCCCGCGCCTCTCCCCGCAGATGGGTGAACGACGAGGCCTTGACGTCGCTGGCCTCCTGCGAGCCGATCTGCGACAGCAGGCCCGCGAGCACGCTGCGGTGGATGGCCTCCTCATTCCAGGTGTGGGTCAGGCGCGTGGACGGGGCTTCGGCGGGCTCGGCGGGGGCAGGCGGCCGATGCCGGGGCATGGCGATCCCGAGCGGCTTGGCCGAGTCGCGGATCTGTTCGACCACATCCTGCCACTCACGAATGCGCAGGTAGTTGAGGTGTTCTGCGCGCACCAGGCGGCGGAACGCACTGCTGGACAGGGCCTTGCGCTGTGCCCGCAGGTACTCCCAGAGGTTGAGGTAGCTGAGCAGGTCCGAGGAGGGATCGGCAAAGCGCTGGTGGAGGGTCTGTGCGGCCTCGCGCTGCTCGGCCGGGCGCTCGCGCGGGTCCTGAATGGACAGCGCGGCCGCGATCACGGCCACCTCATGGGTCACGCCGTGACGCTGCGCCTCGACGATCATGCGCGCCTGACGGGGGTCCATCGGCAGCCGCGCGAGCATCCGTCCCACCTGGGTCAGCCGCAGCGTGCCGCGTCCGTCAGAACCTCGCTCGGACCTCACCGCGCCCAGTTCGGTGAGCAGAGCCACGCCGTCGCGGATCGCGCGCGTGTCGGGCGGCTCGACAAAGGGGAAGGAGGCCATGTCATCGGGCCCGGACACCACCCCCACGGCGACCATCTGCAGCAGCACGGCCGCGAGCGAGGTGCGCAATATCTCCGGCTCGGTGAACTCGGGCCGGCCCGCGAAGTCCTCCTCGCTGTACAGGCGGATCGCGATGCCGTCGGCCAGGCGCCCGGCGCGTCCCGAGCGCTGGTTGGCGCTCGCCTGCGAGATGGGCTCGATGGGCAGGCGCTGCACCTTGGTGGCCTTGGAGTAGCGCGAGATGCGGGCAGTGCCGGGATCGACCACGTAGTGGATGCCGGGCACGGTGAGCGAGGTCTCGGCCACATTCGTGGCCAACACGATGCGGCGCGTGGGATGCGCCTCGAAGACCCGATGCTGTTCGGCGGCGCTCAGGCGCGAGTACAGGGGCAGCAGTTCCACGGCCTGCGGGTGGCGCGGGCTCTTGTCCCGAGGGCCATGCGCGCGCGGCCCCAGGTGCCCGGCCAGGGCATCGGCGGCATCCCGGATCTCCCGCTCGCCGGACAGGAAGACGAGGATGTCCCCGGGTCCCTCCCGCATGAGCTCGTCGCAGGCCTCGACTAGCCCCGTGATCATGTCGCGGTCCTGGGCGGCGGTCTCGCCCAGGAGCGGGCGGTAGCGGATCTCCACCGGGTAGGTGCGGCCCGTGACCTCGATGATGGGCGCGGGGTGGCCCTGGGCGTCGGCGAAGTGGGCGGCGAAGCGCTCCGAGTCGATGGTCGCGGACGTGATGATGAGCCGCAGGTCAGGACGCTGGGGGAGCAGCTGCGTGAGATATCCCAGCAGGAAGTCGATGTTGAGGCTGCGCTCGTGCGCCTCGTCGATGATGAGGGTGTCGTAGGCGAGCAGCTGCGGGTCATGCTGGATCTGGGCGAGCAGCACGCCATCCGTCATCACCTTGACGAGCGTCTGCGGGCTCGAGTGATCGGTGAATCGCACCTGGTATCCCACGGCCTGGCCGAGTTCCACGCCGAGTTCCTGCGCGATCCGCTGAGCGACCGCGCGGGCCGCGATGCGGCGCGGCTGCGTATGCCCGATGAGTCCGGCGCGGCCCCGGCCCAGGTCGAGCACGATCTTGGGCAGCTGGGTGGTCTTGCCCGAGCCTGTCTCGCCGGCGACGATGACCACCTGATGATCGCGGATGGCTGCGGCGATGTCGTCGCGGCGGCCGCTGACGGGCAGATCCTCGGGATAGGCGATCGGCGCCAACTCGACCCCTGCGCGCGCCTGCGCGGCCCGCGCCCGGGACCCGGCCCCGGCATCGGCACTGTTCCTCTTCCGCGGCGAGGCGCCGGCGGCAGGCGCGCGGCGCGGGCGGGAGGAACTCACCGGGACATTGTCCCAAGCCGGGCGCAACCCACGCACCCAAGCCGGACATCGGCAGTGTGGCGGGGCTCCGGCGTCGTCCACCCGGCCTAGAATCGCTTCCATGCCGGACCCGGATTTTGTCCACCTTCACGTTCACACCGAGTACTCGATGCTGGACGGGGCCGCGCGGATCCAGGACCTCATGGAGGAGGTCGCCCGGCAGGGGCAGAGCGCCATCGCCACGACCGACCACGGCTACCTCTTTGGCGCCTACGATTTCTGGTCCAAGGCCAAGGCCGCAGGGGTGAAGCCCGTGATCGGGCTGGAGGCCTACCTCACGCCGGGGACGGCACGGCAGGATCGCTCGCGGGTGCGCTGGGGCGAGCGCGGGCAGGAGGGCGACGACGTCTCGGCCGGTGGCGCCTACACCCACATGACGATGTGGGCCCAGAACACCACGGGCATGCACAACCTGTTCCGCATGGCCTCCTACGGCAGCCTCGAAGGCCACTTCTTCAAGGCGCGCATGGACCGGGACCTGCTGCAGCGCTACGCCTCGGGGCTCATCGCGACCACGGGCTGCCCTTCGGGGGAGGTGCAGACGCGACTGCGCCTGGGTCAGTGGACCGAAGCCGTGACGGCCGCCGCGGAGTTCCAGGACATCTTTGGGCGCGAGAACTTCTATGTGGAACTCATGGACCACGGGCTCGACATCGAGCGGCGCGTGTACGAGGACCTGGTGAAGCTCGCCAAGCAGATCGGCGCGCCCCTGGTCGCGACCAATGACCTGCACTACACGCGCAAGGAGGACTCGCATGCGCATGAGGCGCTCCTGTGCGTGCAGTCCGGTTCCGTCCTGAGCGAGCCGACCTATTCGCAGGGCGGCAAGCGCTTCGCCTTTGACGGCAGCGACTACTACGTGAAGTCCGCGCAGGAGATGTGGAAGGTGTGGGGCGACAGCCACCCCGAGGCGCTCACCAACACGCTCGTCATCGCGGAGCGGTGCGAGGTCGAGTTCAACACCGCCGCCGACTACATGCCGCGCTACGAGGTGCCCGCCGGGGAGGATGAGCACTCCTGGTTCGTCAAGGAGGTGCAGGCAGGCCTGCATCGGCGCTACGGCGAGCAGATCCCTGCGCATGTTCAGGAGCGCGCGAACTTCGAGATCGAGGTCATCACGGACAAGGGCTACCCCGGGTACTTCCTGGTGGTGGCGGACTTTGTGCGCTGGTCCAAGGACAACGGCATCCGGGTGGGGCCGGGGCGTGGCTCCGGTGCCGGGTCGATGGCGGCCTATGCGATGGGCATCACCGACCTCGACCCCATCGTCCATCAGCTCTACTTCGAGCGCTTCCTCAACCCCGAGCGCGAGTCCAAGCCCGACTTCGACATCGACTTCGACGAGCGCAGGCGCGGCGAGGTGATCCGCTATGTCACCGACAAGTACGGCGAGGACAAGGTCGCCCAGATCGTCACCTACGGCACCATCAAGGCCAAGCAGGCGCTCAAGGACGCCGCGCGCGTGCTGGGCAAGCCCTACTCGCTGGGCGAGCAGCTCACCAAGGCCTACCCCGAGCCGCAGCAGGGACGCGACATGCCGCTCTCGGGCGTCTTCGACCCTCAGCACGAGCGCTACAACGAGGGCTCGGACTTCCGCGCCCTCCTGGACGCCGATGCCGAGGCGCGGGAGGTCACGGAACTCGCCCAGGGCCTGGAGAACCTCAAGCGCCAGTGGGGTGTGCATGCGGCGGGCGTCATCATGTCGAGCGAGCCGCTCATCGACATCATCCCCATCATGCGCCGGGAGCAGGACGGCGCGATCATCACCCAGTTCGACTACCCCACGTGCGAGACGCTCGGGCTGGTCAAGATGGACTTCCTGGGGCTGCGCAACCTCACCATCCTGGACGATGCCCTGGACAACATCGTGGGCAACGGCAAGGAGCCGTTGGTGCTGGAAGACCTCCCGCTCGAAGACGAACTGACCTTCGACCTGCTGGGCCGGGGCGACACCCTGGGCGTGTTCCAGCTCGATGGCACGGCTATGCGGCAGTTGCTGCGGCAGATGAAGCCCAACTCCTTCGAGGACATCTCGGCCGTGCTCGCGCTGTACCGGCCCGGCCCCATGGGCATGAACAGCCACACCAACTATGCCGAGCGCAAGAACGGGCGCCAGGACATCGACTACATCCATCCGGAGCTGGAGAAGCCGCTCAAGGAGGTGCTGGACGTCACCTACGGCCTCATCGTCTACCAGGAGCAGGTGCAGCGCATCGCGCAGATCGTGGCCGGATACACCCTCGGCGCGGCAGACCTGCTGCGCCGCGCGATGGGCAAGAAGAAGCCGGAGATCCTCGCCAAGGAACTGGAGCCCTTCAAGAAGGGAGCGCTGGAGCGCGGCTACTCCGAGGCGGCGATCAAGGCGCTGTGGGACACCCTGGTGCCCTTTGCGGACTACGCCTTCAACAAGGCCCACACGGCCGCCTACGGGGTGCTGTCCTTCTGGACCGCCTACCTCAAGGCGCACTACCCCACGGAGTTCATGGCGGCCTTGCTCACCTCGGTGGGTGGGGACAAGGACAAGTCCGCGCTGTACCTGGCCGAATGCCGACGCATGGGGATCACCGTGCTGCCGCCCGACGTCAACGACTCGGTGGCGTACTTCTCTGCCGTGGGAGACGACATCCGCTTCGGCCTGACCGCGGTGCGCAACGTCGGCGCCAACGTGGTCGCGGAGATCGTGCGGACGCGCCAGGAGAAGGGGGCCTTCACCTCCTTTGCCGACTTCCTGGAGAAGGTGCCTGCCACGGTGTGCAATAAGCGCACCATCGACTCCCTGGTCAAGGCCGGTGCCTTCGACTCGCTGGGCCACACCCGGCGCGCCCTCAACACCGTCCATGAGGCCGCCGTGGACTCCGTCGTGGGCGTCAAGCGCCAGGAGGCCACGGGGCAGTTCGACCTCTTCGGTGGCGACATCGACCTGGGAGTGGGCGTGCGCGTCGAGGTGCCCGTCATGCAGGAGTGGGACAAGAAGACCCTGCTCAACTTCGAGCGCGAGATGCTGGGGCTGTACGTCTCCGACCATCCGCTGTCGGGCCTGGAGCAGGTGCTGCGCTCCGAGGCGAGCCATCAGATCCTCAGCGCCACCCCCGCCCACGGCGTCGGCGACGGCGCCCAACTGACCCTGGCGGGGCTCATCACCCGTGTGGACCGACGCATCGCCCGCTCGGGAGCGCCCTATGCGCTCGTGGCGCTCGAGGACATGACCGGCGAGACCGAGGTGTCGTTCTTCTCGCGCACCTACGAGACCTACATGAGGGATCTGGTCGAGGACGTGGTGGTCTCGATCAAGGTGCGCGCCCGCGAGCGCGGTGACGGCGGACTGCAGTTCTCCGCGGTGGAGCTCAAGGTGCCCAACGTCAACGTCGTGGACACCTCGCCCGTGGCGATCACGCTCCCGGCGACGCGGGTCACGCCCCCGCTCGTGGAGGAGGTCAAGGGCATCCTCAGCGCCCACCCCGGCTCGGTGGAGGTGCACATGGTGCTCACCGGCCAGGACAAGCCGCTGACGATGCGGCTGGGGCCCCAGTATCGGGTGACCCGGTCATCGGCGCTGTACGGCGATCTCAAGGCCGCGTTCGGCCCCAACTGCCTCGCCCTCTGACTGCGCCCTCGGGACGGGTGGTTGAGGGACGTGGTGCTCTAGGACTAGGGGCGGGGGCGGCCGATCCATCCCAGGTGGGTGTGCTGGAACGAATCGGCGTGCTTGAGGCCGTAGCCCAAGGCGCGATCCACGGCCACGTGAAAGCCCCATGCGAGCGCCACGACCGCGAGCCAGCGCAGGTCGAACGCCCACGCCAGGGCGCCCGCCACCACGGCGGCCCCGTAGTTGTGCACGGCGTTGTAGCACGCGGCGCCGATGCGGGTCCCGGCGAGATAGCCGGCCGCGCTGAGGTCGAAGGCGAGGAACAGCACGAGCAGCCACCACCAGGGGTGCCCCAGCGCGATCGTGGCCCACACCACTGCCGCAGCGACGATGCCCGCCTCCACACGTTGTCAGATCTGAGGTGTCATGGGGCGAGCATAGCGGGGCGCGGTAGGCTTCACGCGTGCTCAGAACCATTGATCTGCGCGGCCAGAACCTCACCCCCCGGCAGTTGCGTGAGGCCATGCCTCGCGCCCAGGTGGACGTGGCCGATGCCGTGGCCACCGTCGCCCCGATCCTCGCCGACGTACGGGCCAGGGGAGAGGCCGCCTTGCGCGAGTACGGTGACCGCTTCGACGGCGGCGCGCCCGCTCATCTGCGGGTGCCGCGCGAGGCCATCACGGCAGCGCTCGACACGCTCGACCCCGCCGTGCGCGATGCCCTGGAGGAGGCCATCACCCGCGTGCGCGCCTTCCACGAGGCCACCGTCCCGCCGCCCGTGAGCGTGGACCTCGCGCCGGGCGCCACCGTGAGCCAGCGGTGGATTCCGGTCTCGCGCGTGGGTCTCTACGTGCCCGGAGGCCTGGCCGTCTACCCCAGTTCCGTGGTGATGAATGTGGTCACGGCGCAGGCCGCGGGGGTGCAGTCCATCGCGGTGGCGACCCCGCCGCAGCGCGACTTCGGCGGCAACCCCCACCCGACCATTCTCGCGGCCTGTGCGCTGCTGGGCGTGGACGAGGTCTACGCGGTGGGCGGCGCGCAGGGCATCGCGATGCTCGCGTACGGTGCGGCGTTCACCGAGGGGACGACCGCAGACGGGACGGCCGCCGCCGGCACCGAGTTGTGCGAGCCCGTGGACGTCATCACCGGCCCCGGCAACGTCTATGTGGCCGCGGCCAAGCGCCTGGTCAACGGCGTGGTGGGCATCGACGCAGAGGCGGGCCCCACGGAGATCGCCGTCATCGCCGATGCCGGTGCCGACCCGGGCTTCATCGCCGCCGATCTGCTCAGCCAGGCCGAACACGACCCGATGGCCGGTTCGGTGCTCATCACCGACAGCGAGGAGCTCGCCTCCCGGGTGGGCGACGCGCTCGCGCACCTCGCGGCGACCACGACCCACGAGGTGCGCGCCAAGGAGGCACTCACCGGCGACCAGAGCGCGATCATCCTCACGGGTTCGCTCGACCAGTCCATCGCGGTGGCCGATGCCTACGGTGCCGAGCACCTGGAGATCCACACCGCCGAGCCGCACGCGGTGGCCGCCCGCATCCGCAATGCCGGCGCCATCTTCGTGGGCCCCTACAGCCCGGTGCCGCTCGGCGACTATCTGGCTGGTTCCAACCACGTGCTGCCCACGGGCGGCACGGCGCGCTTCGCCTCGGGACTCAACGTGACCGCGTTCCTGCGCGCCGTCGCCACGATCGACTACAGCGCCGATGCCCTGGCCCAGGTGGGGGAGAAGGTGGTCGCGCTCGCGAACGCCGAGGATCTGCCGGCGCATGGTGAAGCCATCCGCGCCCGGTTGCGGCGCTAAACTCCCGCCATGACCTTGCCGCTGCGCCCCGAACTGGAGGGCCTGTCTCCGTACGGCGCTCCACAGCTCGATGTGCCCGTGCTGCTCAACGTCAACGAGAACCCGTACGCGCCCCCGCCATCGGTCGTGGATGCCATCGCCGCCGCCGTGCGCAAGGCAGCCGAGGGCCTCAACCGCTATCCGGACCGCGAGTTCTTGGCCCTGCGCGCAGACCTGGCCCACTACCTCGCGGCCGAGAGCCACGTGGACTTCCTGGAGGTCAAGAACCTGTGGGCGGCCAACGGCTCCAACGAGATCATGCTTCACCTGCACCAGGCCTTCGGCGGGCCGGGGCGACGAGTGCTGAGTTTCGCGCCCACCTACTCGATGTATCCCGAGTACGCCCGCGACACGGTGACGGACTTCGTGACGCTGCCGCGCCGTGAGGACTTCACCCTGGACCTCGAGGCCGCGACGCAGGCGATTCGGGACATCCAGCCCTCGATGGTGCTCTTGGCGAGCCCCAACAACCCCACGGGCACCGCGCTCGCGCTCGACGACGTCAGGGCGCTGTGCGCCGCGGCCTCCGAGGTGCCCACGGGCTGCCTCATCGTGGTGGACGAGGCGTACGGCGAGTTCCGCCGGGCGGGTGTGGCGTCGGCGGCGAGCATTCTGCCCGAGCACCACAACCTGGTGGTCACGCGCACCATGTCCAAGGCCTTCGCGCTCGCGGGCGGACGGCTGGGCTATCTCGCCGCGCATGCCGATGTGGTGGACGCCTGCCGCATCGTGCGTCTCCCGTACCACCTGAGCGCGGTGACGCAGGCGACCGCCCGCGCCGCCCTGGCCCATCACCGGGAGTTGCAGGCCCAGGTGGATGAGATCCGCGCCGAACGCGATGAGACGGTCACGTGGCTGCGCGATCAGGGCTACACCGTGGCGGACACCGACGCGAACTTCGCGCTCTTCGGCCCCTTCGCGGATCGTGAGAGGGTGTTCCAGGAGCTGCTGGACCGGGGCGTGCTCATCCGCGTCACCGGTCCCGAAGGATGGTTGCGCGTGTCGATCGGCACGCCGCAGGAGATGGCGCGCTTCCGCAGCGCCCTGTTGGAGGTCACCGCATGAGCGAGTCAGTACGCACCGGTCGCATCGAGCGCGCTACGAGTGAGTCCAGCGTGCTCGTGGAGCTCGATCTGGATGGCTCGGGCGTCACCGAGATCAGCACGGGGGTGCCGTTCTACGACCACATGCTCACCGCGCTGGGCAAGCATTCGCTCATGGACCTCACCGTGCGTGCCACGGGTGACGTGCACATCGACTCGCACCACACCGTCGAGGACGTGGCTATCTGCATCGGCGAGGCGCTGCGGCAGGCCCTCGGTGACAAGGCGGGCATTTCCCGCTTTGGCGACGCCCTGGTGCCGCTCGACGAGGCGCTCGCCCAGTGCGTCGTCGACGTCTCCGGCCGCCCCTACTTTGTTCACACCGGCGAGCCGGCGGGGCAGGCCACGCACCTCATCGGTGGCAACTTCGCGGGCTCGCTCACGGGTCACGCGCTCGAATCCATCGCGCACCACGCGGGTATCTGTGTTCACATGCGGGTGCTCGCCGGGCGCGACCCGCACCACATCGTGGAGGCGCAGTTCAAGGCGCTCGCGCGGGCCCTGCGTGCCGCCGTGGCGCCCGATGCCCGGGTCAAGGGCATTCCCTCCACCAAGGGCGCGCTCTAGGCTCGCGGCGCAGCGGCTGCGGAACTGGGGCTTGGTGGA
>CAZFEH010000028.1:0-2558 GCA_964517615.1 uncultured Demequinaceae bacterium
TCGGCGTCCTGCGCGCTCGCCCGCACCAACTCGACCGTGACATCGGACCGGAACTGGATCTCGTGCTCGCTCACGGGGCCAGCCTAATGCGTTGACGCCGGGACCAGCCCCGCACCCTGGGGCGCGGCGATGTGCGCGACATGCGCGAGTGCGAAGATAACCTCATGCCCCGTGACCAGTGGACAGCGCCCGCACGCATCGAGACCGAACGGCTCGTGCTGCGGTGCTACACCCTCGACGACATCCCCGCACTCGACACCGTGGTGCCCGCCAACCGCGAGCGGCTCATCACCTACCTGCCGTGGGCGGAACACGAGCCCCTTGCGCCGTCGGCCCGACGCGAGACCGTCCAGGGCTTCATCGACGGCTTCGCGGCCGGGAGCGACTTCACGCTCGGCATCTTCGATCGCGCCACAGGCGCATACCTGGGAGGCACCGGGCTGCACCTGCGCGTGCACCTGCCACCGGACACGCTGGAGATCGGCTACTGGCTCGCCGCCGATGCCGAGGGCAAGGGGCTCATGACGGAGGCCGCGGCGGCGTTGACGTGGGTGGCCTTGGCGGCCATGCGCGCCAAGCGCGTCGAGATCCACTGCGACCCTGCCAACACCCGCTCGCGTGCCGTGCCTGCACGGCTGGGCTACGTGCTGGAGGACACGCGCCACGGCCCCTGCGGTGGTGACGGCAGGGAGGCGCTGCAGGAGATCTGGGCGATCACGCGGGGGACCTTCGCGGGGTCCCCGGCGAGCGCGACCCCGCGACCTGCGATCCACGATGCCGCGGGCCACGCCATGGACTGGCCGCAGTGACCATGACCGGACGCGACCCGCGCCCGCCCCGGCTCAGCCCGGCCCGCCAGCAGGCGCTCTCGGTATCCGTGGCCACCGGGGCCTACGCCCTCAGTTTCGGCGCGCTTTCGGTGGCCGCGGGCCTGGACGTGTGGCAGACCTGCGCACTGAGCCTGCTGCTGTTCACCGGCGGTTCGCAATTCGCCTTTGTGGGCATCATCGGCGCCGGCGGCTCTCCCCTTGCGGCCGTCGCCACCTCGACTCTGCTGGGCGTGCGCAACGCCTTCTACGGCGCGGCGCTCGCCCCCGTGCTGCGGCCCCTGAGCGGCTGGAGAAAGGTGTGGACCTCGCAGCTGACCATCGACGAGTCCACGGCCGTCGCGCTTGCCCAAGACGGGGACGATCTGCGCGCCCGGCGCGAGGGCTTCTGGTGGACTGGAGTGGGCATCTACGTGGGCTGGAATGCCATCACGCTCGTGGGCGCACTCCTGGGCCAGCGCCTGGGCGATCCCGCGCAGTGGGGCCTCGACGGCGCGGCGGTGGGAGCATTCCTCGCGCTCCTGTGGCCGCGCCTGGCCAGCAGGCAGGCGCAGGTGGTGGCGGCATCGGCGGCGATCATCGCCCTGGCACTCACCCCCGTGCTGCCCGCAGGACTGCCCATTCTTGCGGCGGCCCTCGTCGCCATCGCGGCCGGCTGGCGCGCACCTCGCCTCAGTGAGGAGAGCGTCGCATGAGCGCTGACGCCTGGATCTGGGTGGCGATCATCGCCTCCGCACTGCTGGCATGGGCCATCAAGTACGCGGGACATTCGATCCCCGAGTCGTGGCTGGCCAATCCCCGTGTGCAGCGCATCGCCACGCTCGTGACCGTCGCGCTCCTGGCGGCGCTCACGGCCACGCAGGCGTTCACGAGCGGCGGTCATCTGGTGCTCGACGCCCGCGTGGCCGCGGCGGCGGTGGCCGTCATCGCGCTGATGCTGCGTGCGCCGTTCATTGTGGTGGTCGCGGCCGCGGCCGCCGTGGCGGCAGGGCTGCGCCTCCTGGGCTGGGGTTGATCCGCGGAGTCGGGACCGAGGACCGGTACGTATCCGCCTACGCCGCCCGCCCTACGCACCCACACCCGCACCCGCCTGGAGCTGAGGACATGAGTGCCGAGAAGGGCCACGTTTTCCGCACCCATGTCCTCATCTCTCGAAGGGATGAGGCGCCACACACGGGACCGAGGACCGGTACCCCTGCGCCGCCGCAAGCCGTAGGCTTCGAGCATGAGCATCGAGCCCCAGGCCGACGTGTCCGTACGCCCCGCCCGCCCCGGCGACGAGGCCGCCATCGCGCGCATTCAGGTGGACTCCTGGGTGGCCGCGCTGGGCGAGCGCCTGGGACCACGCCGTCACACCGCCTTTGACCAGGACGCCATCCAGGAAGGCTGGCATGCGGCCATCACCGCGCCGCCCACGCCGGGTCACCAGGTGTTCGTGGCCACCCAGGACGGCGTCGTCGTGGGCTTTGCTGCCGCCGCTCCACCGCACGATGTCATCGCGCTGGAAGTGGCACCGGACCGCCGCCGCCGGGGTCACGGCTCCCGCCTGCTGGCCGCCTGCGCGGATCACCTGCGGGAGGCCGGGGGCGACACCATGCGCCTGTGGGCACTGGAGAAGGACCGCGTCCGGGCGCAGTACCTGCGTGACGCGGGCTTCGCCGAGGCCGGGATGCGACGTGAACTCGACGGCCCCGGCATCGTGATTCCCGAGGTGCTGTGGCACTCCTCGCT
>CAZFEH010000028.1:2658-13901 GCA_964517615.1 uncultured Demequinaceae bacterium
GCGGAACAGCCTTGCCGCATGCAGCAGGCTCCTGCGCGCCATGGAGCGATCCCCATTGGCGTCGTACGCGAAGCCCACGTGGAACCAGGCAGACCAGTCCTCGGGACGCTCGTCCACCTGGGCACGCGCGGCGGCGAAGAACTCCTCGGCAGCCTCAGCGGTGAGTTTGCCCGACGCCGTGGTCTCGCCCAGGGCTACCGGAAGCCGCCCCTCGGCCTCCAGCACCGCGGCCATGCGATGCACCGCGACGCTCAACTGCCATTCCCGCACCATCCACCACGCGCCGATCACGGGCAGCACCAGGAGCGCCCAGCCGATGCCGACGCTCAGCGGCTCGCCGGTGCGGATGAAGATGACGGCCCGGCCCGCGACCATCACGAAGTACAGCGCGAGCACCACGCATGTCGCGGCGGCCATCATGAAGCCGCGCTGGCGCAGGAGACCCACGGCTAGAGGTCCAGAAAGTGCTCGAGGCCCACGGTGAGACCGGGGTGCCGCTCGATCTGTCGCACGCCGAGCAGCACGCCGGGCATGAAGCTCACGCGGTCAAAACTGTCGTGGCGGATGGTGAGCTGCTCCCCCGCATTGCCCAGCACGATCTCCTCATGCGCCACCAGGCCCCGCAGCCGCACCGCGTGAACGCGCACCCCGTCGACGAGCGCACCGCGGGCACCGTCCGGGTCATGCGTGGTGGCATCGGGCGAGGGGCCCACGCCCGCCGCAGCACGAGCGGCGGCAATCCCCTGTGCGGTGTGGACCGCGGTGCCGGAGGGGGCGTCCACCTTGTCGGGGTGGTGCAGCTCGATGATCTCCACGGACTCGAAGTAGCGCGACGCAGAGGCGCTCAGCCGCATCGCGAGCACCGCGCCCAGGGCGAAGTTGGGAGCGATGAGCACGCCCAGATCGGGCCGCTCGGTGAGGTGGTCCTGCACCCTGGCCAGGGCATCGGCCGTCCAACCCGACGTCCCCACCACGGCGCTGATACCGAGATCGATGAGGGCGTGGACATTGGCCTCAGTCTGCGTGGGGACCGTGAAATCCACCGCCACCTGAGCACCCGCGCGCGCGGCCTGGGCGAGGTCGTCACCGGCATCCAGCTGCGCCACGAGCTCAAGATCCTCGGCACCCTCGACGGCACGCACCACCTGCTGGCCCATGCGCCCGGCGGCGCCCAGCACTGCGACAGAGATCATGGGGTCGAGCCTACCGGCGCTATCCCTGAGGGCCCACCCGCACCTCGACGCGGGGGCGCGCGGCGAGCTCTGCGGCCAGGGCGGCCACCTCGTCGGCCGTGACCGCCCGCACCTCGTCCAGGGCCTCGGCGATGCTCCACAGGTCGCCGAAGACCAGCTCGGACTTGCCCAGGCGGGACATGCGCGAGTACGAGTCCTCCAGCCGCAGCACGGTGGAGCCCGCGATCTGACCCTTGGCGCGCTCCAGCTCGGCGGCGGTGACGCCCTCAGCCATGCGCTCGAACTCGGCGGCCATGAGCCGCGCCACCTCGTCGGCCTTGGATGCCGTGGCACCGGCGTAGAGCCCGAAGACGCCGGTCTCGGCGCTCGGCGCGCCAAAGGCATAGACGGTGTAGGCGAGGCCGCGCTTCTCGCGGATCTCCTGGAACAGGCGCGAGGACATGCCGCCGCCCAGGATGAGGCTGAACACGCTCAGCACGCTGCGGCGGGCATCGGTGGCTTTGAGCCCCTCGCAGCCCAGCAGGATGTGCTCCTGCTCGATGTCGCGCGTGAGACGCACGGCGGGGGTGAGGGTCGCGGCGACGGCAGCATCGGTGTCGCGGCGGGGAAGGGGCGCCGTGTCGGACGCGAGCGTCCACCCACCGGCGGCCAGGGCGTCGGCCACCAGCGCACAGACGATGTCGTGGTCCACTCCCCCGGCGGCCGTCACGATGAGCCCCTCGGGGACGTAATGCTCGCCGTAGTGGGCGAGCATCGACTCGCGGGTCACGGCGGAGATGATCTCGGGGGTGCCGCCGATGGGCCGGCCGAGCGGGTGCCCGCCGAGCACGGCCTCCGTGAAGCGCTCGTGGGCGACGTCGCCAGGGTCGTCGTCGTTCATGGCGAGCTCTTCGAGGATGACCCCCCGTTCCGTGTCGAAGTCGGTCTGATCGAGCCGCGCCGAGGTCACCATATCGAGGATCACGTCGATGGTCATGGGCAGGTCGGTGTCGATCACGCGCGCGTAGTAGCAGGTGTACTCCTTGGCCGTCATGGCGTTGGACTCGCCGCCCACCCGGTCGAAGGCCTCCGCGATGTCGAGCGCGCTGCGCCGGGCCGTGCCCTTGAACAGCAGGTGCTCCAGGAAGTGGGTGGAACCGGCATGCTGCGGCTTCTCGTCGCGGGAGCCCACCCCCACCCAGGCGCCGAGCGTCGCAGAGCGCATGCCCGGGATGGTCTCGGTGAAGACTCTCACCCCTCCCGGGAGAATCGAGCGGCGGATGACCGCGCCGTGGTCCTGCTCGACCGTGAGGGAGGCACCAGGGGCGCCGTGAGAGACAAGGGGAAGCGCATGAGGCATGAAGGGAGCCTACGCGAAAGGGCGGGCAGGTTTCCCTGCCCGCCCTTCGCAGCGGTATGACGCTCGTGCAGCGTCAGGACGCGGTGCTTACGCTTCGTCGCTGTCGGCACCCTCGGAGGACTCGCCGTCCTCGTCGCCGCCGACCACGCCCAGCGAGAGCTTGCCGCGCGGGTCGATCTCGGTGATCTCCACCTGGACCTTCTGACCCACGGACAGCACGTCCTCGACGTTCTCCACGCGCTTGCCGCCCACGAGCTTGCGGATCTGCGAGATGTGCAGCAGACCGTCCTTGCCCGGCGTGAGCGAGACGAACGCACCGAAGGCGACCGTCTTGACAACGGTGCCCACGAAGCGCTCGCCCACCTCGGGCAGGTGCGGGTTGGCGATCGCGTTGATGGCTTGACGGGCCGCCTCGGCCGAGGGGCCGTCGGTCGCGCCGATGTACACGGTGCCGTCGTCCTCGATCGAGATGTCCGCGCCCGTGTCGTCCTGGATCTGGTTGATCATCTTGCCCTTGGGGCCAATGACCTCGCCGATCTTGTCCACGGGGATCTTCACGGCGATGACGCGAGGAGCGTGGGGGCTCATCTCGTCGGGCTCGCTGATGGCCTGCTCCATGACGCCCAGGATGTGGAGGCGGGCGTCGTGAGCCTGCGACAACGCACCGGCCAGCACGGAGGCGGGGATGCCGTCCAGCTTGGTGTCCAGCTGGATGGCGGTCACGAACTCGCGCGTGCCTGCGACCTTGAAGTCCATGTCGCCGAAGGCGTCCTCGGCACCAAGGATGTCGGTGAGCGCCGCATAGCGGGTCTCACCATCCACCGTGTCGGACACGAGGCCCATCGCGATGCCCGCGACGGGGGCCTTGAGCGGCACACCGGCGTTGAGCAGGGCGAGGGTCGAGGCGCACACAGAGCCCATCGACGTGGAGCCGTTGGAGCCCAGCGCCTCGCTCACCTGACGGATCGCGTAGGGGAAGTCCTCGCGGCTGGGCAGCACAGGCACGAGGGCACGCTCGGCGAGCGCACCGTGACCGATCTCACGACGCTTGGGCGAACCCACGCGACCGGTCTCACCGGTGGAGAAGGGCGGGAAGTTGTAGTGGTGCAGGTAGCGCTTGTGCTTCTCCGGGGAGAAGGAGTCGATCTGCTGCTCCATCTTGAGCATGTTGAGCGTGGTGATGCCCAGGATCTGGGTCTCGCCGCGCTCGAAGATCGCGGAGCCGTGCACCCGCGGAACGGGGCCCACCTCGGCGGACAGCGGCCGGATGTCGGCCAGGCCGCGCCCGTCGATGCGCACGCCGTCCTTGAGGATGCGCTGACGCACCTGCTTCTTGGTGAGCGAGCGCACGGCGGCGCTGATCTCACCCTCGCGGCCCTCGAACTGTGCGTCGAGCGCCTCGTGAGCGGCGGCCTTGATCTCGTCGAGACGGTTCTCGCGCTCCTGCTTGTCGGCGATGGTCAGCGCGGCGGCCAGGTCGGCCTCCACCACACCGGACACCGCGGCCAGGACGTCGTCCTGGTAGTCGAGGAAGCGGGGGAACTCGCGGGTCTCCTTGGCCGACTTCGCGGCCAGGGCGATCTGCGCCTCGCACAGGGCGCGGATGAACGGCTTGGCCGCCTCCAGACCCTCGGCCACCACGGTCTCGGTGGGGGCAGTCGCACCCTCGGAGATCAGGGTGAAGGCGTCGTCGGTGGCCTCGGCCTCGACCATCATGATGGCGACGTCGTCACCGGCGATGCGGCCGGCCACGACCATGTCGAAGACCGCGCGCTCCTTCTGGGAGTACTTGGGGAAGGCGACCCACTGGTCGTCGATGAGCGCGATGCGCACACCGCCCACCGGGCCGGAGAACGGCAGGCCCGCGATCTGGGTCGAGGCGGACGCCGCGTTGATCGCGAGCGCGTCATAGGCGTCGTCGGGGTCAATGGCGAGGACGGTGATGACCACCTGGACCTCGTTGCGCAGGCCCGAGACGAACGTCGGGCGCAGCGGGCGGTCAATCAGACGGCACGTGAGGATGGCGTCCGTGGTGGGACGGCCCTCGCGGCGGAAGAACGAGCCGGGGATCCGGCCTGCGGCGTAGGAACGCTCTTCCACGTCCACCGTCAGGGGGAAGAAGTCGAAGCCGTCACGCGGGCTCTTGCCTGCGGTGGTGGCGGACAGCAGCATGGTCTCGCCGTCGAGGTAGGCGGCCACCGCACCGGCGGCCTGCTGGGCCAGACGGCCCGTCTCGAAACGAATGGTGCGCTTGCCGAACGTGCCGTTGTCAATGACGGCCTCGGCGAACTGGATATCGGGACCTTCCATGGAAGGCAGCTCCTTTGCATACAAGGAGCAGGCAGGCAGAACATGGCGGCTTGGAAGCCTTAAGGGCTGATCGTCAGTCGACACGCTCAGACCGGCTCAAAGGGAGGGGGTCTGCTCATCTCCACCGAGGATCAGCGTTCAGCCGGCCTGCTGGGGTGTGATTGAGAATGTGCGCGCTCACCGCGCGTACCCGTCCATCGTAGCAGGAGAAGGCTCCCCTGCCGCTGATTGTCGCTGCGCCGCGCGGTGGCCCGTCTGGCGCACCTGCCCGTACCAAGCATCAGGCCCGGCGATCCGCACCCGTGAGGGGCGATCAGCCGGGCCTGATGTAAGCCTGATGCCTTAGCGGCGCAGGCCCAGACGCTGAATGATCGAACGGTAGCGCTCGATGTCCACCTTCTGCAGGTAGCCCAGCAGACGGCGGCGCTTGCCCACCAGCAGCAGCAGGCCACGACGCGAGTGGTGGTCGTGCTTGTGCTCCTTGAGGTGCTCGGTGAGGTCGGCGATGCGACGGCTCAGCACCGCGATCTGCACCTCGGGGGAGCCGGTGTCGCCCTCAGACGTGGCGTACTCGGCGATGATGGACTGCTTCACTGCTGCGTCGAGGGACACATGCGCTCCTTGTTGTCTCGTTGCGCGGCGCACCCGGGCCTATTCTCCGGGGCACTGTTGAACCGCGGCCGTTTCACGGCGACGTCCTAGCATACCGGATGGCGCCCTCCCCGGCCACCACGGCATCGGCGCCTGACTTCGTGCACCCCCGCGCCGCTCAGGGCTTGGGCTTGTGTCCGAAGACCGGGTCGCCGGCCCTCGCCCCTTCGAGCCGCGCGGGCCCGCCCACGTGAGACTGGGGAATGGGCCCGACCGGACCGATCTCGGGCGGGACGATGCCGGAGCGCCCCTCACGCAGGCGGCGCTCGATGAGCGTCGCAAGGCGAGATACCAGCAGGTTCACCAGGATGTAGATGGTCGCACCCACCAGGAACAGCGGCAGCATGTAGCGATCGCCAAAGTAGTCGCGGTTGGTCTTGATGGTGCGCAGCAGTTCGGGGTACGCCACGATGTAGCCCAGCGAGGTGTCCTTGAGCAGCACCACCAACTGGCTGATGAGCGCGGGCAGCATGATGCGGATCGCCTGCGGCAACTCGATGAGC
Source organism: uncultured Demequinaceae bacterium (assembly GCA_964517615.1). GTDB lineage: Bacteria > Actinomycetota > Actinomycetes > Actinomycetales > Demequinaceae > Demequina. The sequence continues at coordinate 8,655 of CAZFEH010000028.1, forward strand.
AGCGTGGTGCGCATGGGTGTCAGGCCGATGCTGAGACCCGCCTCGCGCTGGCCCTTGGGCAGGGCGGCCAGGCCGGCGCGCAGCACCTCCGCCACGACCGCGACGTTGTAGACCACGAGGCCGAACACGACCGACCACAGTGGTGACCAGCCGAAGACGAGCTTGGCCATGAACATGAGGAGCAGGACGGGCAGGCCGCGGCTGAGCTCGACGAGCACGGTCGCTGAGCGCGCCACGGGCTTGACCTGGACACCGCGGCGAATGATGGCGAGCACGCTCCCCAATGCGAGCACCATGGGCGTGGCGATGAGGGCCGCGAGCAGGGTGCGGCCCAGGCCCTTGGACAGCGAACTCCACACGTCTCCGGCGGTTTGGCCCTTGGGCGGATCCCACAGCACGGCCCAGCGGTCGTCGAAGATGCCCTTGCGATACCAGGAGTAGGTGACCCATGCCACGAGGGTGAGGAAGGCCAGGGAGATGACGACGTTGAGAATCCGGTCGCGCCGGATGGCCCGGGGTCCAGGGACGTCATAGAGAACAGAGGCACTCATCGCGCGAACGCCACCTTCCGCTCGAGCTGCTGGGCGAAGATGCCCAGCGGGATGGTGATGAGGAGGTACAGCGCGCCGATGCCGAAGAAGATGAACAGCCCGTCCGCAGGGTTCTTGGTCATGAGCCGCTGCGAGACGGCCACGAGCTCGGTGAAGGCGAAGCCCGCCGCCACCGAGGTGTTCTTGGTGAGGGCGATGAGCACCGAGATGAGCGGTGGCACCGCGGTGCGCCAGGCCTGGGGAAGGATGATGCGGACCAGGGTCTGGCCGGAGCCGAGGCCGATGCTCCTGGCGGCTTCGGCCTGCCCCATGGACACGGAGTTGATGCCCGAACGCAGCGCCTCGCACACAAAGGATGCGGTGTAGATGGTCAGCGCCACCACCGCCGGCCAGAAGCCCAGTTCGGGGAAGATCATGCCCAGTGACGGCGCCACGAACACCCAGAACATAAACATCAGGGTCAGGGGGGTGTTGCGCACGATCTCCACGTAGACGGTGCCGAAGGTACGCAGCGGACCGACCGCGGAGACGCGGAACGAGGCCAAGAGGGTGCCAAGCAGCAACGATCCCAGCCCCGCCACCACCGTGAGCGACAGCGTGGCGAGAAAGCCTCCCCAGATGAGGCCGAACTCGTTGACGAACGTCTCCATGTGGCTCCTCAGCGGAGCGTGCGGCCACCGGAAGGTGGCCGCACGCTCATGCCATTAGTCGATCGAGTAGCGGTTGATGGTGGGCACTGCCGGCTCGGGCAGCACCGTGCCGGCGGTCTTGTTCCACGCGGCGAGCCAGCGGCCGTCCTCGAAGGTCTTCTCGAGCAGGTCGTTGATCCAGTTGCGGAACTCGGTGTCCTCACGGATCAGGCCGATGCCGTAGGGCTCCTCGGTGAAGGGCTCACCCACCACCTTGAACGCTCCGTCGGACTCCGCCACGTAGCCGGCGAGGATCACGTTGTCCGTGGTCACCACGTCCACCTGGTCGTTGCGCAGCGGCTCCAGGCAGTCGGTGTACGCCGCGAACAGGTGAAGCGCCGCCTCGGGGAAGTTCTCCGCGATGTTCTGTGCGGGGGTCGATCCCTCGACAGAGCACACCCGCTGGCCCGCGAGGTCCTCCGGGCCGTTGATGGTGGTGTTGGAGGAGAGCACCATGAGCGCCTGGCCCGCGTTGTAGTACGGACCGGCGAAGCTGATGAGCTCCTTGCGCCGGTCGTTGATCGTGTACGTCGCGATCACGATGTCCACGGTGCCGTCCTGGATGAACGCCTCACGGTTGGCGGAGACGGTCTCCACCCAGTTGATGTTGCTCTCGGGGATGCCCAGCTCGGCCGCGATGATCTTGCCGATCTCCACGTCGAAGCCCTCGGGCACGCCGCTGGGGGCGAGGAGTCCGAAGAGCGGCTGGTCAAACTTGGTGCCGATGGTGATGGTGCCGGCGTCGGCGAGCCTGGCCATCGTGGAACCGGCCGGGAAGGCCTCCACGGGGGTCTCGCTCGTGGGGGCGGAGGTGGTGGACTCCACGGGGGTGGTGCCTGAGGCACAGGCGGCCAGCGCCAGTGCCGCGGTGGCACCCAGCGCGGCCCACTTCAATCTCGTACGCATATTCTTCTCCTCTTTCCTACCTTGTTGCCCGAAGGGTCGGGCCTCCCACTAGTGCGTGAGAATCTTTGACAGGAAGTCCTTCGCGCGCTCCGATTGCGCGTGGGTGAAGAACTCCTCGGGTGTCGCTTGTTCCACGATCTGACCGTCGGCCATGAAGACCACCCGGTCCGCCGCCTTGCGGGCGAAGCCCATCTCGTGGGTGACGACGAGCATCGTCATGCCGGACGCGGCCAGGGAGGTCATCACGTCGAGCACCTCGTTGATCATCTCCGGGTCCAGCGCCGAGGTGGGCTCATCGAAGAGCATGATCTTGGGCTTCATCGCGAGCGAGCGCGCGATGGCGACGCGCTGCTGCTGACCGCCGGAGAGCTGCGCGGGGTACTTGTTCGCCTGGTTGGCCACGCCCACGCGTTCGAGCAGCGCCATCGCCTGATCCTTGGCCTCCGCCTTGGGCACCTTGTTGACCGTGATGGGTCCCAAGGTCACGTTCTCCAGAATCGTCTTGTGCGCGAACAGGTTGAACGACTGGAACACCATCCCCACGTCCGCGCGCAGGCGCGCGAGCGCCCGTCCCTCCTGCGGCAAGGGCTTGCCGTCCACGACGATCTCACCACTGTCGATGGCCTCGAGGCGGTTGATTGCGCGACACAGCGTGGACTTGCCCGATCCCGAGGGGCCGATGATGACGACCACCTCTCCGGGCACCACGCTCAGGTTGATGTCGCGCAACACATGGAGATCACCGAAGTGTTTGTTGACCGACTTCAGTTCGAGAAGCGGGCTCGCTGCGGCATCGGTATCGGCGACTGCTGGCATCTTTTGACCATAGCCCCGGCAACCGCGACACGCCCGGGTTTTACACAGACTTCACACAACCGGGATGCTTTTGGTGGCATTCCGTTATCGATCCGTGACAAAACGGTTCTCGCGGCCCCTTTCCCGCGGTTCCACTCGCCGAGGCCGCTACGACGCGGCGACCCGCTGATCGATCATCGTCAAGGCCAGCTTGGATGCCTCCAGCGCCTCGACCGCGTGCGGCAGTCGGGTTTCCATGTGGATCACGTCTCCTGGATGCAGGTCCACGCTGCGCCCATCGGCCGTGATGCGCAGCAGACCTTCGAGGGTGTGCAGCAGGACCGGCATGGCCGCCGTATGCTCGGTGAGCACCTGCCCCTTGTCGAAGGCGAAGAGCACGATCCTCACACCCTCGGCCTTGAGCACGGTGCGCGAGACGGTCGCATCCTCCTGGATCTCGACCAGGGAGGCCAGGTCCGTCACATCGGTCATGTGGGCATCGGTGTCATTCATGAGCACTCCTCGGGGGGTGATGCCGAGCATCGAAGGACGCCCGGTCGGGTTCTCTGTCATGGCGCCACCTCGGACTTGATGGCCACGATCGCTATCCCCTGCAGTTCGCGCCTGTAGGTGCGGAACACCGAGCGCATCGCCAGAACGCGTTTGCGGGCGGGCGCGTCGCGCAGCACATTGCGCAGGATGCGTGCGGTGCCCGCCAGTCCCTCGTCCGCGAGGTTGCGGCGCATCTGCAGCAGGGCCATCGGCGCGGTGCCGCTCCAGGCGATCTCGAATCCCTCGTCGACGAGCAGTCCGCGCCACTGCGCCTGCGTGAGCGGGCGGGCATTGACGCGAATGGTCCGCGCGAGCGCGAGCCGGATGTCCTCGCTCACGGCGGGATCGAGGTCGTCGGGATGCAGCGCCAACTCGTGGATCGCGTAGCGTCCGCCCGGGGCCAGGAGGCGCGCGGCCTCGGCGATGATGGCCCGCTTGCCCCGCTCGGTCTGCATGGTCAGCATCGCCTCGCCCACCACGACGTCCGCGCTGGCGGTGTCGAGCCCTGTCTGCGCGGCATCGGCCACGCGACACTCCCCCGCGCCCGCCACGACCGTGCCCACGCGCGCGGCGGCCACCGGGTCCGCATCCACGCCCGTGTACTGCGCCGGCCCGTACTGCACGATCCACGAGGCCGTCCTGCCCAGCCCGGGAGCGAACTCGACGACGCGCGCTCCGGTCAGTTGAGCCGCGTCCAGGAGACGCCGGGTCAGCCCCGCGCCACCAGGCCGCAGCACCCGCTTGCCCAGGCGCGCCAGGAGCCAGTGGCCCTGGACGTCCTCGGCGGGCCTGCTCTCTTGGGGAAGCGCCTCAGTCATGGTTCCTCACTCTCACGAGACATTGCTGGCCGTCGACGAGCGGCATGAGCTCGATGCCCGCGCGGGGTGCGGCACCGTGGAGCAGGCCCAGGTGGACGCCGCACACCACCTCGCGATGGCGACGGGCCGCGTCCAGGAACGGGCAGGCATGCAAGGTGAAGCCCTCGTCGGTGGGTGCGGGCGCGAAACCCACCAGGTCGAGCACCTGGGCCACGGCCTCGCGTCCCTCGCCCGCGATGTGCGGCTGCAGCTCGCGGGCCCACTGCCTCCCGGCGGCTTCGGCGCGCGTGGCGGGCGTGCCCTCGCCGGCGAGCGCCTCGGCGAGCGCGGAGATCATGCCTCGATCCACTGCGGCCGCATCCAGACCACGGGCACGGTAGGTCAGCGGTGGGCGTCCCCGGCCGATGCCCGAGCGTCGGCCGCGCACCACGAGGCCCTCGCGTTCCAGGGCTTCGAGGTGGAAGCGGATGGTGGTGACGTGCAGGCCCAGTTCCGCGGCGAGTTCGTGGGCCGTGGGCGGATCGCCTGCCTCGCGCAGCACGTGAAGAAGGCGCCTGCGCTCGGGGGAGTCGAGCGCCGTGGCCAGGACGTTCCTCACGGTCGACTGCATTTTTTTACCGTATCATCATTCGGTAAATAGGCAAGCCTCAGGAGCATCATGCCCGCCCGTCGCACCCCGCGCACCGATCACCTCACCACCGGCTGGCTGATCCTGTCCCTCGTGGCCGTCGCCGTCGTCACCGTTGCCCCCGGCGCTTTCCCCGCATCGTGGTGGACCACCATTCACCTCATCACGCTCGGCGTGCTCACCAACGCCGTCATGCAATGGTCCTGGTTCTTCGCCAAGAGCCTGCTGCGGCTCCCTGCCGACCACCCCAGCCCCGGCAGGCACGCCGTGATCCGCACCCTCGTCTTCAACGCCGCGCTCCTCGGGCT
>CAZFEH010000028.1:14001-16263 GCA_964517615.1 uncultured Demequinaceae bacterium
TCTGCGGCTGGCTGGGACTGGCCATCGCGGGCACGCTCGTGACCTTCGGACCCACGGTGCTGCGCACGCGCATGAGCCCCAACGCCGTGACTCGCGCCCTGCGAGCCCTGCCCTGGGTGGCGGGCGGCATCCTCGGCGCCGCGGTCGCCGCAGTAGTCGAGTGGATGCCGGGGATCGCGGTCGGCCTGACCGTGGTGCTCGTGGCCGTGTCCTGGGGCACGGTGCAGCCGCTCCTCACGGCGGCGATCGCCAAGCCCCCGCGAGAGCACGCCTCCCGCACCCTGGCCACGGGCCTCGGCTGGCTGCTGTTGGCCCTCGCAGCGGTCATCGTGAGCGCGGCATTCGCCGCCGACACCGCCACCCTGCGCCACGACCTCGCACCGTGGCTGCCCGTGCTCGGCGCCGGCATCGGCCAGGTGTTCATCGGCGCGCTGACGTTTCTGTTCCCCGTGGTCATCGGCGGCGGCCCCCACGCTGCCCGCGCGGCCGGGCGCATCCTCGACCGCCTCTCCCCGTTCCGTCTCGGGGTCCGCAATGGCGCACTCGTGCTGGCCGAGGTCGCCCTGCTCACGGGCGGCACCCCGCTGTCACTGTGGTGGCTGCTCATCGTCGCCACCTTTGTCGCCGACGTAGTGCTGCTCGTGATCGCCGCCGTACATCAGATCCGCCTCAAGCGGGCCGCGGGCGGCGAGCCGGTGCTCCTGGCCCGCAATGCCGAGGAGGCCACCACCGCCACACTCGCGCAGGAGGCACCGGTCTTTGTGCCGGGCGCGCTCGCGTCCGCGGTGGCCGGCGCGCTCCTCGTGGTCCTCGTGTCGCTGCCCCTCGCGCTGCCCCTCATGTCGCCCGGCGGCGCCACCGACGCCACGCCGTCGACCACCGCGCCTGCTCACGTCGAGCCGACCGGTCACACCACCCAGGTCACCGTCACCGTCAACGGCATGGCCTTCACCCCCAGCCGCATCGAGGTGCCGCTCGGGGACGCGTTGGAGATCACCTTCACCAACACCAGCGACCAGCGCCACGACCTGGTGCTCGCCAGCGGCGAGGCCACCGCGGCCGTCGCCCCCGGCGCCACCGAGGTGCTGACCGTGCCTCTCGTGTCCGCCTCGATGCTGGGCTGGTGCTCCCTGCCCGGGCATCGTGCCATGGGCATGGAGCTGGAGATCGTGGTGACAGAACACGCCGATGCCGCGGCGGGGCACGGTCCCGAGCACGACGCGGCGGGCTCGGGCTCGGGCTCGGGCTCGCCCACGATGGCTCAGCTGCGCGTTTTTGCCGACACCGTGCCCGCCGCGCCCGCCACCCTGGCCCCGGCATCGGCCGCGACCGTGCACGAGTACACCTTCACCGTGACCGAGGCACTCGACCCGGTGACCGCGGAACTCACGCGCGAGGTGTGGACCTACAACGGCACGTCGCCGGGCCCCACGCTGCGCGGGGCGCTGGGCGACACGTTCCGCATCACGCTCGTCAACGGCGGCACCATGGGGCATTCGATCGACTTCCATGCGGGCGAGCTGGCGCCCGATGAACCCATGCGCACCCTCGAACCCGGCGAGTCCCTGGTGTACGAGTTCACGGCGCACCGCTCGGGGATCTGGATGTACCACTGCGGCACCATGCCCATGGCTCATCACGTGGCCAACGGCATGTTCGGCGCCGTCATCATCGATCCGCCCGGGCTGCCGCCCGTGGACCGGGAGTACGTGCTGATCCAGTCCGAGATGTACCTCGGTGCGGACGGCGAGAGCGCGGCGGCGGCCGGCGTGGCCGCGGTCCAGCCCGATGTGGTGGCCTTCAACGGGCGGGCCTTCCAGTACGCGGCCCATCCGCTGACGGCGCGGGCCGGGGAGCGGGTGCGCTTCTGGGTGCTCGATGCCGGGCCCAACATCCCGCTGGCCTTCCACGTGGTGGGGATGCAGTTCGACACGGTGTGGACCGAGGGCGCCTACAGCGTCTTCCGGGGAGCCTCGGCCGATGGCCTCACGGCTGGAGTCACTGGCTCACAGACCGTCGCCCTCATGGCGTCGCAGGGCGGATTCGTGGAGGCGGTGGTGCCCCAGGCGGGAACATATCCCTTCGTCAATCACCAGATGACCTACGCGGACAAGGGCGCAAGCGGGCTGCTCGTAGCGACCGAGTGAAGCGCAGGTGCGAGCCTCCCCGCGCACACCTCCGCCTCGCCCCCCTGCCCGAGCGCCCTCGCCCCTCCCCGAGCCCCCTCGCCCCCTCCCTGTTTTCTGCGAATCCGCAGAAAAC
>CAZFEH010000028.1:16363-24633 GCA_964517615.1 uncultured Demequinaceae bacterium
CTGTTTTCTGCGAATCCGCAGAAAACGGCGGAGGTGGGGGTGCGAGCGCAGGGGTGGGGGGTGCGAGCGCAGGGGTGGGGGTGCGAGCGCAGGGGTGGGGGGTGCGAGCGCGGGGGTGGGAGGTGCGCGGACTCAGGGCGCGTGTTGGTTCAGGGTGCGTGTTGGTTCAGGGTGCGTGTTGGTTCAGGGCGCGTGTTGGTTCAGGGTGCCAAGTCCAGTGCGAGGCGGCACCAGTGCACGTCCTCGGCGAGCGCCTCAACCAAGACCTCAAGCGAGCCGAAGTCCAGCATCGGCCTGCGCCACTGGATCAGATCGAGCGTCACCTTCGCCCCGTAGAGATCCAGCCCATCCCCATCGATCACGAAAGCCTCGACGCGCAGGTCCGTGCCACCCACGGTGTAGTTGAGACCCAGACTCACCGCGGCAGGCAACCTCTGCCCCACAAGCTCCGGCGCCGTCCCCGGCCCGGGCTCCACGACCGTGAGCCAGCCCGCATAGACACCGTGGCGCGGAATGTAGCCGCCCGAGACCGCGATATTGGCCGTGGGGAAGCCGATGGTGCGACCGATCTCGTCACCGTGAACCACCTCGCCGCGCAGCCGATGCGGCCTGCCCAGGATCGCGGTGGCGCCGGGAAGATCGCCGTCTTCGAGCAGCTCCCGCACCCAGGTGGACGACCAGCGCCGGGGCCCTTGACCCGGCTCGGCGGCATCGGCGATGACCTCGACCGTGAAGCCGAGCCGCTCCCCCAGCGCCCGCATCGTCTCCAGGTCCCCGGCATTGCCGCGGCCAAAGCGCGTGTCCCTGCCCACCACGACGGTGACCGCATGCAGCCCCTCCACCAGGAAGGTCCGCACAAACTCCTCGGGGGTCTGGTGGGCGAAGTCGAGCGTGTACTCCTGCACCAGGATGCCGTCGAGCCCCGTCGCGGCCATCTGCTCCAGACGGTCCTCCAGGCCCGTGATGAGCTCCGGCGTGTGCTCCGGGGTGTGCACGGCCTTGGGGTGCGGGTCAAAGGTGAGGGCGATGGCAGCCAGGCCCCGTGCGCGCGCGTCGGCGACCATGCGCCGCAGCACCGCCTGGTGGCCGCGGTGCACGCCGTCGAAGTTGCCGATGGTCACCACGGCGGGCCCGAGGTCGGCTGGCACGTCGGCGAGCGAGCGCCACACCAAAGTCATGCGGATATTGTGCCCGATGCCCGGGCTTCAGGGCGCTTCCGCGACACCCGGGGCGGGCGCGGCGGAAGGTTCGAAGACGATCGCCGGGACCCAGTAGGCACCGGTGCGGCGGATCACGGCCACGGCCACGCCCGCGTAGATGGCAACGGCGTCATCGTTCTCCGTGCGCTCTCCCACCGCAGTCTGGCCCGCATCGAGAGAAGGTGAGCACTCCTCCACCGCACTCATGGAGGCGGCGGGCAGGCGCTGGCCAAAGCCCAGGGCGCGCGCGTCGGCGTCGCTCACCTGCACCACCGGCAGGACCGCCACCGCGGCGTCGGTGAGCGTCACGAGCGGCACCGGACCGGGATCGGCTGCCGCCTCGACCTGCTCCAGCGTGAGCGCCCGGTCAAGAGCAAGCCCGCCCACACGCGTGCGGCGCAGCGCCGTCAGGTGACCGCCCACGCCGAGCGCCTCCCCGAGATCCCGCGCGAGGGCACGCACATACGTGCCCGAGGACACGGTCACCGCGACATCGACGTCCACCACAGGGCCGGCACGCCGCACGGCCAGCACGTCGAAGCGGCTCACGGTCACGGGCCGCGCGGCCAACTCGACCTGCTCTCCCCCGCGCACGCGCGCATAGGAGCGCTTGCCGTCCACCTTGATCGCGCTCACGGCGCTGGGACGCTGCTGAATGTCGCCCGTGAGCGCCGCCACGGCGCCTGCCAGGCCGTCGTCGGAGACTCCCGACGCATCGGCCGATGCCACGACCTCGCCCTCGGCATCGTCCGTGACCGTGGATTGACCCAGGCGAATGGTGGCCGTGTAATCCTTGTCGCGGGCCGAGTAGTAGGTCAACAGCCGCGTGGCACGCCCCGCGGCGATGACGAGCACGCCCGTCGCCATCGGGTCGAGCGTGCCTCCGTGACCCACCTTGCGGGTCCCCAGGAGGCGGCGCATGCGCGCCACCACATCGTGAGAGGTCCAGCCCGCCGGCTTGTCCACCACGACGATGCCGTCAGGGCCGGGCGGGCGGGCGTTTCCCCCCTGCCCAGCGCGGCCACCGGCCACTTAGGACTCGTCCTCGTCGTCGTGCTTGTAGGGGTCCGCGTCGCCCGCGAACTGCGCGTTCTCGCGCAGTCGCGCCACCTCGGCATCGCGCAGATGGGCCTCGTGCAGCGCCCGCTCAAGCGTGGCCGCCGTCTCGGGAACGGCGTCCAGGATGAACTCCACCGTAGGCGTGAGCCGGATGCCCAGCTCGGCGCCCACGAGCGAGCGCACCCGGCCCGTGGCCGAGGCGAGCGCCGCCGCCGTGGACGCCCGCTCCTCCTCGCCACCGAGCACGGTGTAGAACACCGAGGCCTGCTGCAGGTCGCCCGTGACACGCACATCGGTCACGGTGACAAAACCCAGACGCGGGTCCTTGATCTCGCTCTCCAGCGCGCGGGCCACGATCTTCTTGATCGTGCCCGCGAGCCGCAGAGCACGCGCGTTGTCGGCCATCAGTCCCTCGGAATCTCCACCATCTCGAACGTCTCGATGATGTCGCCCACCTGCAGGTCGTTGAACTTGCCCAGGCCGATGCCGCACTCGAAGCCCTCGCGGACCTCGGTGACGTCATCCTTGAAGCGACGCAGCGTGTCGATGGTGGCCTCGCCGATGACCACGCCGCCACGGTTGATCCGTGCCTTGGCGTTGCGCTTGATGAGGCCCTCGCGCACGATCGAACCGGCGATGTTGCCGAACTTGGAGGAGCGGAAGATCTCGCGGATCTCCGCACCACCCACCATCTTCTCCTCGTACTCGGGCTTGAGCATGCCCTTGAGCGAGGCCTCGACGTCCTCGATCGCGCGGTAGATGACCGAGTAGAAGCGCATGTCCACGCCCTCGCGGTCGGCCATCTCCTGGACCCGCTCCGCGGGACGCACGTTGAAGCCGATGATGATGGCGTTGTCCACGGTGGCCAGGTTGACGTCGTTCTGCGTGACGGCACCCACACCACGGTGGATGACGCGCAGCTCGACGCTCTCGCCCACCTCGATCGCCAGCAGGGCGTCTTCGAGGGCCTCGACGGCACCGGAGACATCACCCTTGATGATGAGGTTGAGGGTCTCGACCTTGCCGGACTCAAGAGCCTTGGTGAAGTCCTCCAGGCTGATGCGCTTGCGACGCTTGGCCAGCTGAGCGGCACGCTCGGCGGCCTCGCGCTTCTCGCCGATCTGACGCGCCGTGCGGTCGTCCTCGGCCACCAGGAAGGAGTCGCCGGCACGCGGCACCGAGGTGAGGCCGATGACAAGCACCGGTCGCGCGGGAAGCGCCTCGGTGACGGGGGCGTCGTGCTCGTCGAACATGGCGCGCACGCGGCCGTGGGCCGTGCCCGCGACAATCGCATCGCCCACGCGCAACGTGCCTGACTGCACCAGCACCGTCGCCACGGCACCGCGACCCTTGTCCAGGTGCGCCTCGACGGCAACACCGCGAGCGTCCTTGTTGGGGTTGGCACGCAGGTCAAGCCCGGCATCGGCCGTGAGCAGCACGGCCTCCAGCAGCTTGTCGATGTTGAGGTTCTCGCGAGCGGAGACGTCCACGAACATCGTGTCGCCACCCCACTCCTCGGCCACCAGGTTGTACTCGGTCAGCTGCTGCCGGATCTTGTCCGGGTTGGCGCCTTCCTTGTCGATCTTGTTGACCGCCACCACGATGGGCACGTTCGCCGCCTGAGCGTGGTTGAGGGCCTCGATGGTCTGGGGCATCACGCCGTCGTCGGCCGCGACCACGAGGATCGCGATGTCCGTCACCTTCGCACCACGGGCACGCATGGCAGTGAACGCCTCGTGACCGGGGGTGTCGATGAACGTGATGGCCCGCTCGACGCCCTCGTGGGTGGTGTGCACCTGGTAGGCGCCGATGTGCTGAGTGATGCCGCCGTGCTCGCCCGAGATGACATCGGACTTGCGGATGGCATCCAGCAGACGGGTCTTGCCGTGGTCGACGTGACCCATGACGGTGACCACCGGCGGGCGGGCCTCAAGGTCCTCGTCGGTCTCGGCCGCGTACTCCGCGTCGATGTCGAGGCCGAAGTCTTCGAGCAGCTCGCGGTCCTCGTCCTCGGGAGACACGATCTGGATGACGTAGCCCAGCTCCGCGCCGAGCGCCTGGAACGTGTCCTCGTCGAGCGACTGCGTGGCCGTGGCCATCTCGCCCAAGTGGAACAGCACCGTCACGAGGGACGCGGGGTTGACATCGATCTTCTCGGCGAAGTCCGAGAGCGTGGCGCCCCGACGCAGGCGGATGGCGGTCTCGCCGTCGCCGCGAGGGATCTTGACGCCGCCGATGGACGGTGCCTGCTGCTCCTCGTACTCCATGCGCTTGGCACGCTTGGACTTGCGCGAACGCGCGGGCTTGCCGCCGGCACGACCGAACGCGCCGGCGGTGCCTCCACCGCGGCCACGCCCACCGGGAGCGGGACGGCCACCGGGGGCACCGGCACCCGGTCCACCGGGACCGCCGCCGAATCCACCGGGACGGGCGCCCGCGGGACGGCCTGCGCCGCCGGGAGCGGGACGCCCACCGGCGCCGGGACGGCCACCGGCGGCACCGGCGGGAGCACCCGGACGGGTGGCTCCTGCGGGCCGGGGACGGCCGTCAGGACGTGCGGCCTGGAAGGGGTTGTTGCCTCCGGGGCGCGGACGCGGGCGCGGCGCGTCGGGGCGCGGCGCCTGGAAGGGGTTGTTGCCTCCGGGACGCGGGCGCGGACGGGGCATGTCGCCGGATGCGGGGCGCGCGGCATCGGCCGATGCGGCGGTCGCCTCCGGTGCTGCGGGCGCCTCCTGGGCGATCGCAGCCGGCTCGTCGACCGGTGCGGGCTCGCTCTTGCGCGGCGCCGGCTTGGGCGCGGCAGGCTTGGCGGCCGCGGGCTTGGCGGCCTGCTTGGAAGGCTCCGCGGCGGGTGCCGCGGGGAAGGTCTCACGCAGTTTGCGCACCACGGGTGCTTCGAGCGTCGAGGACGGACCCTTGACGTACTCGCCTAGTTCGCCGAGCTTGGCGATGAGGTCCTTGGCGGGGATGCCGAGTTCCTTCGCGATCTCATGAACGCGGGGCTTTGCCACAAAAAACTCCTGTCTCGGTCCGACCGAGGCAGGGGTCGAACCATCGTTACTGCTGGGCACTCATTTCGAGGTACTCATCGGATGGCCATGGGCTTTCATCCCGTCTTATCGAAGGTGGAACGGCTCTAGCGTAGGTCAAGCATGCGGGGAACCAGGGCCGACGCGTCGGCCTGGGGCGCACGCAATGCGCGCCCGATGGCCTTTCGCTTGACCGCCAGCTCCAGGCAGGCCCCAGAGGGATGCAGCCAAGCACCCCGTCCGGGTGCGGTACCCGAGGGATCGATCACTGCGTGACCGTCCTTGAGCACCACTCTCACCAGAACCGACCGAGCCTCACGCTCGCGGCACCCGAGGCACGTGCGCACGGGAACGTGCGGGGTGCGGGTGGGTGCTGTCTGCGCCAGACTCGGCCCATCCATTCTACTCTCCCCCGCTAGCGTGCGGAACCAGGCACTTCGGGCGCCTCGTCGGAGCGGATGTCGATGCGCCATCCCGTAAGCCGCGCCGCGAGGCGGGCGTTCTGGCCCTCCTTGCCGATGGCGAGCGACAGGTGGAAGTCGGGCACGATGACGCGCGCGGCCTTGGCCTCCTCGTCCACCACGGTCACGGACACCACACGCGAGGGAGACAGGGCGTTGCCGACGAAGGTCGCCGGGTCCTCGTCCCAGTCCACGATGTCGATCTTCTCGCCGCGCAGTTCGCTCATCACGGCGCGCACGCGGGCCCCCATCGGGCCGATGCAGGCGCCCTTGGGGTTGACGCCCGGAACCGTGGCCCGCACGGCGACCTTGGACCGGTGCCCCGCCTCACGCGCCAGGCTCATGATCTGCACGGTGCCGTCGGCGATCTCGGGCACCTCCAGTTCGAAGAGCTTGCGCACCAGGTTGGGGTGGGTGCGAGACAGCGTGATCGAGGGGCCCTTCATGCCGCGGCCCACCTCCAGCACGTAGCCGCGCAGGCGTTCACCGTGCACGTACACCTCGGTGGGCACCTGCTCGTGCTGCGGCAGGAGCGCCTCGACCTCGCCCAGGTCCACGTGGACGTTGCGCGGGTCGGAGCTCTGCTGGATCACACCGGAGACGAGCTGCCCCTCCTTGCCGGCGAACTCGCCGAGCACGGCATCGTCCCCCGCCTGGCGCAGGCGCTGCACGATGACCTGGCGGGCGGTGGCGGTGGCGATGCGGCCGAAGTCGGCGGGCGTGTGCTCGAACTCTGGCGGTTCGACGCCGGGCTCCGCCTCCGGGTCCGGGTCCTCGCGGGCGAAGACGCTCACCTTGCCGCTCGCCCGGTCGAGGTGGGCGCGCGCATGGCGGTAGGCGCCGGGGGTCTTGTGGTACGCGGAGACGAGCGCCTGCTCGATGGCGTCCACGAGCACGTCGAGCTTGAGGTCGCGTTCCTTGGCGAGCGACTGAAGCGCCTGCATGTCGATGTCCACTGGTCTACTCCTCACCCTCGAAGCCGTCGTCGCCCTCGTCGGTCAGGCCCGACTGCGCCTTCCAGTCGATCTCGATGCGGCCGCCGTCCACGTCGCCGAGCGCCACCTCGGTGCGCTCGCCGGCCTGGTCCACTACCAGGACGTCGTCCACGACGTCACTCAGGCGTCCCTCCACCACGGTGCCGTCGCGCAGCTGGAGGCTGACCAGGCGCGTGCGGGCGCGCAGAAAGTGGCGGCGCTCGGTGAGGGGCCGGTCGAGTCCGGGGGTGGAGACCTCCAGCGTGTAGGGGCCCTTGGGGTAGTCGGCGGCGTCGAGCGCGGCGCCGATGCCGCGGCTGGCCTGCGCCACGGCGTCCAGGGGCGCACTGCCCACCTCGGTCTCGGGAAGATCCACCGTGACGAGCACGCGCGTGTGCTTGCCTGCGGCGGCGATCTCCACTGCGTCCACCACCAGGCCCGCGGCCTGGGCCGCGGGTTCCGCGAGGTGCGCGATCTGGCTCGCTGCATCCATGAGTGCCTCCCCGCGCAGTGTTGCGCTCCGTTGCTGTAGTTGATCCAGCCATGAGTCTATGCCGGGTGAGGTGGACATGCGAGACTATCGGGCATGACGGGTCGGGTGCGCAGCGCGGGCAGCGCCGTCGCCGCCCTCGCCGTGGTGCTGAGCCTGGCCGGGTGCGCCTGGCGACTTGAGGCGGATCCCGTTCCCACCCCCACCGCCGACGCGGTGACGGCCATGCGCGATGCCGCCGCCGTACGCGAGCAGGCCGTCATCGATGCACTGGGCGCTGCAGGCGGCCTCACCGAGGGTCGCGCCGCACTGGAAACGTTCGCGGCACGGATCGCGCCAGAGCATCTGCGCGTGCTGGGCGGGGTGTACGAGCCCTATCCCGACCCCACGGCGTCCCCCGCGCCGTCGGAGCCTGCCACGGCATCGGCCCTGCGTGCCGCGATGGTGGCCGCGCGCGACGGCAGCCTCGCGGAGGCCTTCGCCGACTCGGCCTCCCCCGCGGGCTTCCTCTACGGCTCGATGGGCTTCAGCCACGCCTTCGGGGTGTGGTGGGCCGAGGAGATCGACGGACGCGATAGTTCGTCCGCGAGCGCTGTCGTGGTCGCACGCACCCTGCCGTGGGACGGCGCCACGGGAGCACCCCTCGCGGTGCCGTCCGTCTCGGACCTCACCCCCGACGCCCTGGCCGCGCTCGCGGTGCAGCACGATCAGGCACGCTTCATCTACGAGGTGGTCGCGGCGCGCTCGTCCGACCAGGCCCGCGCCGATGCGCTGGCCCGAGCCGCGCTCCACGCTGCCCGCGGGGACGCCCTCGCCGTGCTCGCCGGCCGTGACGACCGCGAGCCGGTGTATGAGCTGCCCGGGCTGCCCATCGCCACCGAGGCGGCACGCTCGGGAGTGTGCCGCGCCACCGAGCAGGCGCTCGGCTGGCGTTACCTCGAACTGACCTGGGGTGCCTCCAGTGCGGACCGCGCCTGGCTCATGGACGGAGCCTTCGACGCCTATGCGGCGCTGGCGCTGCTGCCGGGCTTCTCGCTCGACGAGTTCCCCACCCTGCC
>CAZFEH010000029.1:0-4031 GCA_964517615.1 uncultured Demequinaceae bacterium
GATGGGCTCGCGACCGTACTTCTGGACCTCGACGACCTTCTCGGGGGTCATGTCCAGTTCACGGGCGAGTTCCTCGGGGGTGGGCTCGCGACCCAGGTCCTGTAGCATCTGGCGCTGGACACGGGCCAGCTTGTTGATGACCTCCACCATGTGCACCGGGATGCGGATGGTGCGCGCCTGGTCGGCCATGGCGCGCGTGATGGCCTGCCGGATCCACCACGTGGCATAGGTGGAGAACTTGTAGCCCTTGGTGTAGTCGAACTTCTCGACCGCACGGATCAGACCGAGGTTGCCCTCCTGGATGAGGTCCAGGAAGAGCATGCCGCGACCGGTGTAGCGCTTGGCGAGCGACACCACGAGTCGCAGGTTGGCTTCCAGGAGGTGGTTCTTGGCGTGGCGGCCGTCGTTGGCGATCCATTCGAGCTCGCGGCGCAGCTTGGGGGCGATCTTCTCGCCCGAGGTCAGCTTCTCCTCGGCGAACAGGCCCGCCTCGATGCGCTTGGCCAGGTCCACCTCCTGCTCCGCGTTGAGCAGCGCGACCTTGCCGATCTGCTTGAGGTAGTCCTTCACGGGGTCCGCGGTCGCGCCGGCGGTCATGACCTGCTGCACGGGGGCGTCGTCGTCGGCGGTGCCGATCACAAAGCCGGCGGCATCGTCTTCGTCGTCGTCGACAGCGGGCTTGACGGCTTCCACCTCATCACCGTCCACGTCGGCGTCGAGCGCCTCGGCGACCACATCCTCGGCCTCGATCTCCTCGACGGGAACATCGACGTCGTCGAGGACCACGGCCTCGTCCAGGTCCGCCGCCTCGACCGTCTCTTCCACCGCCGCCTTGGCGGCTCGTGCTGGAGCCTTGGCCTTCTTGGCTGCGGGCTTACGGGCAGAAGTGGGCGACACGGGCTTCCTCTCAACGGGCGAAGGGGGCTGCCGCGGCCCCCCGGCCGCCTGCAAATCCATAAAAGTGTAACGCCAGGGCGCAAGTCTTCGTTCCACTGAGGCCAGGCATCGCGATCAGTGCGCGGGGCAAAGATCACTGATATCCCTTACGTCACCCTGCGAGGTGCCAGGTGAGATCGGCACGGGACCATGCGGCGAGCACCAGGCGGGCGAGGCTGTACCTCGGGTTCACGTCCAGCGCAGTCATCACCGCCTCCGTGGCGCTGGCGTCTGCACCAAGCCAACGCTCGCAGATCCCCGCGAGGGTGAGGATCGCTGCCACATCCTTGTGGATGCGGCGCGACGCCATCACCGCGGCGACCTCCCGGGCGAGCACGAGTGCGGCCTCCACGCGCGCCCGGTCCCGTGGCATGCCCTCCCCGTCGAAGATGCTGCGCACCGCGGCGAGCACGCCATCGGGGTTGCCGCCGTCAAGAATCTCGGCGCACTCGTGTGCGGTTCCGCCGTACAGATCCAGGATCAGCGCGTCGCGCATCCGCACATCCGTGAGGGAGGCCAGGAGCATCCCTGTGCGCGCCTCGGAGGGGAGTGCTCCGTCCATCGCTCCGGCTATGGCCTCTCGCCATGCCGCAAGACCCGCCGCGCACCAGGCGGAACGGTCCCCGCTGCGACCCCGCATGGCGGCGGAGCGAGCCTTCATCACCCGACGGCGGCGGGCGGGATCCTCCGGCAGGCCAGCACCCGGGTTCCGTCGCCCTGTCGGTGGGCTCTCCAATTGCCACGCCTCCATTCCCACCCCGTCGACCCGGGCGAACGCGCCCTGCTCGCCCAGGGCCGCGAGAGCCGCCGGCACGGCAGGCAGCTGCCTGCCTTCGGGGGGGCAGCAGGACCGGTCCGCGCACATCGCGGCCCAGTACCGCCCCCCGGACACGATCCACACGTCGAGCACCTCAAGCCGGTCCTCCAGCCACGGCAGCACCGCAGGAATCGCGTCCCGCGCCCGGATGTCTTCGGAATGCGCATGCAGCACCACGAGCACCTCCACCGCTCCGCGCCCCTCCAGCGCCTTCAGGGCCATCGCTGCGAGTCGCTGCGCCCCTCCATCGGTGCAGGCGGCGTGATCGGCCCGCATGATGGCCACCACCTGGCGGGAAGGGTTCAGTCCCAGCAGGACGAGGCTGTCTTGGGGCTCACGCCCCAGGAAGGTGGGCAGGGCGGCGAGCAGGTCACCTGGGGAGGAAAGTCTCACGGTATTCATGCCTCCACCTTGGGTGCAGATGCGGCCGATGCCGGGGTCGCAAGCGGCATCTGTGGACGCAGCGGCTCAGGCCGTCCACTGGGGACCACACCACCCGTAGGCTTGGAGCCATGTCCCCGCACGCCCGGCCCCCGGAACCGCGGCATTCCGCACATGACCCCCTGGCAGACGTGGAGCAGTCCATCGCCAAGGCGCTTGCCGCGACCGCCCGCGCGGCCTCCCCCATCGGCCCCGCTGCCGCGGATCTGCTCGCGCCCCTGGAGCGCGTCTCACAGGGCGGCAAGCGCCTGCGCGCGCGGCTGCTGCTCGTGGCCCATGCGCTCCACGGCGATCCCGCACCCCACGCCGCGGCGCAATGTGCCGGCGCCATCGAGCTGTTCCAGACCGCCGCACTCATCCACGACGACGTGCTCGACGGCGCGGACCTCAGACGCGGCCGCCCCACCATTCACCGCGCGCTCCAGGCGCATCACGAGGCCGAGAGCTGGACGGGCGACCCCACCCACTTCGGCACGGCATCGGCCATCCTGGCGGGCGATCTGGCTCTCATGGCCGCGCAGCGGCTCCTGGCGGAGTCCACCTCGGCGCTTGAGCCGACGCGCGCCCGCACCGTCGCTCACCTGTTCGCGGACATGGCCGAACTGTGCACGGCGGGCCAGTACCTGGACATGCGGCTGGCCGCACAGCCGATCGACCATCTCGCGCATCAGCGGGACGACATCTTGGCCACGATGCGCTCCAAGACCGCCTCGTACACGGCGGAGTTCCCCCTGGCCATGGGGGCGGCCACGGCGGGCGCGTCGCCACAGGCCTTGGAGACGATGCGTCGGCTGGGCGTGCCGCTGGGCATCGCGTTTCAGTTGCGCGACGACGTGCTGGGTCTGGTCGGCGCGGCCGAGGTGACGGGCAAGCCCACGGGCGACGACCTGCGCGAGGGCAAGCGCACCCTGCTTGTCGCACACGCCTGGGCGCACGGCGACGAGCGAATGCGCTTGGCTCTGCGCGCCGTCTTCGGCAACAAGGAGGCCCCGAGTGAGGACATCGCCGCCGCCGTGGCCGGGGTGGTCTCCACGGGTGCAGTCGAGCACGTAGAGGAGGTCATCGACCACCACGCCGGTGTCGCGATGGCGGCCTTCGAGGAGGCCGTCGAGGCCACCGGTGGCGTGACGGACGCGGCGCGTCAGCTGCGCGAGCTCATCGACGCGCTCGTGGTGCGCTCGGCCTAGAAGAGCGTCTGCGTCGCGCGGCGCACCGGGGCACGCCGCCCCTGACGCAAGGCCTCGATGGGGCTCACCCCCAGTTCGTCGTGGGGCTCGATGAGCCACTCCACGATCTCCTCGTCCTCCATCCCCGCATCCGTGAGCACCGTGATGGTTCCTCGCAGGGTGGACAGGACGTGCGCCTCGCCCTCGTCGCCCTCCACAAAGCCCGCAGGGATCGCCAGCGCGTTGTTCTCGCCTCTGCGTGCGGCCACGATGACCCGGTCGCGGAGCAGTTCGCGCACCTGGGAGTCGCGCACGCCGAGAAGTTGGGCGCATTCGGGGATGGAAAGCCATTCGGTCATGTGCTCAGGGTACAAATGCGGGCCGTGGTCTTGTGTACGCCTGCGCCACGGGTTACAGTCACAGGAGCATCATTTGTCACATCTGTCACACCAGAAACAACCTGGAGCACCTCATGGCCACCACTCAGAGTCTGCGCACCGTCTCTGCCGCCGTCACGGCCACCGCTGCCATCGCCATCGTGGGACTGGTCGCCGGTCCCGCCGTCGCCGACGACCGTGAGCACGTGGTCGTGGCGGGCGACACCGTGTGGGACCTCGCCAAGAAGCACGGCACCACGGTGGACGCCATCGTCCAGGCCAACGGCCTGGGGC
>CAZFEH010000029.1:4131-21564 GCA_964517615.1 uncultured Demequinaceae bacterium
CCGCCGCCGTGATCCGCATCGGCCAGAAGCTCACCATCCCCGGCGCCACCACACCCGCGGCGGCGACCGCCGCAGCCACGCCGTCCACACTGACCCACATCGTGGTCGCCGGGGACACCGTGTGGGGCCTGTCCAAGGTCTACGGCACCACGGTGGATGCCATCGTCCAGGCCAACGGCCTGGGACCCGCCGCCGTGATCCGCATCGGCCAGAAGCTCACCATCCCCGGCGCCACCACACCGGGCACGGCCACAACCGGCTCCGGCCCCCTCGTCGCCGACTCCACCAACCTGAGCCAGTTCGGCGCCTCCAGCACCACCTACGTGGTCAAGGCGGGCGACACCGTATCCGGGCTGGCCGTGCGCTACGGGACCACCGTGACCGCCATCGCCAACGCGAACAACCTGAGCAACCCCTCCCTGATCCGCATCGGCCAGACCCTCACGATCCCCGGAACCGCCGCGTCCGGCCTGGTAGGTGACACCTTCCTGGGCCGCACCTATGCGCCCACCGTGGTGGCCGCCGCCAACCAGAACAAGGCCACCCTCAACGCCATGGATGTGCCCACCCGCGCGCAGATGCAAGAGATGGTGGTGCGCATCGCGAAGGAGTACGGCGTGGATCCCGCCCTGGCGCAGGCGGTCGCCTTCCAGGAATCGGGCTTCAACCAGCGCGCGGTCTCCCCCGCCAACGCCATCGGCACCATGCAGGTCATCCCCTCCTCGGGGCAATGGGCCTCCGACATCATCGGCCGCGACCTCAACCTGCTGCTGCCCGAGGACAACGTGACCGCGGGCGTGGTGATCCTCAAGACCCTGCTGCGCAACAACACGCCCCTCGACACCGCCATCGCCGGCTACTACCAGGGCGAGACCTCGGTGCGCAAGAACGGCATGAACAAGGACACCGTCACCTACGTCGCGAACATCAAGGCCCTCATGGCCAAGTACTCCTAGCGCGGCATGGCTCCCCCACGGACAAAACCGGACAACCTACAATGAACCCCGTGGCCGAAACCCTCGCTGACCCCATGCTCGGGCGTCTCATCGACGGGCGCTACGAGGTGCGCGAAAAGGTCGCCACAGGGGGCATGGCCACGGTCTACCTCGCGTTCGACCGCCGCCTGGAGCGCCAGGTGGCCATCAAGCTGCTCAACACCATGCTCGTGGGCCAGACCGACCCCCACGAGTTCGCCAGCCGCTTCCGCCGCGAGGCCAAGGCAGCCGCCCGTCTCACCCACCCCGGCATGGTGCGCGTCTACGACCAGGGCACGGACGGCGACATCGCCTACCTCACGATGGAGTATGTCGAGGGCGAGAACCTGCGCACCCGGCTGGCCCACGAGGCGACCCTGCCCGTCGGCGAGGCGCTCGACATCATCGAGCAGGTGCTCGACGCCCTGGCCGCGGTGCACCGCCAGGGCCTGGTGCACCGCGATGTGAAACCCGAGAACGTCCTCCTGGATGGGGACGGCCGTGCCAAGCTCGCCGACTTCGGCCTCGCCCGCGCCGTCACCGAGGTGACGTCCACCGCTACGGGCACGATCATGGGCACGGTCGCCTACCTGGGACCTGAGCTCATCGCCCGCGGCTACGCCGACGCCCGCACCGACGTCTACTCGTGCGGCATCCTGCTGTTCGAGATGCTCACGGGCCGCCAGCCCTTCACGGGCGGATCGGCGATCGACATCGCCTCCCGCCACGTGCACGAGGACATTCCGGTGCCCTCGGTCTATGTGCCCTGGCTGCCGCCGGAACTCGACGACGTGGTGCTCGCCTTCGCCTCTCGCGACCCCGCCCGTCGCCCCGCCGACGCCTCGGCCGCGCTCGGCATCATCCGCCACACCCGTGCCATGATCGACGACCCGACCCTCGACCGACGTGCCGACCCCCCTTCAGGCCAGATTCCCCTGCACAGCGACGACGACGCCACGACCGTGCTCGAAGCCGTTCCCGCGGGCGCCACGATCGCGCTTCCCATCGGCCTGGGCGAGCCGCTCGTCGACCTGGGCGGCATCGACGCCGAGATTCTCGACGACGACCCCGATGCCGTCCCTCCGCAGCGCGAGGGCCCACGGCTGGGGGTGTGGATCGGCGGTCTTCTCGCCGGGCTGGTCCTGATCGGAAGCCTGGGCACCTGGTGGTACGCCACCCAGGGTCCTGGGGCGTACACGACCGTCCCCAAGGTGGAGGGCATGCTCCAGGCCGACGCGGAGCTCGCGCTCGACAGCATCGGCCTCCAGGTCGAGGTGCTGACCGAGAACTCCGACACGGTCACCGCCGGATTCGTCATCCGCACCAATCCCCCCGCACAGACCGAAGTGCCCAACGGCGACACGGTGACGCTCGTGGTCTCCGCGGGTCCCAGGATGGCACGAGTGCCCGATGTGGAGGGCCTCACCGAGGCGGCAGCTCGCGCTGCACTGGCCGAGGCGGGGTTCACCGGCATCATCACGATCGAGCGCGAGTACGACGACCTCGTGCCCGCGGGAGACGTGCTCACCATCGACCCCTCCGTGGACGAGGAACTGCCCCACTTCACCGCGATCACCCTGACCGTGTCCGACGGGCCCGAACCCGTCACCATGCCCGACGTGGTCACCATGACCGGCGCCGATGCCGTGGCCTACCTGGCCGAGACTTACGCCATGGACGTCGTCACGGTGTTCGAGCGCACGCTGGACCAACCGAAGGGGCTGGTGTTCAAGACCGATCCCGCCCCGGGTTCCGGCACCTTCCGCACCGCATCGGTGACCATCTACGTCTCCGACGGCCTTCCGCTCGTCAAGGTGCCCGACTTCTCCTTCAACCGGGTCTCGCAGGCCAAAGAGACGGCAGAGGGACTCGGGCTCGTGGTCGAACTGCGCAAGGCCAACAACTATCCGTGGACCACACCCGAGTTCGTGGTGGACCAGAGCATCAAGCCCGGCACCGAGGTGGAGCACGGCACCACGATCATCCTGTACTACGACAGCTGAGCCGGGCTGCCCGCGGCTTACTGGAAGTCAGCTGCCTACTGGAAATCAAGGGACAGTGGCTGGGCCGGACGGTACTTGGCCAGCAACTCGGACACCAGGAACGCCAGTTCGAGCGACTGCTGGTGATTGAGGCGCGGATCCACCTTGGTCTCATAGCGCAGGGCGAGCGCAGCATCGTCGATCTCCTCCGTGCCGCCCATCACCTCGGTGACGTCGTCGCCCGTCAACTCCACGAGCAGGCCGCCGGGAACGGTCCCCAGCGCGTGATGCACCTCGAAGAACCCCGCCACCTCGTCCATGAGGGTGTCGAAGCGCCGGGTCTTGTAGCCGGACTCCGACGTGAACGTGTTGCCGTGCATGGGATCGGACAGCCAGGTGACGTTGACCCCCGCGTCGCGCACCGTCTCGACCAGTTGCGGCATGTTGTCCCGGATGGCGTGTGCTCCCATGCGCACCACGAGGGTGAGGCGCCCCGGGATGTTCTCGGGGTTGAGCCGCTCCGCCAACTCGAGAGCCTGCCCCCCCGTGGCGGTGGGGCCGAGCTTCACGCCAATGGGGTTGTGGATCTTGGACATGAACTCCACATGAGCCCCATCCAGGTCGCGCGTGCGCTCCCCGATCCACAGGAAGTGCGCCGAGGTGCCGTAGGCGAGACCGGAGCGGGAGTCGATGCGCGTCAGGGCGCGCTCGTAGTCCAGCAGCAGGGCCTCGTGGGAGGCGAACAGGTCAACCGTCCGCAGCGCGTCGAAGTCGCCGCCGGCCGCGGCCATGAAGCGCACGGCACGGTCGATCTCGGCCGCCATCTGCTCGTACTTGGAGTACGCCGGGTTGGCGGCAAAGCCGCGATTCCAGGCGTGCACACGGCGCAGGTCCGCGAAGCCGCCGTGCGTGAACGCCCGGATGAGATTGAGCGTGGAGGCGGAGACGTTGTAGGCGTCGAGCATGCGCTCGGGGTTGGGGATGCGCGCCTCGGGCGTGAATGCCGAGGAGTTCACGATGTCGCCGCGGTAGGCGGGCAGCGTCACACCGTCCCGCGTCTCGGTGTCCGAGGAGCGCGGCTTGGCATATTGGCCGGCCATGCGCCCAATCTTGACGACGGGGGTCGAGGCACCGTAGGTGAGGATGACCGCCATCTGCAGGATCGTCTTGATCTTGTTGCGGATGCGGTCGGCGGTCGCCTCGGCGAAGATCTCCGCACAGTCTCCGCCCTGGAGCACGAAGGCCTCACCCCGGCCGGCGGCCGCGAAGTGCTCGCGCAGCACGTCCGCCTCGCCGGCGAACACGAGCGGAGGGACGCGCTCCAGGCGCGCGACCACCCGGCCGAGCGCCTCGGCGTCGGGCCATGACGGCTGCTGCTTGGCCACCCGGTCCTTGTAGGCGTCGACACCTGCCACGCTGAGCCGCTCCTGCGAGTCGCTCATGCCTGCCCGATGCCGGCCAGCAGCTCGGTGTACCACGGCGTGGTCACATCGAACGGCTTGTGTCCGGCGATGCGCGGGAAGGCGATCGCCTTGAGGCGACCGCCGTCTTCCTCATCGTGGCCGATCACGCCCGCCTCGCCTCGCAGGGCGCATTCCACGGCGTAGTCGGTCATGGACTGGATCAGGCGCAGATCCTCCGTGTTGGCCTTGGCCGAGCGCGAGAAGTACCCCGACTTCTGCACCATCACCTTCTCCGCACCGAGGCGCTCGGCGAACTGGCGGGCAAACCACGCACCGGGGTTGATCTCGTCGAGACGCACGTGGCCGAAGGCGTCGCGTGCGACCTCGCCCCCCGACTCCTCGATCTCCTTGACGATCTCGGGCACGCCTGCGCCCTCGGACAGGAAGATGTTCACGTTGCCCACGGTGTCCATGACGTGACGCAGACGCACCGCCTCGGCATCGAGGTCGATCGGCGCCTCCGGCACGTAGAGCGCGTGGATGTCCCACCGCTCCTTGGACAGGCCGATCTCGGGCAGCCACTCCTGCGTGTCGATCCACTCGCGGTACTTGTGGCCGGCGGCGGCGGTGAGCCAGCCACAGGCACGGCCCATGACCTCATGCACGATGAGCATGCGGGGTCCCGACCGATGCTCGCCGATGACGTTCTGGGCGAAGATGGCGGCCTGCTCCGCGGCGCTCCACGCACCGAGCGACTGCTTGATGGGCACCACGTCGTTGTCGATCGTCTTGGGCAGGCCCACCACGGTGAGGTCGTAGTCGTTCTCGGCGAGGTAGGCAGCCAGGTCCGCGGCCGTCGTGTTGGTGTCGTCGCCGCCGATGGTGTGAAGCACGTCCACGCCGTCCTTGACGAGCTGTTCCGCAGCCACCTGCAGGGGGTTCTGCCCCTCCTGGACCAGGCCGCGCTTGACGCAGTCGGCCACGTTGGTCAGCTTGACCCGCGAGTTGCCGATGGGCGAGCCGCCGAAGTCATGCAGGAGGCTTGCCTTCTCGCGCACCACGTCGGTCACCTGCACGTACTCGCCGCGCAGCAGGCCCCAGTAGCCGTGCTGATAGGCGATGATCTCCACCTCGGGGGCGATCTCGGTGTAGCGGGCGATGAGGCCGCCCACGGCCGAGGACAGACACGGGGCGAAGCCACCGGCGGTCAAGAGTGCAACGCGACGAACAGCCATGACGAAACTATGCCTTTCAAGTGTGATGCGCCCATTCTAGGGGTGTGAGGAACGCCACAGAGGCGCGCCAGAGGTCCTGGGTCACTACTGCGAGCCGGGCGTGCCGCCCTCCGACTCGCCGACCACGGCGTCGGCCGCGGCCTGCTTGGCCAACTCGCGCTTGTACTGCGCGCTGTCCCGGTCGGCGTACTCCTGCCCGGACAGCGCCTGGATGGCGTGCATGATCGTGTCGGTCAGGTCACGCAGCGCCTCGCGCTCTTCGACTCGGCCCGCGAACGCGCTCGCGTCGATGGGCGCGCCAATGCGCACGCCGATCTCCACCCTGCTGGGCACCTTCTGACCCACGGGCTGAGCCACGTCCGTGCCGATCATCGCGACGGGGATGATCGGCACGCCCGCCTCGATGGCCAGGCGTGCGACACCGGTCTTGCCGCGGTACAGGCGGCCGTCCGGGCTGCGGGTGCCCTCCGGATAGATGCCCAGGAGGTCGCCGGCAGCGAGCACCTGCAGACCCGTGCGCAGCGCCGCCTCGGAGGCGCGCCCGCCGCCGCGATGCACCGGAATGGTGCCCACGCCCTCCATGAAGGCCCGCGTGGCCGCGCCTTTGACACCCTTGCCGGTGAAGTACTCGGCCTTGCCCAGGAACACCACCTTGCGCTTGAGCACGAGCGGCAGGAATATCGAGTCCGAGAAGGACAGGTGGTTGGAGGCCAGGATCGCACCCCCGGTTTCGGGGACGTTCTCCAGACCCTCGACCCACGGGTGGTAGTACACCTTGAGCCCTGGCCCCAACAGCACATGCTTGAACAGTCCGTAATACATCGAACCTCCCGCCACCAAGGCTAACCCGCTTTAGGCGACCGCCTCGCGCGCGAGAGCCGCGGCCCCGACCATTCCGGCATCGTTGCCCATGTGGGCGGCCACGATGGGCGCGACGGGACGCAGGTGGATCACGGGCAGCGCGGCCTCGTAGGCCTCCCTGGCCGGGCCGAGCACGAAGTCACCCGCGGCGATCACGCCTCCACCCACCACGAAGATCTCCGGGTCGAGCGTCGAGGCGAGGTTGGCGCAGCCCTTGCCGATCCACTCTCCGAGGCGGCGCAGCAGGGCGAGCGCGAGCTCGTCGCCGTCGGTCGCGGCTGTCGTCACGTCATGGCCCTTGATACGCTCCGGCTCGCCGCCGGCGAGGTCCAGGAGCGACGTGGCGCGCTGCGGGTCCTCCACGGCGGCCTGACGCGCCCAGCGCACGAGCGCGGAGCCGGAGGCGTACTGCTCCCAGCAGCCGTGATGGCCGCAACCGCACAGGTCGCCGCCGGGGACCATCGCGATGTGGCCGATCTCCGCGGCGAAGCCCGCGAAGCCGCGCACCAGGCGACCATCGACCACGAGCGCGCCACCCAGACCGGTGCCGATGGTCAGCATCGTCATGTTGGGCTTGCCCTGGGCTGCGCCGTGGGCGTACTCGGCCCATCCGGCGGCGTTGGCGTCGTTCTCCACGATCACGGGGACATCGGACTCCAGCAGGGAGCTCACCCGCGCGGCGAGCGGGTAGTTGCGCCAGGCGATATTGGGGCCAAAGGTGGCGATGCGCTGGTCGGCGGCCATGAAGCCGGCAGCGGCGAGGCCCACGGCCGCGATGTCGTAGCGGCCGGCCAGTTCGTTCACGCAGGCCGCGATGGCGGCGTCGATCGACTCGGGACGCTGCGGCTCGGTGGGCCGCTTCATGGTTTCGAGGATCGTGCCGTGCTCGTCGACCACACCCACCGCGATCTTGGTGCCGCCAATATCAACGCCTACCGCGTGCATGTTCGCTTCCTTCTTTCGACTAGGCCAGAATCGAGGGTATCGTTTCCGCAACCCCACGCTAGCCAATGGAGTCTTGACATGGTTGAAGCCACTGCCAACCCTTACGCACGCAGCATCGTCGCGCTAGTCGATGAGTCCTGGGAACGCAATGCCTCCAAGGTGGTAATGCGCTACACCAACGAGAGCGACGAATGGCAGGACCTCACGGGTGCCGATGCCGCGGCCAAGGTCGCCGCAGTGGCCAAGGGCCTCATCGCCAAGGGCGTCCAGCCCGGCCAGACCGTGGGGATCATGGCGCGCACCCGCTTCGAATGGACGGTGCTCGACCTGGCGATCTGGGCCACCGGAGCCATTCCGGTGCCCATCTACGACACCTCCTCGGCTAGCCAGATCGACTGGATCACGTCCGATGCCGACATCTCGCTGCTGTTCGTCGAGACTGACGCACACGCCGCCCTGGCCCGCAAGGTGGCCGCCGATGCCGAATCCCCCCTCACCGAGGTGCTGGTCATCGACGAGGGCGCGGTCGACGCCGTGGCCGCGCTGGGCACCGACGTGAGCGATGCCGAGCTTCAGGCCCGCAAGGACTCCCTGACGCAGGACACCCTGGCCACGATCATCTACACCTCGGGCACCACGGGCCGCCCCAAGGGTGTGCGACTCAAGCACTTCAACTTTGTGCGCAGCTATGCGGGCATCGCCAAGGAGCTGGAGCCGGTGCTCTTCCAGGAGGGCGCGGGCACGGTGCTGTTCCTGACGCTCGCCCACTCCCTGGCCCGCCTGGTCGAGGTGGCGCTGCTGGGTGCAGGCACCGTCATCGGCTTCTGCCCCGACACCACCAAGCTGGTGCCGTACATCGGCACCTTCCGGCCCACGCTCATCCTGGCCGTTCCGCGCGTGTTCGAGAAGGTCTACAACTCGGCCGAGCAGAAGGCCGCCGCGGGCGGCAAGGTGAAGATCTTCCGCTGGGCCGCGAAGCAGGCCATCGCCTACTCGGAGGCTCTCGACACGGACTCGGGCCCCTCCGCGGGCCTGAAGCTGCGCTACCGCCTCGCGGACAAGCTGGTGCTGCACAAGATCCGCGCGGTCCTGGGTGGCAAGGCCACCTGGGCCATCTCGGGCTCGGCGCCGCTGGGCGCCCGTCTGGGGCACTTCTACCGCAGCCTCGGCATCTCGGTGCTGGAGGGCTACGGCCTGACGGAGACCACGGCCGCCTCGCATGTGAACCGCCCCGCGGACTCGCGCATCGGCTCCGTCGGCAAGCCGTTGCCCGGCATCGAGGTGAAGATCGCCGAGGACGGCGAGGTGCTCATGCGCGGCGACCTCCTGTTTGACGGCTATCACCGCAACGAGGAGGCCACTCGCGCGACCATGACGGCCGACGGCTGGTTCGCCACGGGCGACATCGGCACGGAGGACGCGGACGGCTATCTGACCATCACGGGCCGCAAGAAGGAGATCATCGTCACCGCGGGCGGCAAGAACGTGGCCCCCGCGGTGCTCGAGGACCGCCTGCGCGCCTACCCTCTGGTGTCGCAGTGCGTGGTGGTGGGCGACGGCAAGCCGTTCATTGGCGCGCTCGTGACGTTGGACCCCGAGGCGCTGCCGGGCTGGCTCAAGGGCAAGGGACTTCCCGAGATGACGGTTGCGGAGGCCATCGCCGACGAGACCGTCCGCGCGCATGTCGCCAAGGCGGTGGCCCGCGCCAACAAGGCCGTCTCCCGGGCGGAGTCGATCCGCCAGTGGGAGTTCGTGAGCGAGGACTTCACGATCGCCAACGGCTACCTCACGCCGTCGATGAAGCTCAAGCGCGCCAAGGTGCTCGAGGACTACGCCGACGCCATCGAGGTGCTGTATTCGGCCGCCCCGCCCGCAGAATAGGCCCCGGACTCCCCGCGCGGTGTCTCAGGCGCCTGAGACGAGCCGCAACGGCGGCACGAGACCACCGTCGGACAGCGCCGCGACCGCCGCGGCCTGGTCGTCGTCCCACTCCACCTGTGCCGGACGCGAGTCCCGCACGGGAATGGTCAGGAACGACACGACACAGTCCGAGCATGCCTTGCCCCGGACCTCGCATGTGCTGCAATCAATCACCATGCCTCCACGCTAGGACCGGGGTCTGACATCAGGCTCCAGCGGCCCTGTCACACCCCCGGCTTACCGTAGAAGCGTGCCATCGAGCCCCGCGCCCCTCATCGTCCAGCCCGGCCTGGACGAGATCGGCGAGCCGTTGCACGCCACCACCTTCGTGGTGATCGACCTCGAGACCACCGGCACCGCGCCTCGACACGCAGGGATCACGGAGATCGGCGCCGTCAAGACGCGCGGCGGGGAGGTCGTCGGCGAGTTCCAGACCCTCGTCGATCCCGGAGTGCCCATCCCGCCGATGATCGTGGCGCTCACCGGCATCACCGACGCGATGGTGACCGCGGCGCCACGCATCGAGCAGGTGCTTCCCTCGCTCCTGGAGTTCATGGGCGACGCGGTGCTCGTGGCGCACAACGCCCCCTTCGACATCGGCTTCCTCAAGGCCGCGTGCCGCACCCACGGCTACCGCTGGCCCGGCAACGAGGTGGTGGACACGGTCACGCTCGCCAGACGAGTGACCACCAAGGAGGAGGCCCCCAACAAGAAGCTGTCCACGCTCGCTCGGGTCTTCGGCACCCGCGTGACCCCCAGTCACCGCGCGCTCGACGATGCCAGGGCCACCGCCGAGATCCTCCACCATCTGCTCGAACGGCTGGCCCGCTGGGGCATCACCCATCGTGAGGATCTGGCCTCACTGCGCGCCACGGTGCCCGAGTCGCTGCGCCGCAAGGCCGTCATGGCCGACGCCGTGCCCGCAACCCCTGGTGTCTACGTCTTCCGCGGGCCTCAGGGTGAGCACCTCTACGTGGGCACCTCCAAGAACCTGCGCTCCCGGGTGAAGTCGTACTTCACCGCATCGGAGCAGCGGCGCTCGATGCGGGACATGGTCGCGCTGGCCACGAGTGTCGACACCTACGCGGTGCCCACGGCACTCGAGGCGGCCGTGCTCGAACTGCGGCTCATCGACCAGCATCGGCCTCGCTTCAACCGCCGCTCGACGCGGCCCGAGCGCACGCCCTGGATCCGTCTCAGCCAGGAGCACTACCCTCGCCTCGCACTCACCCGTGCCCCGCAGGCGGACGATGCGGCGCTCGGCCCCGTGCGCGGCGGCACGCAGGCGATGCTCATCATGGAGACCATTCAGCAGGCGCTCGGCGTGCGCACCTGCACCACGCGCCTGCCCCGCCACCCTCGCACCACGGCGGCCGCGTGCCTGCTCAAGGACCTGGGATGCACCGCGCCGTGCGTGCGCGGTGAGCAGGCGGGCTACGACGCGGTGAGGGACGATGCCGCGCGCGTGATGCGTGGCGACCCCACGGCGGTCGTGGTGGCCGTCGAGGCCACGATCGCCCGCCACGCCGCGCGCGAGGAGTTCGAACGCGCCGCCCGGCTGCGCGACGGACTGGCGGCGCTCATCGAGACCAGCGCTCGCTCCCAACGCCTCGCCGCGATCTCCCGCTGCCGCCTCGTCGCGGTGCGACGCAGCGGCGGCGCCTGGGAGCTGGTCTCGGTGGTGCACGGTGTGCTCACCGGATCCTCCCGGGTCACGCACGGCGTGTGGGAGCAGGCGCGGCGGCTGCAACAAGACTGGGAGGACACCCCCTCCCGGGCCCTCACCGAGGAGCGCGAACTCGTGCTCGCGTGGCTGGACAGCCCCGGGACCCGACTGCTCGTCATGGACGGCGAATGGGCGAGCCCGCTTGCCGGTCCCGGCCCCTTTCTGTCCTGGGTCGACGCCCGTCGCACGGACCATGCGACCGTGGCGGACCTGGCGCGCAAGGGCGCGTGAGAAACGGAAAACCGGGGAGGGCATCCCTACGCGCCCTCCCCGGTCCTTACCGACAGCCCGGGGTTCTCCGAGAAGAGCCTCAGGCACGGGCAGCGGCCAACCTCGGGAGCATCGCGCCTGCCGCGGTCGCCACCGCGGCCCGTGCCCACGCCTCAGCGTTAGCACGGAACTCCACTCCCGCGAACTGGGCACAGGTCGCGGCCACGCCTCCGTGCGGCACCCGCACTGCGGACGTGGACAAAGCTGTCCGCTAGGCGCCGTACCCCACACGGTAGCCGCCATGACGGCGCGCTTGGAACGACACGACGACTTGCGTCGCTTCATCTGCCGAATCCGGGGCCGATGCGCTACGCCTGGGTGGCCGCGACCAACCGGTCGAGCACCTCCGCGGCGGCTCCGGAGTCCACCGCCTCGCGGGCCAACTCGGTGCCCGCCGCCATGCGCTCCGCAAGGGTGCCGCTCGCGGTGCCAGGCAGCGTCGCATCGGCCACAAGACCGGCCGCAGCGTTGAGCAGCACCGTGTCGCGCACCGCTCCTGCGCCCGTGCCCTCCAGGAACGCATGCACGGCGGCGGCGTTCTCCGCGGGCTCACCGCCCACCAGCTGGGCGACCTCGATGCGATCCAGACCCAGATCCACCTGGGGATCAAGGCGCAGCTCCGTCACCCCACCGCCGCGGACCTCCCACAGGGTCGCGGGACCGGTCGGCGCCAACTCGTCCATGCCGTCGTCACCGTGGAAGACGAGTCCCTCGCGGCCCTGCTGGGCGAGCACCCCCGCCATGACGGGCGACACCCTGAGGCTGGACGACCCGATCGCCGATGCGCGGGGCTGCGCAGGGTTGGCGAGCGGACCGAGGATGTTGAAGGTCGTGGGCACTCCGATCTCCTTGCGGATGGGCATGGTGAACCGCATCGCAGGGTGGAATGCCTGCGCGAAGGCAAACGTGATCCCCACCTCCTCGGCCACCTCGGCCACCCGAGCAGGGGGCAGGTCGAGGCGCACTCCGAGTGCTTCGAGCACATCGGCAGTGCCCGTCTTGGACGTCGCGCCGCGGTTGCCGTGCTTGACCACCTTGAGACCCGCTCCCGCCGCGACGAGCGAGGCCATCGTCGAGATGTTCACCGTGTGCAGGCCATCCCCTCCGGTGCCCACGATGTCGACGGTGCGACCGCTCACCTTCAGCGGCAGCGCGTGCGCGAGCATCGCGGACACGAGTCCCGCCACCTCCTCGGCGGTTTCGCGCTTGACGCGTAAGGCGGCGAGGAACGCCGCGATGGTCACGGGCGAGGCACTCTCGGTGAGAACCGAGTCCATCACCGCGGCCGTCTCCTCGGCCGTCAGATCCTGATGATCCACGAGCCTGGACAGCAACTCCTGCAACGTCGCCATGAGGGTCCCTTCTAGAGGTCAGTGCCTGCTACAGGTCAGTGCCTGGCCGTCGCGGCATGTCAGACGGCTGCGGGGGCGAAGAAGGCATCCACGGCCTCCTTGACCTGGAACGGGTCGAGCGGATGAGCGACGGCGGCGTCGGCCTCCGACCACGTCGCGAGCCAGGCATCGCCCATGCGTCCCACCAGGAGCAGCACCGGCGGGCAGTGGTACAACTCGGCCTTGAGCTGCCGGCAGATGCCCATGCCGCCCGACTTCGCCGCCTCCCCGTCGAGGATGACCAGATCGAAGTCGGCGTGAAGCGCCTGCTCCACCACCGCGTCGTGCGTCGCCGTCTCCACCCACACCACCGCACGACCGTGCGTGGCCGAACCCACGGCGAAGCGCACCTTCTCCCTCACCAGGGCATCGTCGCTATACAGCAGAATGCGTGCGGCGCGCGCGGCAGGGACGTGAGGTTCGGCGTGGGAGACCAGGTCGCTCATGGCCCCCATTTTGACACCTTTTTGAGATACCCGGACCTCAACGACGGCGCGTTGCCACCACACCCGGGACCTCGTGCACGCTGGGCAGGCCCCGCCGTCTAGGACCTTTGGCCATGTTCGGCCTGTTGAGACGGTGTGTATGCTCCTCGACGCCTCCGCGAGTGGGCCATAATGGGAGCCATGTCCCACGCTTCCGCCGTGCCTCCGTCACCGATACACGCGACGCGCCCCAACCAGGTTGCCGTGGGCACCATGGTCTGGCTGAGCTCGGAACTGATGTTCTTTGCCGGGTTGTTCGCCATGTACTTCACCCTGCGCAACGAGGTGCCCGAGATCTGGGCGCATGAGACCCAGCATCTCAACATCCCGTTCGCCGCGATCAACACCCTCGTCCTGGTGGCCTCGTCCTTCACCGCCCAGGCGGGCGTGTGGGCGGCCGAGCGCTACCAGCGTCGTCGCACCGGGCCCCTGTGGAATGTGCGCTCCTGGGGCATGCACGAGTGGTTCGTGCTGACCTACATCATGGGCTCGGTCTTCGTGGCCGGTCAGATCTGGGAGTACGCCCAGCTGGTCTCGCACGGGCTGACCATCTCCTCATCGCCCTACGGCTCGGCCTTCTTCATCACCACCGGCTTCCACGGCCTGCACGTGGTGGGCGGCCTGATCGCCATGCTGTTCATCCTCGCGCGCTCCTTCTTCGCCAAGAAGTTCGGGACGCATGAGGCCACCACCGCCATCGTCGTGTCCTACTACTGGCACTTCGTGGATGTGGTGTGGATCGCCCTGTTCCTCGTCATCTACGTGCTGCAGTAAGAGGAGAAGACCTTGCGACGACTCGCTCTCCAGCGCCACCATCGCGCGGCGCCGTTCATCCTGCTGGCTCTCCTGCTAGCCATACTGACCGGCGCAGCCGCCCTCGCCCAGACCCAAACCGCGACCGCCGCAGAGGCCACCGCCGACGACATCGCCGAAGGCCAGAAGCTCTTCGCCGCGAACTGCGCCACCTGTCACGGCATGGACGCCGAAGGCACCGTGGGTGTGGCGCCGTCACTCGTGGGCGTGGGCGCCGCAGCGGTGAGCTTCCAGGTGGGAACGGGACGCATGCCCATGCAGGCCTCCGGCCCCCAGGCGCCCTCCAAGCCCGCACAGTTCGACGACACGCAGATCGCCCAGCTCGCGGCATTCGTCGCGTCACTCGGCCCCGGCCCGGCCATCCCCACCGACGAGATGGTGGATCCTGCGCTGGGCGACCCCGCCAATGGCATGGCCCTGTTCCGCACCAACTGCGCCATGTGCCACGGCTCCGTGGGCGGTGGCGGCGCCCTCACCGAGGGCAAGTACGCGCCGTCGCTCATGGAGACCGACGCGCGCCACATCTACGAGGCCATGCTCACCGGCCCTCAGTCCATGCCCGTGTTCAATGAGGCCAACATCACCCCGGAGGGCAAGCGGGACATCATCGCGTTCCTGTACGCCCAGCGCGAGGGCACTCCCGGCGGCGACGGCCTCGGGTCCATCGGCCCCGTGGCGGAGGGCCTGTGGGGCTGGGTGATCGGCCTGGGCCTGATCGTGGGCATTACCGTGTGGATTGGAGCACGCTCCTCATGACGACTGACAGCCAGCACTCCTCACCTGAGGTCGAGGAGTTCGAGGATCCCGGCCTGCCCTACCACCGGCCTCGCCGTGCCGATGTGGACCCCAAGGCGGCCAAGCGCGCCGAGCGTCAGGCGGCCGGATTCTTCATCGTCTCCCTCCTGGGCACGGCACTCGCGATCTTCGGCTACCTCGCCGTGCGCCCCGGCGACACGATGAGCTCCATCCGCCTGTCCAACACCGTCATCGGCGTGGGTCTGTTCCTGGCCATGATGGGCATCGGCCTGGGAGCCATCCACTGGGCCAAGACGCTCATGCGCGACCACGAGATGACCGAGGATCGTCACGAGTTGCGCTCCTCCGACGAGACGCGCGCCGAAGCGGTGCAGATGCTCAAGGACGGGGCCAAGGATTCCGGGGTGGGCGTGGGGCGACGTGGCCTACTCAAGGGCACGCTCATCACCGCCCTTCTGGCCGCACCGTTCTCGCTCCTCATTCCCTACGTGGGCAACCTGGGCGGCGACTGGAACATCAGCCAGTTCAAGCACACCATCTGGCGCAAGGGCACCCGCCTGACCAAGGATCCCGACGGCACGCCCATCAAGGCCGCCGACGTCACCATCGGCTCGGTCTTCCACGTCATCCCCGAGGGCCTGAACGACCTGCCCCACCATGAGCTCATGGTGGAGAAGTCCAAGGCCGTGGTGCTCCTGGTCCGCCTCGACCCCCGCGACCTCAAGTCCCAGGGCGAACGCGATGACTGGGGCTTCGACGGCATCGTCGCCTTCTCCAAGATCTGCACCCATGTGGGCTGCCCGGTGGCCCTGTACGAGCAGCAGACGCACCACCTGCTGTGTCCGTGCCACCAGTCCACCTTCGATGTGGCGGACGGGGCGCGCGTCGTGTTCGGCCCCGCCAAGCGCCCGCTGCCTCAGCTGCCCATCACCGTCGACGACGAGGGCTACATCGTGGCCCAGTCCGACTTCCACGAGCCGATCGGCCCGAGCTTCTGGGAGCGCCTCAAGTGAGCATCGAGACCACCCCCGCCACCACGCCCAGCCGCACGGCCCGCGTCGCGGGAAACACCGCCAGCTGGGTGGACGACCGCACCAGCATCGGCGGCTTCGTCAAGTTCTTCTCGCGCAAGCTGTTCCCCGACCACTGGTCGTTCATGCTCGGCGAGATCGCGCTGTACTCCTTCATCGTGCTGCTGCTTTCGGGCATCATCCTCACGGCGTTCTTCGTGCCCTCGATGGAGGCGGTCGTGTACCACGGCCCACTGGAGACCATGCAGGGCGTCCACATGACCAAGGCCTTCGAGTCCACG
The DNA here is from genome assembly GCA_964517615.1 of uncultured Demequinaceae bacterium. Lineage (GTDB taxonomy): Bacteria > Actinomycetota > Actinomycetes > Actinomycetales > Demequinaceae > Demequina. Next base: position 20,205 of record CAZFEH010000029.1, read on the forward strand.
CTGTTCATGTCCTTCGAGGTGCCGGGCGGCCTGCTCATGCGCCAGGTCCACCACTGGTCGGCGCTCGTGTTCACCGCATCCATCGTGACCCACATGGCTCGCATCTTCTTCACGGGAGCGTTCCGCAAGCCGCGCGAACTCAACTGGCTCGTGGGCTTCACGCTCATGCTGCTGTCGCTCGCCGCCGGCTTCACGGGCTACTCGCTTCCCGACGACGTGCTCTCCGGCAACGGCCTGCGCATCATCGATGGAGTGATCAAGTCCGTGCCTGTGCTGGGCTCCTACGTCTCGTACGGGCTCTTCGGCGGCGAGTTCCCGGGCGAGCACCTGATCCCCCGCATGTTCACGGCCCACATCCTGCTGATCCCTGGCCTGATCCTCGCGCTCATCGCCCTGCACCTGTTCCTGGTCTTCCTGCACAAGCACACGCAGTACCCCGGTGGAGGACGCACCCACAAGAACGTGGTGGGCTTGCCCCTGTTCCCGGTGTACACCGCCAAGGCCGGCGGCTTCTTCTTCGTGGTCTTCGGCGCCATCGCCCTCGTGGCCGCCATGTTCCAGATCAACCCTGTCTGGCACTACGGACCATACGACCCCTCCCCCGTGTCCGCAGGTACGCAGCCCGACTGGTACATGCTGTTCATCGACGGCGCCCTGCGCATGATGCCCGGCTGGATCGGCCCCCTGCCCATGGAATGGGAGATCGGCGGCTACACCCTGTCGATGAACATCCTGATCCCCGGCGTGATCATGCCGGGCCTGTTCTTCGGCTTCCTGGCGCTGTATCCCTGGATCGAGTCCTGGGCCACCGGTCGCACCGGCGAGCGCCACGTGCTCGACCGCCCGCGCAACGCCCCGGTGCGCACCGGCATCGGCGTGGCCCTCATCACGTTCTACGTGGTGCTGGTGCTCGAAGGCTCCAACGACATCATCGCCAACCTGTTCCATCTGTCCATCAACGACCTGACCAACACTTTCCGGGTGCTCGTGTTCGTGGCACCTGTGGTGGCGTTCTGGGTCACCAAGCGCATCTGCTTCGGCCTGCAGCGCAAGGATCGCGAACTGGTGCTGCACGGCCACGAGTCGGGGCACATCGTGCGTCACGAGAACGGCGAGTATGTGGAGATCCACACGCCGCTGGACGAGCAGGAGCGCTGGTTGCGGGTATCCTACGAGTCGCGTGGACCCCTCGAGATCGAGCCCGAGTACAACGAGCGCGGGGTGCGGCGCAAGGGATACAAGTGGGACCGCTTCAAGCAGCGCCTGTCGCGCTGGTACTACGAGGAGCGCATCGACCCCGTCACCCCGGCGGAGTTGCGTGCGGCCCAGGAGGCTCACCACGGTCACGCGGCCGATGCCG
>CAZFEH010000029.1:21664-24190 GCA_964517615.1 uncultured Demequinaceae bacterium
GGCTCACGGTGGCTCCATCGGACGGAATGACTGGCCCCTATCCGAGGTTGTCCCGTGTGTGGCCCTGCGTGCGGCTTCTCGGCTCGCTAGGCTGGAGCAGTACCCTTCAGAACCCCTACAGGAGGAACCATGGCTGTTTACACCCTGCCCGACCTCGCCTACGACTACGGGGCACTCGACCCCCACATCTCAGGCGCCATCATGGAGCTGCACCACTCCAAGCACCATGCCGCGTATGTGGCCGGTGCCAACACCGCGCTGGAGCAGCTCGCCGAGGCCCGCGAGAGCGGCAACTTCGGCCCGGTAGCGGGCATCGAGCGCGCGCTGGCCTTCAACCTGGGCGGCCACACCAACCACTCGATCTTCTGGACCAACCTGTCCCCCGAGGGCGGCGACAAGCCCACGGGTGAGCTCGCTGCGGCGATCAACGAGGACTTTGGCGACTTCGACAAGTTCCAGGCGCACTTCACCGCGAACGCGCTGGCCATCTTCGGCTCGGGCTGGTCCATCCTGGCCTGGGACACCATCGCCAAGAAGCTCATCATCGTGCAGCTGTACGACCAGCAGGGCAACGTCCCCGTGGGCCTGGTCCCCCTGCTCACGCTGGACATGTGGGAGCACGCCTTCTACCTGCAGTACAAGAACGTCAAGGCGGACTACGTCAAGGCGTTCTGGAACATCGTGAACTGGGAGAACGTGCAGCAGCGCTTCGCCGCCGCCCAGGGCGCGAACGTCGTCAACCTGTAGGTGTTGCGCGACCGCGCAGGTCGCACGCGAAAGGGCCCCTCGCGGCGGTCAGGATCGATCGCCCGCGAGGGGCCCTTTCGCGTGCCCACCGGTTCCGGGTGCCTGGATCTTGTCCGGCCCGAACTCCAACAACATCGTGTCGGACTCCCCCACCCTGCCCACAGCTCGGAATCCACGCCGTTCATACATCCCTCGTGCCAGCGTGTTGTCGTCCTCGACTGACAGGCTCGCACCGCTGTATCCGGCGGCCCTCAGATAGGCCACCAAGGCGTCAAAGAGGCGCGAACCCAGCCCCATTCCCGCAGCCCACGGTTCGAGTCCCAGACAGGCGATCTCGGGCACGTCAGGGGCCACATGGCCATAGGTAGACGCCGATGCCGGGAACAGTCTGGACCACACGGCGCCGGCGGGGCGACCCTCGACCTCGGCAATGAGCCCGTGGTCGCCAGCCCTCCCCCATCCCGAGACATATACCGGGACCTCCTTGGCGATGAGGTCCTCCACCGGGGTGCGTTCGGTACCGTCGAAGTTGAACGCCACCACGAGCATCCGTGCCAGAAAGGGCTCATCCGAGGGTGTTGCCACGCGCAGAACTGGTTCGGTCACCATCTCAGCCTACGAGGACATCAGCCTCGGGCCGTTCTTGGACCCCTCGTCTCCGCCCCCGTTTTCCGCGAATCCGCAGGTTTTGGCTATTTGAGGGCCTCCCATTTACTGTTGTCTGCGAATTCGCAGAAAACGGCGCGAGGAAGCGGGACTACAGCGGGACGCGATGAAGCGATGAAGCAGTGTGCGGATTGGCCCTAGTGGGCGTAGCGCCCGCGGTTGTACTCCATGACCCAACCGACCAGACCGATGACACCGACGATTCCCGCGGGGACCATGATCCACCAGCCCACGGCAAGCGCCACAAAGCTCAGCGCGGCTCCGGCGGCCAGAATCAAGGGCCACCAGGACCAGGGAGCGTAGAGCCCCTGATCGCCAGCGAGTTCGTCGATCGTGGCGTCGTCACGGTCCTCGGGGCGAACGCCGTGGCGCTTCTGGAGCATCTTGAAGTAGATGGCGACCATGAACGCCAGTCCCGCGCTCAGCAGCAGCGCCGGGAAGCCCACCAGTTCCTGGAAGTCGGTGACGAAGCCGTACACCACGCTGATGGCCAAGAAGAACACCCCAGGGATGAGGAAGATGCCGGACTCGATCTTCATGACCTATGCCTCCCCCGCCTTGACCTCGGCGTGATGACTGGAACCGGAACCTGGACCGTGGTCGATCGCCGCGGCGGCCGGGTGGTGCAGATCGAACGCGGGGCGCTCAGAGCGGATGCGCGGGATCGACGTGAAGTTGTGGCGCGGCGGCGGGCACGAGGTGGCCCATTCGAGCGAGTTGCCGAAGCCCCACGGGTCATCCACGGTGACCTTGGGAGCCTTCTTGGCGGTGATGTACACGTTCCAGATGAACGGCAGCATCGAGATGGCCGTCAGGAACGCTCCCACGGTGGACAACTGGTTCATCCATACGAAGCCGTCTTCCACCAGGTAATCGACGTAGCGGCGCGGCATGCCACCCGCTCCCAGCCAGTGCTGCACCAGGAACGTCATGTGGAACCCGAAGAACAGCAACCAGAAGTGCAGCTTGCCGAGCGCCTCGTTGAGCATCTTCCCGGTGAACTTGGGCCACCAGAAGTAGAAGCCGGAGAACACCGAGAACACCACAGTGCCGAACACCACGTAGTGGAAGTGCGCCACCACGAAGTAGGTGTCGGACACGGGGAAGTCCAGC
>CAZFEH010000030.1:0-792 GCA_964517615.1 uncultured Demequinaceae bacterium
CCACGCCGCCGGCGAGCTTGGCGAGGCGCTCCTGGAGCTTCTCGCGGTCGTAGTCCGAGTCGGAGTTCTCGATCTCGGCACGGATCTGACGCACGCGACCCTCGAGCTGCTCGGGCGAGCCGGCGCCCTCGACGATCGTGGTCTCGTCCTTGGTCACGACCACCTTGCGGGCCTGGCCCAGCAGGTCCAGCGTGGTGTTCTCCAGGGACAGGCCCACGGACTCGGAGATCACGGTGCCACCGGTGAGGGTCGCCATGTCCTGCAGCATCGCCTTGCGACGGTCGCCAAAGCCGGGGGCCTTGACGGCCACGGCCTTGAAGGTGCCGCGGATCTTGTTGACCACCAGGGTGGCGAGCGCCTCGGACTCGACGTCCTCGGCGATGATCGCCAGGCCCTTGCCGGTCTGCATGACCTTCTCCAGCACCGGCACCAGGTCCTTGATCGAGGAGATCTTGGACTCGACGAGCAGCACGTAGGCGTCCTCCAGGACGGCCTCCTGACGCTCCGGGTCGGTCACGAAGTAGGCGGACAGGAAGCCCTTGTCGAAGCGCATGCCCTCGGTGAGCTCGAGCTCCAGGCCGAGCGCCGAGGACTCCTCGACCGTGATGACGCCCTCCTTGCCCACCTTGTCCATCGCCTCGGCGATGAGTTCACCGATGGCGGGGTCGGCGGCGGAGATGCCCGCGGTCGCGGCGATCTCCTCCTTGGTCTCGACCTCCTTGGCGGCGGCAAAGAGCTCGGCGGTGACGGCCTCGACGGCCTTCTCGATGCCCTTCTTCAGCGCGATGGGGT
>CAZFEH010000030.1:802-14152 GCA_964517615.1 uncultured Demequinaceae bacterium
CCCTTCGAGCGCCTGGGCGAGAACGGTGGCGGTGGTGGTGCCGTCACCCGCGACGTCGTCGGTCTTCTTGGCGACCTCCTTGACGAGTTCGGCGCCGATGCGCTCGAAGGGCTCCTCAAGCTCGATCTCCTTGGCGATCGAGACACCATCGTTGGTGATGGTGGGCGCGCCCCACTTCTTCTCCAGCACGACATTGCGGCCCTTGGGGCCCAAGGTGACCTTCACGGCGTCGGCGAGGGCATTCATGCCCCGCTCCATGCCGCGGCGGGCCTCCTCATCGAAGGCAATGATCTTTGCCATGGGTGTGTTCCTCTTTCGATGGATGGTGACGCCAGCGATGCCCGCGACGGACGGCGCCAGGCCGGGGATTCACGTCATCCCGAGCCGTGGTGCCTCATCGCTCGCGTCGGACACTTATTAGCACTCACCCGAGGAGAGTGCTAATGGTGATTCTGGCACTCTCGCCGGTCGAGTGCAAATGAAACGGGTGCGCCTCGCGGTGGGCGAACATCGGCGAACGGCGAGCGAGCGGAGCGTCAGGCGGCGGGGTCGGTGACGAGCAGCACGTCGATGCCGCCGCCGGTGGTGGTCCCCAGTTCCACGGCGGCGATGCCCAACACCTCGGCCACGCGGGCAGCCGTGGTGGCCTGGTCCTCGCTCGCATAGCGCACCGTATTGGCGGCAGGCTTGGCCGAGGTCAGGTTGGTCGCGGTGACCGTGGTGAAACCGGCGGAGACGAGCGCCTCCTGCTGGCGTGCCGCCAACCCGCTGATGCCCGCACCGTTGAGCACGGCCACCGGTGTGGCCAGGTCAAGAGGCGGCGCCGTCTCGGTGGGTTCCGGCGACGGCTCGACCGAGCTCGACGGGTCCACCGTCGCGGACGGGGCGATGATGTGGGTCTGGGTGACCTGGGGGGTGACCTGCGGTCCGGCGGGGGGAAGCCCTTCGCCGCCGCTCTGGCGCCAGAGGTACACCGCCGCACCATAGGCGAGCGCGCCGCCCAGGATCAGGCACAGCACCCCGACAAGAACCTTGCTCCACGGGTTGGACTTGGCGCGATGGACCCCCACCGGACCTCGCTGGGCAGCCAGGTCGTCGAACTCATCACGGGGGTAGTCGGGCACGCGGAAAACTGTACTAGGTGGCGATGTCCCACGCACGCGCGCCGCGCCCGCGCTGGCGGGAAGCACGCATGCGCCGCAGCCGCTTGACCAGCATCGGGTCATGCGTCAGGGCGGCCGGGGAGTCGATCAGCGCGTTCAGCACCTGGTAGTACTCGGTGGCGGAGAACCCAAACAGGGTGCGCACCGTATCCTCCTTGGCGCCGGCGTACTTCCACCACTGGCGCTCGAAGGAGAGGATCTGGGCGTCGCGCTCACTGAGTGCGGGGGCCTCGCCGGCGGCGGGTCCCGTCTCCAGGGTGCGGATGGCGCTCATGCATGCCAGGCTACCCCCGGAATCACACCCTTGTCATTTCGAAGACTTCCAAGGGTGGATGTCCGATATCCGGGCTCCACAGCGCCATCTGGCGGTCACATCGGTCTCAAGTGTCACATCGACCCTTGGAAGTCTTAGGGTGGGCGGCATGTCTGATGCTTGGCGCGCCCAGGTGGCCCCCGACTGGGCCGAGGCGCTGGAACCCATGGCCCCGACCCTGGCCGGCATCGGCGTCTTTCTGCGCGAGGAGATCGCGGCGGGCCGGCCCTACCTGCCCGCCTCGACCGACATCCTCAACGCCTTCCGCCGGCCCCTCGCGGACGTGCGCGTCCTGCTCGTGGGCCAGGACCCCTACCCCACCCCCGGCCACCCGATGGGGCTGTCGTTCTCGGTGCCGCGCGGCACCCCCATGCCGCGCTCGCTCGCCAACATCGCCCAGGAACTCGCGGCGGACACGGGCGAGCGCCTCACCACCGGCGATCTCACCCACTGGGCGGACCAGGGCGTCATGCTGCTCAACCGCTGCCTCACCGTGCGCCCCGGCGCGCCCGGCTCGCATCGCGGCAAGGGGTGGGAGGAGTTCACCCGGCACACCATCGATGTGCTCGTGGCGCGGGGCGGGCCGCTCGCGGCCATCCTGTGGGGACGCGACGCCCAAGGCCTGGCGCCGATGCTGGGGCGGGTGCCGTACGTCGCGTCGGTACATCCGAGTCCGCTGAGCGCCTCGCGCGGCTTCTTCGGGTCCCGCCCGTTCTCGCGGGTCAACGCGCTGCTGGCCGAGCAAGGGGCGGCACCCATCGCCTGGGGCACGGTCGGTGCGTAGCCGCCAGAGGTCACACAGAACTGCCGTACGTCACACAGAGCTGGCAGCGGGACTCGAACCCGCAACCGCCCGATTACAAGTCGGGTGCGCTACCAATTGCGCCATGCCAGCATGCCCACGGGGCCACCACAGAATAGCGGCCCCGCAGGCTCACACGTCGGAGTGCCTACTCCCCTGCCCCGGAGGTGCCGTTGGCCTCGGCCTCAACGGCGGCACGCAGCGCACCGGGGATCTGCCAGTTCACGCCATTGGGGTTGACCCGCGAGTCCTGGGTCACGCCGTTGATGAAGAGCGAGGGGGTGCCGTTCACGCCATCGATGCTGGCGCGTTCCGTGGCCGCCTTGACCCACTGGGAGTAGGGGTAGCCGGGGATCTTGGCGACGGACTCGTCCGGCACGCCCGCCTGACGGGCGAGGTCCTGGAGCTGCGCGTCGTTGAGACCACGCGTGCCCTCGGCGGGCTGGTTCGCAAAAAGCAGCTCGACGAAGGCGCGGAAGTTCTCGGGGGACTCCTCCGCCACCAGGACGGCAGTGGCCGCGGCCCGCGTGGAGTAGTTGGTGCCCAGCGAGGTGTAGTCGAGAATCGCGATGGGGTGATAGATGATGTCGGCCGAACCCGCCGCACGCACCGCGTCGAGATCGGCGGCGTTGATCTGCTCGAAGTAGCCGCACACCGGGCACATGAAGTCCACGTAGACACCGACCTGCACGCGCGAGGCATCCAGGTCCTGGCCCGCCACGCCGCCCGTGCCCACCGGAATGCCTCCGTTGTCCAGGGCCACCGTGGGCGTCAGCTGGTTGGGGTTGTTGATGCTGCCCACCGAGGCCTGGCGCACGATGAACGCCACCAGGATCGCGAACACCGCGACGACCACGATGGCGGCGGCGATCCACAGGGCGGTGGTGCGACGTTGTTCGGCACGCACCTGGAGGGCGGCCTGCTGGCGAGCCTTGGCGGCTGCCTCATTGCGCGGCGTGGGCTGAGAGCTCTGTGCCATGAGGTATTTCTCCTTAGTTGTTGCTCGACAGGCGGCCCAGCACAGGCTCGCCGCGAATCCATGAGTCCACGGACAGGTGGCTGCGGGGGAAGATCCACAGATAGGTTCCCAGAACGAGGAACCCCATGCGTTCCAGGAGATGCAGGGGGTAGTTGGTGGTGCCGGGCTCCACGTCGCCTCCGCCGCCAAAGCAGCCGCAGTCGATGCTGTACCCCTTGACCCACACCCAGATCACGCCGATGACGAACCCCACCATCATCACGTTCCACACGATGGCCGCGGTGCGCGTGAACAGCCCCAGCAGGAGCACGAGCGCGAGCGTCAGCTCCAGGTACGGCAACCCGGTGCCCACCAACGGCACGACGGCCTCCGGGAGGAGTCGATAGGCGCGCACCGCACGCACCGACTGATCGATGTCCTGCAGCTTGGGGATGGCAGCCACGATGAGCACGATGGCCATCGCAAGGCGCACCACGAGGCTCAGCCAGGGTTGGATCCGCACCCACGCCGAGGGTGGGGTGAGCACGGCATCGTCCACCGACACGCTCTGTGCCACGCTGTCCTCCTTGAGCCCTTGTGACTGGCTCAACGTATCCTAGGCGCGGCCGGTTCCCACGCCCGCACTCAACGCGGCATGGGAGGCAGCGGCCACCACCAGGGCGGAACGAGCAACCACGCCGCCACGGCGATGCCGGCGGTGGCCACCACGGCCACCACGACCCACAGCGCGGAGACGCCCGGCGTGGGCGCCACGGAGGCCGCGAAACGATGCGCCCCCTCACGCGTGCCTCCCGACCACAGCCCCCACCACAGCGACGCCGCCGCCGCGAGCGCCCCCAGCGCGAGCGAGGCGGCATGGCCCCACGCCTGATGTGCGGGGTCCGGCGTCGCCACCGTATGACTGCTCACAAGCCACCATCCGCCGGCCGCGACCCCCGCGCCGAGCACCCCCGCCACGGCCACGGAGGGCAGCAGCTCGACCAGGGCGCGCGCCATGTGCCACGGCAGTCCCATCGTGTGCAGCACCGCGTCGCGCCGACGCTCCCCATGCCTCAGCCTGGCCACCCGCAGCGCCTCGGCACGGCGGTAGGTCGCCCGGCCCACGAGCGCACCCAGCACCAGGGAGCCGAAGGCCAGCACCGGAGCGAGCGCGGCCGCGAAGGACACGGTGACGGTCCACGACAGCAGCAGTACGGGACGATGCGGCTTGGGCTCGGCGAGCATCTCCTCCCACGCGAGAGCCTCCCCCTCCCCCACGGCATCGGCGTCTTCCGGCTGGTCCTCCTGGCCGACGTAGCCCTCGCTGTAGTCCCATCCCGTGCCGGGGCGCTGATCCAGCACCTCCGTGAACGCCGCCTCGCGCACCTGCTCCACGGGCATCACCCGGGTGCGCTCCAGCGGCGGGAGCACCTCGGTGGCGCCGCGCAGGCCTCCCACGACCTCGGCGGGACTGGGCCGCAGCGCGGGCTCACGACTCAGGGCCGCGCGCACATGGTCCGCCCCCGTGACGTGGTCCGCGAGCGTCAGGTCCCCCGCCAGGGTGCGGCGAATGGCCCCGCCGCCCACACCGAAGGGCGCCTCTCCCGTCATCGCGAAGGCGATCGTGGCGGCCCACGACCAGCGATCGGCATCGGGGCCGGGCTCCGCACCGTCGATCACCTCGGGCGCCACATAGCCCGCCGTGCCGGACACCAGGCCGTCCCGGGTGAGGCGCGCATCGTCCTCGCGATGAGACAGGCCGAAGTCGATGAGCACGGCACCGCGGGGGGACAGCATCACGTTGGCGGGGGTGACGTCCCGATGGATCACGCCGGCGGTGTGCGCAGCGTAGAGCGCGCTCGCGAGACGCTCGGCACACTCGGCGAGCTCATCGCCGTGAAGCGGCCCATGCTCGGCGACATGCTGGGCGAGCGAGACGCCGGGAATGAACTCGAAGACCACGAAGGTCTCCTCGTCATCGAGCTCCGCGTCGAGCACCCGGGGCACGGCATCGTGCCGCAGGGATTGCAGGGCTCGCACCTCGCGGCGCAGCCTCTCACCCGCCGCCGGCTGCGCGCGCGAGTCCACCAGTTTGAGTGCGGCGAGCGCGCCATCGGGCTGCTCCACCAGGTACACGTGCCCCGAACCGCCCGCGCCGAGCGTGCGCACCACACGGTAACCACCTACCTCGTCGCCCGCGGCGCGCACCGTCCCGGCCATGCACTCACGGTACCCGGGACCCTTGGCCACTTGGGTCACATGCCAAGGTGTGGCACCATGGAACAGTCGCCGCAACACCTGCGGCGGCATTTCGGTGTCAATGCAGACACGCATTGGCGCTCTTCACTACGGATCGTCCGGCACGTACCTGCCGGTGAAGGGACCAGAAATGGCAACTGTGACGTTTGACAACGCCACGCGTATCTACCCGGGCACGGAGCGCCCTGCGGTGGACGCACTCAACATCGACATCGCTGACGGCGAGTTCCTCGTGCTCGTCGGCCCGTCGGGTTGTGGAAAGTCCACCTCGCTGCGCATGCTCGCCGGCCTGGAGGACATCGACGCGGGTTCGATTTGGGTCGGTGACCGCGACGTGACCCACGTGCAGCCCAAGGACCGCGACATCGCGATGGTGTTCCAGTCCTACGCGCTGTACCCGCACATGACCGTGGCCGAGAACATGGGCTTCGCGCTCAAGATCGCCAAGGTGGACAAGTCGGAGATCCGCCAGCGCGTGGAAGCCGCCGCCAAGATCCTCGACCTCACCGAGTACCTGGACCGCAAGCCCAAGGCCCTCTCCGGTGGTCAGCGCCAGCGTGTGGCCATGGGTCGCGCGATCGTGCGTCAGCCCCAGGTGTTCCTCATGGACGAGCCTCTGTCCAACCTCGACGCCAAGCTGCGTGTGCAGACGCGTACCCAGATCGCCGCTCTCCAGCGCCGCCTGGGCACCACGACCGTCTACGTCACGCACGACCAGACCGAGGCCCTCACGATGGGTGACCGCATCGCCGTGCTCAAGGACGGTGTGCTGCAGCAGGTGGGCACCCCGCGTGACATGTACGACACCCCGGCCAACGTGTTCGTGGCCGGCTTCATCGGCTCCCCCGCCATGAACATCGGCACCTACCAGGTGTTCGACGGCTCGGCGCAGGTGGGCCGTGGCAAGGTGCCGCTCACGCGCGACGCCATCGCCGCGCTCAAGGCCGAGGACAAGAACCACGTGGTGCTAGGCTTCCGCCCCGAGTCGCTCGACCGCACCACGCCCAACGCCGATGGCGCCATCCCGATCGAGGTGGACATCGTCGAGGAGCTCGGTTCGGACGCGTTCGTGTACGGCACCGTGCCCAACGAGTTCGGTGAGTCCAAGGACATCCACTTCTCCGCCGGCGACTCGCAGATGGTCGTGCGCATCGACCCGCGCGAGGTGCCCAAGAAGGGTGACACCATCTGGGTGACCATCCGCAACGGTGAGCAGCACACGTTCTCCGCTGCCACGGGCAAGCGCCTGGTTGCCGCCAAGAAGTAACCCACGCTTTCAGGGGCGGTTCGGCTGAGGCCGGGCCGCCCCTGACGCATTTTCGCCTCCCTCATCGAGTGCGGTGGGTTAGTGCCGTGATTCCAAGGGACGGTCCACCTCCTCGCCGTTTTCTGCGGATTCGCAGCAAACAGTGAAAGTTCGGCTGAACTTTGACTGTTCTGTGCGGACAGGGAGGGGCCGCCTGCGGGGTGGGGGCCGGCTGCGGGGTGGGGGCCGGCTGCGGGGTGGGGGCCGCCTGCGGGACAGGGGCCGGCTGCGGGGTGGGGGGTGCGGGCCGACCCCACCGCATCGGCCGACGCCACCGCTTGCACTATCAGGCACCCCTGCTCGGAGTTGAGGACCTCAGTGCTGAAAACCACCAGGTTCTCCGCAACCATGTCCTGAACTCTCCTCCCCCAAGGCCCACCACACACCAACACCAGCCAATGCCGGACTCGCTACGCTGGGTGTCATGCCGCTGCACATCACCGGAGCCGCCGATCCGACGCTCATCGAACTGCCCTGGTCTCAGCCCCTGAGCGTGTGGCCCGAGGAACGCATCGCGGCCCTGCCCCGCGGCCTGTCACGCCACGTGGTGCGCTTTGTGCGCCACGACGACAAGGTGCTGGCCATCAAGGAGACCAACCCGCGCATCGCGCACCGGGAGTTCGAGATGCTGCGCGAGCTGGAGCGCCTGGAGGCCCCGTGCGTCCACGCCGTGGCGGTGGTCACGGGACGCACCGATGCCGACGGCAACGAGCTCGCCGCTGCCCTGGTCACGGAGCACCTGGCCTTCTCCCTGCCCTATCGCGCCCTGTTCAGCCAGTCGCTGCGCAAGCCCACTCTCAACCGTCTCACCAAGGCGCTGTCGGTGCTCCTGGTGCGCCTGCACCTGCTGGGCTTCTACTGGGGCGACGTGTCGCTGTCCAATGCCCTGTTCCGCCGCGACGCCGCCGAGTTCTCCGCCTACCTGGTGGACGCGGAGACGGGCGACATGCACGCCGACCTCACCGACGGCCAGCGCGAGTACGACCTCGAACTGGCCATGACCAACATCACCGGCGAACTGCTCGACCTCCAGGCCAGCGAGGACCTGGACGAGGAGATCGACCCCTTCGCCGTGGGCGAGAAGCTCGAGCGCTACTACCGGGAGCTCTGGGAGGCGCTCACCAAGGACGCGACCTACACGTCCAACATCCCCCTGCACGTCTCGGAGCGGGTGCGCCAGCTCAACGACATGGGCTTCGATGTGGACGAGCTCGACATGCGCTCCACGGGCGACGGGACTGCGATCACGATCCGGCCCAAGGTGGTCGATGCTGGCCACCACTCGCGCCGGCTGCTGCGCCTCACGGGCCTGGATGTGCAGGAGAACCAGGCGCGCCGCCTGCTCAACGATCTCGACGAGTTCCGGGCCAGCCGCCCCGATCTGGACGACGAGTCCTTCGCCGCCCACGAGTGGCTCACCGCGGTCTTTGAGCCCACCGTCCGTGCGGTCCCGCGCGACCTGCGCGGCAAGCTGGAGCCCGCGCAGCTCTTCCACGAGATCCTGGATCACCGCTGGTTCCTGGCCCAGGCCGCCGAGCACGACGTGCCGATGCCCGTGGCCACCGCGTCGTACGTGAAGAACGTGCTCCCCACCAAGGAGGACGAGAAGGCCGTGCTCGGCCGCTCCATCGCGGAGATGACGGCGGAACTGCCCGCGCTCACGGCGGAGGTGGGCACCAGCTACTCGCCGCGTGAGACGACCGACATCGACAACACCGGAGCGTGGGGCGGACCCGTCTCAGAGGGCTACGAACCCCCCGCACGCACCGGCGAACTGCCCACGGTGGTGCGCAAGACGACGCTGCGGCCACCGCCACGGCATCAGCGCCCGGGCCGCTAGCCTGCGACGACGACCTTCGACGCCTCGTACAAGGCGATCGAGGCGGCCACCGAGGCGTTGAGGCTCTCCGTGGTCGCGGCGATGGGGATGGACGCCACCTGATCGCAGGTCTCGCGCACCAGGCGGGACAGTCCCGCGCCCTCGGCGCCCACCACGATCATGAGCGGGCCATCCAGGAGCGGCGAATCCGCGAGGGCCACCTCACCGCCCGCATCCAGACCCAGGGCGAACAGCCCGGCCTTCTTGAGATCCTCCATCGCCCGCACCAGGTTGGTGGCACGCGCCACGGGCAGGCGCGCTGCCGCACCGGCCGAGACCTTCCACGCGGCCACGGTCACGCCCGCGGCACGGCGCTCAGGAATCAGCACCCCCGAGGCCCCAAAGGCCGCAGCAGACCGCATGATCGCGCCCAGGTTGCGGGGGTCCTGGATGCCGTCCAGCACCACGATGCGCAGCGGTGACGGTGCCTCGAGCAGGTCCATCGGCTCCGCATACACGTAGGGCGGCACCTCAAGGGCCACGCCCTGGTGAGGGCTCCCGCCTGCCAACGTGTCGAGCACGGGCTTGGGCACCTCCCGCACCGTCAGGTCCGCCGCCACGGCGAGCGAGACGATCTCCGTCACCCGGTCATCGGCCTCGATGCGCTGGAACACGTGCAGGGTCGTCGCGGGCAGGCCACCGCGCAGCGCCTCCAGCACGGAGTTGCGGCCCACGATCACCTCCGACGTCGCGGAGGTCCGATCCGTGGGGCGAGCCTTGACGCGCGGCGCCGGCTTCTTGGCCTCGGCACGCTCCTGCGCCTGCTTGGCCTTGTACGCCTTGTGATTGGGACGTTCGTCGGCCTTGGGCGTGGGACCCTTGCCTTCGAGGCCCTTGCGCCGGTTGCCCCCGGAGCCCACGGTGGCGCCCTTCTTGAGCTTGCGGGTCGCCCCGCGGCGCTGCGAATTGCCTGCCATCTATGCCTCCTCGGCCAAAGACCATCGGGCGCCGTCCGCGCCGTCTTCAATCACGACGCCGGCGGCGGCCAAGCGGTCGCGGATCGCATCCGCGGCGGCCCAGTCCTTCGCGGCACGGGCCGCGGCCCGGGAGTCAAGGTCGGCCCGCACCATCGTGTCGAGCGCGGCGAGCGCGGCCGAGGCCGTCGAGTTCGCGTCCGACCACTGGGGAGAGGCAGGATCGAGCCCCAAGGTGTCGAGCATGGCCCGCGCATCCACGAGCGCCTGCGCCACCACGGCATCGTCCCCTGCCATGAGCGCGGCATTACCAGCGCGCACCGTCTCATGCACCAGGGCGAAGGCACGCGGCACGCCCAGGTCGTCGTTCATCGCCTCGACAAAGGCCTCCGGCAGGGGCGCCGATGCGATCGTCTCGGCGGCAGGGGCACCCACCTTGGCGCTCGCGCGGGCCACGAAGCCCGCGAGACGCGTCCACTGGGCCAGGGCATCGTCCATCGTCTGCTCGGAGTACTCCAGCATGGAGCGGTAATGCACGGTCGCCAGGGCGAGGCGCAGCGCGGCGGCCGGGTAACGCTCCAGCACCTCGGAAACGAGCAGGCCGTTGCCCAGGGACTTGGACATCTTGGCGCCCGACTGCGTCACCCACGCCGAATGCATCCACCACCGCGCGAAGCCATAGCCGGCGGCACGGGACTGCGCCTGCTCGTTCTCGTGATGAGGGAAGCGCAGGTCGAGCCCGCCGCCATGGATATCGAACTCTTCGCCCAGGTACCGCTGCGCCATGGCAGAGCACTCGATGTGCCAGCCGGGGCGGCCAGGCCCCCACGGCGAGGCCCACTGCGCCGTCTCGGGCTCGTCGGGCTTCGCGGCCTTCCACAGCGCGAAGTCGCGAGGGTCGTGCTTGTCGTCGCTCGGCGCATCGGGCGCGGGCGTGAGGTCCTCCAACGCCTGGCGCGTGAGTTCGCCATAGGCCGCGAAGGAGCGCACGTCGAAGTAGACCGAACCCTCGGACTCGTAGGCGTGGCCCCTCTCGATCAGGCGCGCGACGAGCGCGATGATCTCCGGGATGTGACCCGTGGCACGCGGCTCGGCCGCCGGGGGGCGCACGCCGACGGCCGCATAGGCCGCCTGGAACTCGCGCTCGAACCGCAGGGCCCAGGCCCACCATTCCCAGCCCGCGTCGGCGGCCTTCGCGAGCGTCTTGTCGTCGATGTCCGTGACGTTGCGCACCATTGTGACCTGATGACCCGTGCGCTCCAGCCAGCGCTGCAGCACGTCGAAGGCCACGGCACTGCGCAGGTGCCCCACGTGCGGGCTCGACTGCACGGTGGGGCCGCACAGGTAGATGCCCACCGTGCCGGGGATGCGCGGGACGAAGGCGCGCTCCTCACGAGTGGCGGTATCGAACAGATGCAGGGTCACGCGCTCAAGGCTACCGGGTCGGCCCATTCCCCCACCGCACCAGGGCAGTCGCGATGGCGGCCACGCCCTCGCCGCGCCCGGTGAGGCCCAAGCCGTCGGTCGTGGTGCCGGAGACGTTCACGGGGGCACCCAGCGCCGCGGACAGCGCCTCCTGCGCCTCGGCACGACGCGCTCCGATCTTGGGGCGGTTGCCGATCACCTGCACCGCCGCGTTGACCACCTCGAAGCCGGCCTCGCGCACCAGACGGGCGCTCTCCGAGACCAGGGCCACCCCCGATGCCCCCGCCCACTCGGGCCGGGCCGTGCCGAAGTGCTCCCCCAGGTCGCCAAGGCCCGCTGCGGACAGGATCGCATCGCAGATCGCGTGGGCGGCCACATCGGCATCCGAGTGGCCCTCCAGCGCCCGCTCGTCCGGCCATTGCAGACCGGCGAGCGACAGCCCCATCCCCTCGCCATAGGCGTGGACATCCACGCCGATGCCGGTACGCACGTCGGTCACGCCATCCTCCGCTCGAAGTGCTCCAGATCCTCGGGAAACGTCACTTTGCGGGCCTCGAGGCTGCCCTCGCAGGTGGCCACCCGATAGCCGTAATGCGCAAGAAGCGAGCCGTCGTCCGTGGTGGTCACGGCATCGGCCGCCGCCCGCCGGTGGACCTCGGCGAGTGCGTGGCCCCGAAAGACCTGGGGCGTCTGCACGGCCCCCAGGGCCGCACGGTCCAGGTAGGTCACCGACTCACCCCACGCCACCACGGTGTCCACCACCGGGATCACGGGGACCACGCCGTCGGCATCACCCGCGTCCAACGCGGCCAGCGCGCGACCGAAGACCGCGGCGGGAGCGAAGGGGCGGGCGGCGTCGTGCACCAGGATGACCTCGGGCATGACCGCGTCGGCGCACAGGAGAGCCACCCCTGCGGCGACGGAGGACTGCCGGTCCGCTCCACCGGGGATCACGTCCACCTGGGCGGGGATGTGGGCGATGGCGGCGCGAAAGTCGGCAAGATGCTCAGCGGGTGCGGTCACCACCACGCGGGAGGCGACCACGGCCGCGGCCGACGCCGCCCACGCCACCATCGGGGTGCCCGCAATGGGCACCAGTGCTTTGGGGAGGTCACGGCCCAGGCGGGAACCACTGCCGGCGGCCGTCACCACGGCCGCCACGGTCACGAGCCGAGCACCTCGTCAAGACGCGACTCGGCGGTGGGCTCATCGCACTTCTCGGCGAGAGCCAACTCGCTCACGAGGATCTGGCGCGCCTTGGCCAGCATGCGCTTCTCACCGGCGGACAGGCCCTTGTCGGTGTCGCGACGGCTCAGGTCGCGCACCACCTCGGCCACGCGGATGACATCGCCGGAGGCGAGCTTCTCCACATTGGCCTTGTAACGACGGGACCAGTTGGTGGGCTCCTCGATGTAGGGCTCGCGCAGGACGGCGAAGACCTTCTCCAGGCCCGCCTGGTCCACCACGTCGCGCACGCCCACCAGGTCCACGTTCTCGGCGGGAACCTCGATGGTGAGATCGCCCTGGGCGACCTTGAGCTTGAGATACATCTTTTCCTCGCCGCGGATCACGCGAGTCTTGATGTCCTGAATCTGGGCTGCACCGTGGTGCGGGTAGACAACCGTCTCGCCAACGACGAAGTTCATATTCTCAAAAGCCCCTTCGATCAGGAAAGGTCAGTCTACCACCACGGGGCGCATATATATAGGTCAGACCGGAGTGAGGCCGGCAACGACACGCCGAAAGGTGCCGCGGATCACCTCAAGTATCCTGGTCGCCCACGTGTGAAAGGAGCCCCTGTGAAGACCCCTGTCCTGAAGACCCTCGTCGCCGTCGTCGCCACCGTGAGCGCGCTCGGCCTGAGCGGTTGCTCGCTCATCGCCGACATCACCACCTCCACGCCTTACGACGCCTCCGACGGGCTGGGCGTGACCGTGGCGGGCGTCTCGGCACAGAATCTGCTGGTGGTCTCGCCGGGCAAGGGAGAGCCCTCCGTGGTGGTGGGTTCGCTGACCAACTCCGGCACCTCCGACGCTGTGGTGCAGTTCCAGACGGCCACCGGCAACCCCGAGGTGACGGTCCCGGCAGGGACCACCGTGCGCCTGGGCATCGGCGAGGGTCAGGAACTCGTGATCATCGTGCCCGAGGCCATGCCGGGTCTCATGGAAAGGCTGCGGGTCTCCGTGGCGGGCGCCGACGCCTCGCGCCTCGACGTGCCCGTCGTTGACGGCACCCTCCCCGAGTACCTGGCGCTGCTCGAGGCCATCCCTTCCGCCTAGCTCCACCGGCCGGGTCGTCTTCCTGGGCCCACAGGCCGGGTCGTCCTCCTGC
>CAZFEH010000030.1:14252-24137 GCA_964517615.1 uncultured Demequinaceae bacterium
GCCGCAGAAAACAGTCAAAGATGAGGGCATCTTTGGGTGTTTTTTGCGAATCCGCAGAAAACGGCGGGGAGGGGTGCGGATTCGGGAAGGGGGTGCGGGTGCGGATTCGGGGAGGGGTGCGCGGGTTCGGGGAGGTCGCCGGCCTACCCGAAGCGGCCCGAGATGTAGTCCTCGGTGGCCTTCTCCGCGGGCGTCGAGAACATCACCGACGTGTCGTTCATCTCGATGAGCTTGCCCGGCTTGCCCGTCCCCGCGATGTTGAAGAACGCCGTCCTGTCCGACACCCGCGCCGCCTGCTGCATGTTGTGAGTCACGATCACGATCGTGTACTCCTCCTTGAGCTCTTGGATGAGGTCCTCGATCGCCAGGGTCGAGATGGGGTCCAGCGCCGAGCAGGGCTCATCCATGAGCAGCACCTCGGGCCGGATCGCGATGGCGCGCGCAATGCACAGGCGCTGCTGCTGCCCGCCGGACAAGGACGATCCGGGCCGGTCCAGCCGGTCCTTGACCTCCTCCCACAGGTTGGCGCCGCGCAGGGAGGTCTCCACGATCTCCTCGGCATGAGCCTTGGAGGTGCGCTTGTTGTTGAGCTTGTAGCCGGCCAGCACGTTCTCCGCGATGGACATCGTGGGGAAGGGGTTGGGGCGCTGGAACACCATGCCCACATGACGGCGCACCGCCACCGGGTCCACGCCCTCCCCATAGAGGTTCACGCCGTCCATGAGCACCTCGCCCTCGACGCGCGCGCCGGGGATCACCTCGTGCATGCGGTTCAGCGTGCGCAAGAAGGTGGACTTGCCGCATCCCGATGGGCCGATGAAGGCCGTCACGGACTTGGGCTCGATGGCCAGCGAGACATCCTCCACGGCAAGGAACTTGCCGTAGTAGACGTTGAGATTGTTGACGTCGATGCGCGTGCTCACGTGTTTGTCCTTATCGACTGGTCTTGGGGGCGAAGTACTTGGCGATGAGGCGCGCTATCAGGTTGAGCGCCATGACGATGAGAATGAGCACCAGCGCGGCGGCCCAGGCGCGCATCAGGGTGATGTCACCCACGCACGTCTCGGAGCTGCACGGCAGGATGCCCTTCTGGTACTCGGACACGATGTACACGGGCAGCGACATCATGCGTCCGTCAAAGAGGTTCCAGTTGAGCGAGTCGGCCACGCCCACCGCGGCAAGCAGCGGTGCGGTCTCGCCCACCACGCGGGCGATGGCGAGCGTGACGCCGGTGGAGATACCGCCGATCGCGGTGCGGACCACGACCTTGAGCACGGTGAGCCACTTGGGCACACCCAGCGCGTAGGAGGCCTCGCGCAGCTCATTGGGGACCAGGCGCAGCATCTCCTCGGTGGAGCGCACCACGACCGGGATCATGAGCACGGACAGCGCCACGGCCCCGACGATGCCCAACTTGGTGCCGGGTCCCACGAGCAGCGCGAACAGGGCGTAGGCGAACAGGCCGGCCACGATCGAGGGGATGCCCGTCATCACGTCGACAAAGAAGGTGATGCCGCGCTTGAGCCAGCCGCTCCCATACTCCACCAGGTAGATGGCGGTGAGCAGGCCGATGGGCACCGAGATGAGCGTGGCGGCGAGGGTCATCATGAGCGTGCCCGCGACGGCGTGCATGATGCCGCCGAAGGGGGCCTCGGCACCATAGATGCCACGCATCGTCTGGTTGAGGAACTCCAGATTGAAGCCGCTGCCGTGCGGGTTGGCATCCGAGATGAGAAAGCGTCCGACGCCGTTGCTCACCACGGTGATGGCGAGCCACACGAGCGGCACGAGGGCCAGGCCGAAGGCGGCGTACACCAGCACCGTCATGGCGAGGTTCTTGGCGCGGCGTCCCCTGGAGATGCCGCCTACGCCCGCAAGGGAGGACTCTGTCACGGCCATGTCAGTTGGCTCCCGAGAACTCGGCGCGGCGCGACACGATCCAGCGCGCCAGCATGTTGACCAGCAGGGTGATGACGAAGAGCGCGAGGCCCATCGCGATGAGGGAGTTGACGCCCAGGGCGTTGGCCTCGGGGAAGTTCAGCGCAATGTAGGAGGCGATCGTGTTGTGCTGGTTGGGCTGCAGCACCAGGAGCGAGAAAGTAAGCCCCGGCCCGATGATCATCAGCACCGCCATCGTCTCGCCGAGCGCACGCCCCAGCCCCAGCATCGTCGCGCCGATGATGCCGGAGCGGCCGAAGGGCAGCACCGCCATCCTGATCATCTCCCAGCGCGTGGCACCCATGGCCAGCGCGGCCTCCTCGTGGAGCGTGGGGGTCTGGAGAAAGACCTCACGGCTCACCGCCGTGATGATGGGGATGATCATGATGGCCAGCACGATGCCGGCGGACATCGCGACACGGCCCGTGAAGATCTCGCCAGAGGCCGGCGGGGCGAAGAGGGGGATGAAGCCCAGGTAGTCGGCGAGGAACTGATAGAAGGGCATGAGGGCGGGGACCAGCACCGCGGAGCCCCACAGACCGTAGACCACGGAGGGCACGGCGGCGAGCAGGTCGATGAGGTAGCCCAGGGTCGCAGCCAGCTTGCGCGGCGCGAAGTGGGAGATGAACAGCGCAATGGCGATGGACAGCGGCGTGGCGACCAGCAGCGCGATCGCGGAGATCAGCAGCGTGCCGAAGACCAGGTAGCCGATGATCTGCCACAGGCCCAGATCCGGCTTGATGAAGGACACCTTCTGCGCCAGGACGTCGGCCTCGGCGGACAGCGCCGGCCAGGCCTCGACGAGCAGAAAGGTGGCCACGGCGGCGAGGGTGACCAAGATGGTGATCGCTGCGGTGGCGGACAGGCCGGAGAAGATGCGGTTGGCGGTCGCGCCGGGGTGGCGACCGAGGTCGGAGGAGTCGCGCTCGGAGAGTTCAGGCGACTGATCCTGCTGCGTGCTGGTCACGCGAAGCTCCCTCACATGGGTTGGAACGTGGAACACCGGTGGTGGGCCCGCTCGCTGAACGAGCCCACCACCGGAGCGTACTGCGTGATTCTCAGCCCTTGGCTGCGATCTCTGCGAGGATCCCCGTGACCCGCGCGGACAGCGCGGCACTCAAGGGAGCGGAACCCGCTGCCCCGGCGGCCGCGGCCTGGCCGTCGCTCGATGCGACGTACTTGAGGAACTCGGTCACCAAGGCACGCTCGTTGGCGTCATCGTACTGCTGGCAGATGATGTGGTACGAGACCAGGGTGATCGGGTAGGCGGAGGCGTCGGTCGTGGTGCGGTCGATCTTGTAGGCAAGGTCGTTCGCGCCGTTGGCGACATCGAGCAGCGGGGATGCGGCCACGATGTTCGCGGCGGCCTCGGGGCTGGGGACCACATAGGTGTCGCCCACGAGGACCGAGACCACGCCCAGGTCGCCGGCACGCGACAGGTCCGCGTAGCCGATCGAGTTGTTGGTGCTGGCCACGTTGTCCACCATGCCCGAGGTCTTCTCGGCGCCCACACGCTGCGCGGCGGTCTCCGGGAACTCCTTGACCTTGCCGAACTCCCAGGCGTCAGCGGCAACCTTGCCCAGGTATTCGGTGAAGTTCTCGGTGGTGCCGGAGGAGTCGGAACGGTAGACCACCGTGATGGTCGCGTTGGGCAGGTCCACGCCGGGGTTGGAGCCCACGATGGAGGCGTCGGACCAGTTGGTGATGTCGCCGTTGAAGATCTTGGCGAGCTGCTCGGCGGAAAGGTTGAGCGAGTCCACGCCAGCCACATTGAAGACCACCGCAACGGGGGAGATGTACATGGGCAGGTGGATCGCGCCGCCTTCACCGTCGCAGCGGTCTACGGCCAGGGCGTACTCCTCCTCGGACAGCAGACCGTCCGAGCCGGCGAAGGGCACGGCGCCGGACAGGAACTGCTCCTTGCCGCCGCCGGAACCCACGGGGTCGTAGCCCACGGACACGTCGCCGTGCGTGGCCTGGAAGCCGGCACGCCACGCGTCCATCGCGGCCTCCTGGGACGAGGCGCCGGCACCCTGAAGGTTGCCGGACAGCTCGGCGGGAGCGGGAGCGTCAGAGGTCTGGGGGGCGGGGGAGGTGTTCTGGGGCTGCTCATTGGTGGGCGAGCAGGCCGCGAGCACAAGCGTGGCGGCAGCGGCGGCAGCCAGCACACCGGAGCGAAGTGCAGTGTTCACAGTTGAGATTCCTCACATGTCAGTGACCGGCGTTCGCCGGACACCTTCACGCTAGGCACGCAAGGTAACGAGCCTCGCGGGTGTTCCTGAACTGTGGGTGAACATTGCGTGAACTGCCCGGCGCGTGCCCACCGCGCGGGTCACGGCTCGAAGGTGTAGCCCACCCCGCGCACCGTCTGGATGTGCACGGGCGCGGACGGGTCCGCCTCAATGCGGGTGCGGATGCGCTTGATGTGCACGTCGAGCGTCTTGGTGTCGCCGAAGTAGTCGGCACCCCACACCCGGTCGATGATGACCTGGCGCGGCAGCACCCGCCCGGCATTGTGCGCAAGCAGGTGCAGCAGCGCGAACTCCTTGGGGGGGAGCGACTGCGCCTGGCCGTCGCGCGTCACGGTGAGCCTCTCGGGATCGAGCGTCATGCCAGCCACGGTCAGCCGCACGGGTTCCTCCACGATGTCCGACGGCACCGCCGACGCCCGGCGCACCACATTGCGCAGCCGCGCCACGAGCTCACGCCCCGAGTAGGGCTTGGTGATGTAGTCGTCGGCCCCCAGTTCGAGGCCGATGATCTTGTCCACCTGGTCGTCGCGCGCGGTGACCATGAGGATGGGGACGTCGGAGGTCTCGCGGATGATGCGAAAGACCTCGGTCCCGGGCACCTGGGGCAGCATGAGGTCCAGCAGGATGACATCGGCGCCATCCCGGGCGAAGGCGTCCAGGCCGGCCCGGCCGTCGGCGGCCAGGGACACCCGGAATCCCTCCCGCCCCAGCAGAAAGGCGAGGGAATCGCGGTAGGACTCCTCGTCCTCGATCACGAGCACATGGATGTCGTTCATGGGGACTCCTGATAGAGCGGAAGGGTCAGGGTGAACGTCGAGCCCACGGAGGGCTGCGACCACAGGTCCACGGTGCCGCCGTGCTGGGCGAGCACGTGCTTGACGATGCTCAGACCCAGGCCGGTGCCGCCGGTGTCACGGGAGCGGGCCGGGTCCGCCCGGTAGAAGCGCTCGAAGACCCGTTCGGCGTCCCGGGGGTCGATGCCGATGCCCTGGTCCAGCACCGCGAGGCGCACGACGTGGCTGGCGCCCTCCCCGGCATCGGCGGCGGGGCCCGTCGTCAGTGACACGGTGACGTGCTTGCCGGCATCGGAGTAGGCGATGGCGTTGTCCACGAGGTTGCGCACCGCCATGAGCAGGAGGTCGTGGTCGCCCAGCACCACGGGCGTGGCCTGGATGTCGGTCTCGATGCGGATGCCCTTGGCCTCGGCGTTGACCCGCGCGGTCTCGAGTGCCTCATCGATGATCTCGGCGAGCGCCACCGGATCGTGATCGACCACCGATTCGCCCGCCTGGAGGCGCGAGATCTCGATGATCTCCTGGATGAGCTTGGTCAGGCGGCGGCTCTCCTTGCGGATTTTGCGCGCGAAGGAGCGGACCATGTCGGGATCGTCGGCGCCCTCCTCGATCGATTCGGCCAGGAGCGAGAGCGCGCCGATGGGGGTCTTGAGCTCGTGCGAGACGTTGACCGCGAACTCGCGCCGATGCGCCTCGGCCGCGCGCGACTCCGTGTTGTCGTTGGCGACGGCCAGGGCGAGTTCGTGGTCGAGCGGCGTGACACGCACGTGCACGAGCGTGGTGACGCCCAGCACGCCCCGCGAGACCTCGACCTCGCGCTCCACCACCTCGCCCGTGCGCCAGGCCTCCTCGGCCAGGTCGGCGACGCCGGGGTGCAGCTTGCCGTCCAGCCGCGCGACACCCAGCGCCGTGGCAGGGGTGTTGGCGAAGGCGGAGCGGCGGTCACGGCGGACGATGACGGCGCCGGACTGCAGCGCGCCGAGCACCTGACGGGTCCGATGCGGGACGAGGGTGCGAGCCTGGGTCTTGCCCGCGGCACGGCGTCGCCACACGAGCGCACCGAGAAGGGCACCGGAGGCAAAGGCCAGCGCGACGGCGAGCCACGCTTGGGCGGTCATGCGCCCACAGTAACGAGCACGGGCGCCCTTTACCCAATGTTCACCGATGTCACTGAAAGTTCACCGTGCAGAGGCATCGGACCGGGGCGGGATGGTGCGGTGCAGTGCCACACTAGGGAGGTCACACACGACGACAAGGGATTTCTATGCGCACGCTGTTCACCGCCGAGATGTCGGAACTGGCGGACGACCTCGCCTCGATGGCTCAGCAGGTCTCCATCGCGATCGATCGCGCCACCGAGGCCCTGCTGACCGCGAATGTGGAGCTCGCCCAGCAGGTGATCGCCGACGACGCCAAGCTCGACGACCTGGAGGAGACGGTGGATGAGCGCTGCGTGCTGCTCATCGCCAAGCAGCAGCCCGTGGGCCTGGACCTGCGCACCATCATCGCCTCGCTGCGCATCTCGGCGAGCCTGGAGCGCATGGGCGACCTCGCCAAGCACGTCGCCGAGCATGCCCGGCGGGCCTACCCCGAGTCGGCCATCCCGGACTCGCACCGCGAGGTGATCGAGGGGATGTGCGTCGCGGCGCGCAAGGCGGCCGCCGAAGTGGTGGAACTCATCAAGACCCGCGACCTGAACGTGGCCGCGGGCATCGTCGCGGATGACGACGAGCTCGACGCGCTGCACCTGACGGCGTACCGGGTGCTCACCGACGGCTCCTTTACGGGTTCGGCGCAGGAGACGCTCGACATCTCGCTTCTGGCCCGCTTCTTCGAGCGCTTCGGCGACCACGCCGTGGCCGTCTCGCGTCGCATCGTGTACCTGGTCACGGGTGATCATCGCGGTGACCGCGCGATGATCTAGGCGCGAGCCACAGACGGTCGAAGGCCCCGGGATCGCAATCCCGGGGCCTTCTTCTTCGGCCAGACGATGAGAGGCTGACCGACCGTCTCTTGTTTCAGTGTCCTACTTTTTGCCCTGGTTCGCCACCGCCGCAATGGCGGCCTCCGCGGCCTCGGGGTCGAGGTAGCGGCCGCCAGGGGTGAGGGGCTTGAGGTCCTCGTCCAGCTCGTACACGAGCGGGATGCCGGTGGGCACGTTGACACCCACGATCGCGTCGTCCGCGATGCCGTCCAGGTACTTGAGGATGGCGCGGATCGAGTTGCCGTGCGCGGCGACGAGCACCGTCTTGCCCGCCTTGAGGTCGGGCACGATCTCGGCATCCCAGTACGGCAGCGCCCGCTCCAGCACATCCTTGAGGCATTCGGTGGAGGGCGTGGGTTCACCCGCATACCGCGGGTCACCCGCCTGGCTGTAGGCGTTGTCGTCGGCGATGGGCGGCGGCGGGACGTCGTAGGAGCGACGCCACGTCATGAACTGCTCCTCGCCGAACTGGGCCAGGGTCTCGGCCTTGTTCTTGCCCTGCAGGTCGCCGTAGTGGCGCTCGTTGAGGCGCCAGTTGCGCTTGACGGGGATCCAGTGGCGGTCGGCGGCGTCGAGCGCGAGGTTGGCGGTCATGATCGCGCGGCGCAGCAGCGAGGTGTGCACCACGTCGGGCAGGATGCCGGCTTCCTTGAGCAGCTCGCCACCGCGCTTGGCCTCGCCCCAGCCCTTGTCATTGAGGGGGACGTCGACCCAACCGGTGAAGAGGTTCTTGGCGTTCCATTCGCTCTCGCCGTGGCGGAGCAGGATGAGGGTGTAAGTCATGCCTCTAGTCTGGCGCACCCGGACGCGTCGCGCGACCGGTCCGAGGTCCCGGGCCCGTCCTCAGCGGGGTGCGGGACACACGCAGGCCGGGCTCGTGACGCCGATGCGCGTGTCAGGCAGCACGGCCACCGCGCCGTTCTCGCCTTCCGGCTCCAGGGCGAGGACATCGGCGAGCGCGAAGGCCCGCACCTCATGGCCCTTCTCGTTGACCACCACGAGGTACTGCGCGCCGTCGGGCGCCGCAGCGACCGCGAAGTGGCGCGGCCAATGGCCGACGTCCAGCGCCGCCCGGTAGCGCAGCTGCCCCTCGGGGAACACGTCGAACACCGACACGACATCGGCGCCGCGCACGGACACGAGCAGCACATCGTTCGTGGCGCCCGGCAGCAGTGCGATATGCCCGTCGTATACCGCTGCACCAGCGCGATGCGGCACCAGGGTGGCGGGCAGTTCCTCGATGAGCTCCGCGGTCGCGCCCTCCCACCGCAGGGTGCGCACCTGATGGTCGAGCTCGCAGACCACGTACAGCAGGTTGCCCCGCACGGCGAAGTGACGCGGCCCGGCCCCCGGCGGGAGTGCGGCGGCCACGGTGGCTGCGCCGAGTCGGCCGTCGGCAAGCAGTTCGTGCGCCCACAAGGTGTCGGAGCCCAGGTCGGCGACCACCACGTGGCGGCCTCCTGGGGCCACCCCCGCGAAATGTGCGTGGGCGCTGCCCTGGCGGTCCTGGCGGGGCCCTGAACCCTGATACGTGAAGGTCTGTGCGGCGGCGCCCTGCGGCATTCCCGCATCGTCGAGGAGGAAGACGGACAGCTGGCCGGAGACGTAGTGGCTCACATACAGCGCGTCGCCCCCGGGGGCGACCAGAAGGTGGCAGCCCGAGTCCGTGCCTGGCATGGCGATGCTCGCGAGCGGCTGCTCGGGTGCTTCGGGGTCGATCACATGCAGCACTGACGGCTGCGCCTCGCTCACGGCGTACAGCAGGGCGAGGCGGGGATGGGGGATGACGAAGGAGGGTGCGGCGATCTCGTTCACCTGCCGCGCCGCAAGTGTCCCGTCCTGCGCCCACTCCAGCCGGACCAGGCCCTCCCCCAGGCCCGTGGGGCTGCCGAGGCCCTCGGCGGGGTAGGTGCCCAGCCAGATGACGGCAGGGTCCGATGCGGTGGTCGAGGAGACGTGCGGCATGGGCTCTAGCCTGGCAGACGCAAGGGCCGCCCGAGAACTCGGGCGGCCCTTGACGGTCGGACTAGTGAGCGGCGTTGTACGCCTCGCGCACGGCGGCGTTGATGCGCCCGCGCTCCGAGACGTCATAGCCATTGGCCTTGGCCCACGCGCGGATCTTGCCGGTGTCGCCGGCGCCTGCCGAACGGCCACGCGACGACGAGCGCGAGGAGGTCTTGCGACCGGCCTTGATCCAGGGGGCGAGGGTGTCGCGCAGCTGGGAGGCGTGGGCGGCGGAGAGGTCGATCTCATAGGTGGCGCCGTCGAGAGCGAAGCTCACGGTGGTGTCTGCCACCGAGCCATCGATGTCGTCAACCAGGGTGACCTGAACCTTTTGTGCCATGAAGACTGCCTTCTTTCTGTGGAGGGGTTTCCCTGCAAAGATTCTCATATTGCGCGCGGACAGTCAAAAGGAATTGCCCTTCGCTGTTTCCCGCCGCACTTATTAGGCCGCTATTCGAGGTCGGTAGTCTCGGCCTGCGCCTTTTGTTCTTCCTGGGAGATAGCCGCACGCTCGCGTCGATCCGCCCGAATCACGCCTCGGACCACAAAGACAAAGAGGGCGAGCGTTCCGATCGACGGCAGGACACCCATCAAGAAAACATCCCAGCTCATTGCTGCTCCGCGGGCTTGACCAGCGGGAACAGAATGGTCTCCCGGATTCCCAATCCCGTCAATGCCATCAGCAGTCTGTCAATGCCCATTCCCATACCTCCGGTGGGCGGCAAGGCATACTCCATCGCGGCGAGGAAGTCCTCATCGAGTGCCATTGCCTCATCATCGCCCTGAGCGGCCATGCGCGCCTGCTGCTCGAAGCGCTCACGCTGAATCACCGGGTCCACGAGCTCCGAGTACGCCGTGGCCAGCTCGAAGCCACGCACGTACAGGTCCCATTTCTCGACCAGTCCGGCTGTGG
>CAZFEH010000031.1:0-19185 GCA_964517615.1 uncultured Demequinaceae bacterium
TCGCGCACGGCCGAGTCGAACGCCGGCTTGGCACCCTCGCCCACCACCACCAGACGGGAAATGTTCAGCCGCACCACATCGACGCCGATGTCGGCGTGGGCCTGCCACGACGCCTCCCCCATCTCGCGCATTTCGCCGATGACGGCCCAGGTGGGGCCGCCCTCTGCCACTTCGAGCAGGGCGCGCAGGGCGGCCCGCATGGACTCGGGGCTCGCGTTGTAGGAGTCATCCAGGATGCGGACCCCGTCGGCACGCTCGGTGAGGGCCATGCGGTGCGGACTCAATGGCCGGGCGGCGGAGACGAGGGGCGCGGCCAGGAACGGGGCCACTCCCACCACCATTCCCGCGGTCAGCGCCGCGAGCGCGTTGGTTGCCTGGTGCTCACCCACCAAGGTCAGCGCCACCGAGCCGCCAAAGCCCGCGTAGGACACATCGAACCGCGCGCGCCCGGCCTCCAGGCGAAGATTCGAGCCCTGCACATTCGCTCCCGGTGAGAAGCCGCAGCGCAGGGTCCAGGCGTCGATGTTGCGCGCGTCGGCATCGTCGGCGATCGCGGCCACCCGCGGATCGTCGATGTTGAAGACCGCACGGCCTCCCTCGACCAGCCCGTCCAGGATGGAGGCCTTCTCTGCGGCGAGGGCCTCAAGCGACGGATAGAACTCCGCATGAGCGGAACCCACCGTCAAGATCACGGCCACGTCCAGGGGTGCGATGTCCGTCAGGTAGGCGATGTCTCCGGGTTGGCTGGCGCCCATCTCCAGCACCAGGTGCCGGGTGTCGCTCCCGGCGCGCAGCACGGTGAGCGGCAGGCCGATCTCGTTGTTGAAGCTTCCCACCGGTGCGACCACGTCCGGCAGCATCTGGGCCAGGAGGTCCTTGGTGGTGGTCTTGCCGTTGGAGCCGGTGATGCCGATGACCGTCAGGTCCCCCTCGGTGCGCAGCAGGGCAAGATAGGCGCGGGCGAGGCGCCCGAGCGCCACCACCGCATCGCTCACCAGCACATGCGGCGCGTCTACCGGGCGCGTCACGAGACACAGGGCCGCTCCTGCCCGCATCGCCGCCTCCACGAAGTCGTGACCGTCGGCACGCTCCCCGGGTAAGGCGACGTACAGCGCGCCCGTGCTGATCGCCCGCGAGTCCTTCTCCACCGAGGTGACCTCGATCCCCGGCTCCCCCACCAGCACTCCGCCCACGACATCGGCGATCCATCCCGCCTGTACCGGCCTCATGCCGCGCCTCCCGCCGTGCCCGCGGCACGCTCCGCCTCGATGCGGGCCTGGGCCGCACGATAGGCGTCGCGGTCGTTGTAGCGGTGGAAGACCCCTGCGATCTCCTGGGTGGGCTCGTGTCCCTTGCCGGTCACGATCACGGTGTCCCCGGGACCGCCCAGTCGCAGGCCGTATTCCACGGCATCCACGCGCGGCGCGATCTCGTGCACCTGAGCCAGGTCGGGCCGCACCTGCCGAATCCCGGCGCGGATGGCGGCGCGGATGGCCTCGGGCTGCTCCGACCGCGGGTTCTCGTCGGTGAGCACGATGACGTCGGCCAGGCGCGCGGCGATCTCGCCCATGACGGGCCGTTTGCCCTGGTCGCGATCCCCGTCGGAGCCGAAGATGAGGATGAGCCTGCCCGGGGTGATGGGACGCACGCCTTCGAGCGCGAGGGTGAGCGCATCGGGCGTGTGGGCGTAGTCGACGATCGCGAGCGGGTCCTTGTCGGAGCGCTCGATGACGCGCTCCATGCGACCGGGGACCCCGTGGGCCTGCCCCACACCTCGGATCGCCTCGGCGAGCGGCACCCCGGCGGCGTGCGCGGCGACGATGGCCACGGCGGCATTGGAGACGTTGACCAGGCCGGGCAGCGGGCTCGTGGCCTCGTGGCGGGCGCCGTCGGGGCCCACGAGCGTGAAGCGCGAACCGACCCCGTCCAGGCCGATGTCCGCCTGCTCCACCCACCAGTCGCCCCGGGGGGAGTCGAGGCGCGTGGAGACCGCCTGCACGGGGATGGCCGCCTCGCGTGCCAGCTGCTGACCGTACTGGTCGTCGATGCAGATCACTCCCTGGCGCGAACGGCCCGGTGCGAACAGCCGCGCCTTGTCCGCGAGGTACTGCTCCATGGTGTGATGGAAGTCCAGGTGATCCCACTGCAGGTTGGTGAACACCGCCACGTCGAAGTGCGCCCCCGCGATCCGATCCAGGGCGGCGGCATGGGAACTGACCTCCGCCACCGCGGCGGTGCAGCCCTCCTCGACCATCCGCGCCATGAGCCCGTGCAGCACGGGAGCCTCCACGGTGGTGCGCGGCGACTCGACCGCCTCATCCCTCACCCGCAGCTCGACGGTCCCCAGCATCCCGCGCCGCGGGTGCACCCGAGCCAGGGCGGAGTCGATGAAGTAGCTCGTGGTGGTCTTGCCGTTGGTGCCCGTCACTCCCACCAGCACCAGGTGGTCGGAGGGTGTGCCATAGACCTCCGAGGCGAGCCGTCCCAGCGCGTCGCGCGTGTCCGCGGCCACGAGCACCGGGAAGCCGGGGACCTCCCTGGCGCACCACGTCGCGCCCTCGGCATCGGTCAGCACCGCCACGGCGCCCGCGTCCACTGCCTGGCGCACGTAGGTGACGCCGTGCTGCACCAGACCGGCGAAGGCGCCGAACACATCGCCCGGCTGCACCGTGCGCGAATCGACCGATGCTCCGGTGACCACCACGGCATCGGCGCCAGGAGGTGCCTCAAGCCCCACGGCTTGAGCCACCTGCGCGAGCGAACGCGGTGTCACCTGCGACGGCCTGAGCGCCATCTGCTCCACTGTTTACTCCCAGGTGGTCGGGTAGAACGATTCCGTCGATGCCGACGGCGGCACGCGCAACGACTGCAGGCCGAACGTCATCACGTCCTTGAACAGTGGCGCTGCCACGTCACCACCATAGATGGAAGTCTTGGGGTCGAAGAGGATCACGGTCACCACCAGGCGCGGGTCGTCGGCCGGAGCCATGCCCACGAACGAGGAGACCACCGACGACAGCGTGCCGTCCGCCCCCGCCGCTTGTGCGGTTCCGGTCTTGCCCGCCACCCGGTAGCCGTCGATGCGGGCCAGCCGCCCCGTGCCCTCTTGGGTCACCGCCTCCAGCATGAGCATGAGCTGCTTGGCGGTCTCCTCCGAGATGACGCGCTCGGGGGCGGCGAGCTCGGGTGCCGTGACCGTGCCGTCGGGAGCCACGAAGCCCTTGACGACGGTGGGCTGCATCTTGACCCCGCCATTGGCGATGATCTGGTAGACCTGCGCGGTCTGGATCGCCGTGGCCGCGACACCCTGGCCGTACATGGTGGCGTACTTGGTGCGACCATCCCACTTGTTCCACGGATGCAGGATGCCGCTCGACTCACCGGGCAGGCCCACTCCTGTGGCCGTGCCCAGCCCAAAGGCCTTCATGTAGTCGTAGCGGACCTCGTCCGAGAGCTGCTGACCGATCTGGATGGCCCCCGTGTTGGAGGAGGACACCAGGATGCCCGCGAGCGTGAGCCGCTGATCGGGGTGCTGATGGGAGTCCTTGAAGGTCTGGTTGTTGGCCGTCGTGTACTGGTAGGGGGCCACATACTGCGAATAGGGGGTGGCCGTGCCCTCCTCGAGTGCCGCCGCGACCGTGATGACCTTGGCGGTGGAGCCCGGCTCGAACACGTCGGAGACGGAGCGTGCACCGCGGTTGGCGGAGTCCGTGGCCCCCGGATTGCTGGGATCCACCGAGCCGGAATCCACGAGCGCGTAGATCTCGCCGGTCTTGGCGTCGGAGACCACCACCATGGCCCGCTTGGCGCCCGTACTGGTCAGATGCTGGGCGGCGAGCGCCTGCGTGGCGTACTGGATGTCGCGGTCAATGGTCAGCTGCACGGTGGTTCCGGGAACCGCGGGCGTCTCCGAGTTCTGGCCCGTGGGGATCGCCCAGCCGTAGCGGCTGCGCTCCACGGTCTTGGAGCCGGACTCGCCCATGAGCAGGTCCTCGTACATGTACTCCACGCCCGCCAGGCCCCACACGCCCTGGCGGTCCTCGCGGCCTCCCATGAAGCCGATCACGTTGCCGGCGATGATGCCGTTGGGGTACAGCCGCTCCGAGGTGGGCTCGAAGTCCAGCCCCGAGATGCCCTCGGCCTTGACCAGGTCGCGCACCTCGGGGGTGACGTTCTTCACCAGGTACTGGAAGCTCTTCTCACCCACGAGCATGGCCGCGAGCTCCGCCTCGTTCATCCCCAGGATGGGCGCGAGGATGCGTGCGGCGTCGAGTGGGCCCTGCGCGACCACCGTGTCGTTCTCCTTGCGCTTCCAGTCCTTGATCTTGGTCTGATTGACCCACAGGTGGTAGCGGTCCACGGAGGTGGCCAGCACCACGCCGTTGCGATCCAGGATGTCCGCGCGCGGCGGGGTGACGTCGTAGGTGAACAGGCGCAGTTGCAGGGCCTGTTCGGCGAGCGGCGCGGCGTGGACGATCTGCACGTCCACCAGGCGCACCACGAACACTGCGAGGATCGCGAGCGAGGCGAGCGTGGTCAGCCGCTGGCGCAGCACCGGGTTGCCCACACGCGGCAAGGCGGAGGGGTTGAGGGTGCCTGGGTGGCCCGCGGGACGGCGGGGTCGGCCCTGCGCGGGACGGTACTGCTGCGGTGCGCGGCGAGGGTCGCGTCCCGGCTGCGGTGCGCGGCGGGGATCGCGTCCCGGGTGGACGGGTGCCGGGCGCGCCGAGGGGCGTGCCGATGCCGGCGGTGCGGTACGGCGCGGGGGCGCCTGCGTGGGAGGCCGGGTCATCAGTATCCGCTCGCTTCGAGCACCGAGCCGCCTTCGAGGAAGACGAAGCCCATGCGCTGCGCGGGCACCATGCCGAGGCTCTGCGCGGTCGTCGCGAGCCCCGCGGGGGCCGAGGCGGCCTCGAGCTGCGTGAGCAGCGTGGCGCGCTCCTGGTGGAGCGTGGCGATCTCGCGCCGCACGACCACCGCCTCGTAGGCGCCGCGCGCCATGACGGTGTTGAGCAGCAGCACGGTGGCCAGCGCCCCGAGCACGATCGCGATGCACGCCATGGCGAAGAGGCCGAGCGAGCGAGCCTGCTGCGGAGCCGCCACGGCACGCAGATGGGGCGCCTCCCGCACGGGGGCGGTACGGCTCGGGGCAGCGCCGGGGAGCGCGGACCGGGCGTACGCGGGCCTGGCGGTGCGCACCGGGGCCGCGCTCATGCCGCACTCCTCAGGGGTCCGGTGACACGGACGCGCTCCACGGCCCGCAGGCGCACGGGCTTGGAGCGCGAGTTGCGGGCGAGCTCCTCCTCAGAGGCGGTCTCTGCGCCGCGGGTCAGCAGGCGCAGGTAGGGCTGTGCATGCTCGGGCACCACGGGCATCCCCGCCGGGGCCTGGGACTGCGCCCCGTGGGCGAATGCCTGCTTGACCATGCGATCTTCGAGTGAGTGGTACGCCATGACCACCACGCGTCCGCCCATCGCGGTGTGATCGATCGCCGCAGGGAGCGCGCGTCCGAGCACATCGAGTTCGCGGTTGACGGCGATGCGCAGTGCCTGGAAGGTGCGCTTGGCCGGGTTGCCTCCCGTGGCGCGGGCCGCCGCGGGAATCGCCTCCCGCACCACCTCCACGAGCTCGCCCGAGCGCGTCAGCGGCGCGCTCTCACGGCGCCGCACGATGGCGCGGGCGATGCGGGGCGCGAAGCGCTCCTCGCCGTAGACCCGCAGGATGCGCGCGATCTGAGCCTCCGGCGCGTCGCGCAGCAGGTCGGCCGCGGTGAGGGGATCGTCGCGGTTCATGCGCATGTCGAGCGGTGCGTCCTGCGCATAGGAGAAGCCCCGCTCGGCCTCGTCGATCTGGAGCGAGCTCACGCCGAGGTCGAGCAGGATGCCATCCGCCATGCTCGCCCCCACGGCACCCAGGGCCCCCGCGATGTCGTCATACTCCGCGTGGTGCGCGGTGAAGCGGTCGCCGAAGGCGGCCAGGCGTGCCGAGGCGAGCGCGATGGCGTCGGCGTCGCGATCGATGCCCACCACGCGCGCGCGCGGGCAGCGGGTCAGGATCGCCTCGGTGTGCCCGCCGAGTCCCAGGGTGCCGTCGATCGCCACCGCGCCGTCGTGGTCCAAGGCGGGAGCAAGGAGCTCGACGCAGCGGTCGAGCATCACCGGAATGTGCCGCGAAGCGGCGTCGTCTGTCACGGCCACGGCACCTCCCTTGTGCTTTCCGAGTGGAGTGCCCTCCGGTCTCCCACCGGGCTCTGCGTCGGGGGGAAGTCCGACGCAGGGACGCGGGAGGAGGCCGCAGGGCACTCGTTCACATCTGTCCAAAAACCTCTGCCGCGGTGGCGGCATAGGC
This sequence comes from uncultured Demequinaceae bacterium, assembly GCA_964517615.1. Lineage (GTDB taxonomy): Bacteria > Actinomycetota > Actinomycetes > Actinomycetales > Demequinaceae > Demequina. Next base: position 6,349 of record CAZFEH010000031.1, read on the forward strand.
GTCTTCGCCTTCGGCGAGGTACTGCTCCCATTTCTGGGCGTCCCACACTTCGACGCGCGCGCCCATGCCCACCACCGCCACGTCGCGGTCGAGCCCCGCGTAGTCGCGCAGTGGCTGGCCGAGCAGCACCCGCCCTTGCTTGTCCGGCACCTCGTCCTGGGCGTGACCCAGGAAGTTGCGCAGGTAGTCGCGTGCCTGCTTGTTCTCCAGGGGTGCGGTCCGCAGCCGGTTGTGCACCGCCATGAATTCATCCACGGGGAACAGGAAGACGCAGCGGTCGAGTCCGCGTGTGGCCACCAGCCCGCTCGCCAGCCGCCCCCGGAACTTGGCGGGCAGGATCAACCGGCCCTTGTCGTCGAGCTTGGGCGTGAACGTGCCGAGGAAGACCCCAGTGGGTCCCAGACCATGCGTCACATCGGACACTGCGGCTCACCTCCTCGCGCCACGACTCGCCAGTGCGCCCCACTTTACTCCACTTCCCTCCACTTCTCCCCACATTTGTCGAAGATTTATTCCCACCCCCTCCACCCAGGCGGGAAATCCGCCGCGACGCACCTCGCCGAATCCCCTCCCGCACCGGCGCGCCGCGGCTGCCTCCCCCGGGCCGATGCCGAGGTGGCGGGGGCGGAGAAGACCTGACCCGGGCATCGTCTAGGCTCGTGGAGACCGGCAAAGGAGAACCGATGACGCATCCCGTGCCCACCGAAGCCGAACTGGCAGAGGTCGCCGCCATCACCGCGCGCATTCGCACCTCGATGGGAACCGCCCTGAGCGGCCTGGACACCGCGATCACCGCCACCCTTGCCGTGGCACTCGCGGGAGGCCACCTGCTGGTCGAGGACGTGCCCGGCGTGGGAAAGACCACCCTGGCTCGGGCCTTCGCGAAGTCCGTCGACGCAACCGTGGGACGCATCCAGTTCACCCCCGACCTGCTCCCCTCCGACGTGACCGGAGTGAGCATCTTCCGCGCCGACGCCCACGAGTTCGAGTTCCGCCCCGGCCCGGTCTTCGCCCACGTGGTGATTGCCGACGAGATCAACCGGGCGAGCCCCAAGACGCAGGCCGCGCTCCTGGAGTCGATGCAGGAGGGCTCCGTCACCGTGGACGGCGTGACCCGTCCCCTCCCGTCACCCTTCCTCGTGGTCGCGACGCAGAACCCCATCGAAATGGAGGGGACCTATCCCCTGCCCGAGGCGCAGCGCGACCGGTTCATGGCGCAGGTGTCCGTGGGCTACCCCTCGGCACGCGATGAGATGGCCATGCTCGACACCCACGACGGCACCGACCCGCTGGACACGATCACCCCGGTGACCGACGCTCAGGCACTGCGCGGCCTGATGGACACGACCCGGCGCATCTATGCCGCGCCCGCCGTGAAGCAGTACATCGTGGACCTGGTGGCCGCAACCCGCGAAGACACCGCCCTGCGCCTGGGCGCGTCCCCCCGCGCCGCGCTGCAGCTGCTGGCCGCGTCCAAGGCGCGGGCGGCGATGGCAGGCAGGCCCCATCTGCTTCCCGATGACGTGAAGGCTCTCGCGGTGCCCGTGCTCGCCCATCGCCTCATCCCCAGCACCGAGGCTCGCCTCGCGGGCCGCAGCGCCTCCCAGATCTGCCACGCGATCCTGTCCCGCGTCGCGGTTCCCGAGACGGCACGTGACATGCCGGTGGCGCGCGAGAGCGCCTTCTCCCCCTCCGTCCGGGCGTACACGTCACGCCCATGACGCGCCCGCGTCACCCCCTGTCCACGGCGCCGACGGCGCGCGGCATCGCGATGCTCGCGGTGGGCCTTGCGATGGTGGTCTCCGGCATCGGCTTTGCCGCCCCCGCGCTGGTGCGGGTGGGCGTCATGGTCCTCATGGCATGCCTGGTGGGATACCTGTGGGTGCGCGGCTCCGTGTCGGCGTTCCGCCGCAGCTTCCCGCATGCCCGCCGGGACGTGCTCCCCTATCCCTTGAGTGTGGGCAGCCCCGGCACGGTCACGGTCAGTCTCACGGCACTGCGCCACGGGCCGGGGGGTGTGAGCCGCGGCATGGTCGCGGCGCTCGACGTCCGGGAGCAGGCCGCCGGCGAACTCACGGGCGGCTCCGCCACGCGCGCCGTGGTCAGCCGCAGCCGCGACGCGCTCACGCTGACCTACTCCCTCGCGCCGCGGCGGCGAGGCAGATGGCCCCTGGGACCCGCCCTGGTGCACAGCGGCGATCCGCTGGGCCTGTGGTGGAACGACACCGCGGTGGGCGAGGTGCAGACGGTCCCCGTGTGGCCGGCGATCATCGACCTCGCTCACACCACGGGCACGCTCCTGGGTGAGGCGGATCGCGTCGCGCTCGGCGCACGCATGCCCTCCGCCGATGACGCGGCGCTGCGCGACTACCGCCGCGGCGACGACCTTCGGCGAGTCCACTGGGCATCGTCGGCGCGCCGGGGTGACCTGCTGGTGCGTTCCGACGAACGTGCGGGACGCCGGCCCGTGACCGTCATGCTCGACGTGTCGCCCTATGCGGTGCCCCTCGAATGGGGTATCAGCGCAGCGGCGTCGCTTGCGGTCTCGGTGCTCGCCTCCGGCCATCCCACCCGGCTGCTCGCGGGCGACCTGGGTTCGCGGACCACGGAGCACGTGGGCGATCAAGCGCTCGAAGCCGGTCGTGCGGCACTGCTCGACCAGACTCTCGATCTCGCGGCACCCGCATCGCGCGCCCAAGCGACCGAGCACCTCGTGCGTATCGCCCGTCAGGTGGCGCACGATGCCGCTCATGGCGAGGTGGTCATCGCCGTGCTGGAGGAACTGGACGAACAGGCGGTGGACGCGCTCGTGCCGCTGGGAAGCATGGGGCGGGCGTGGGCGTTGATGCGCACCTCCGGCTCGCATGCGGCGCCCGATGCCCAGAGTGGGCTGCGGGCGCTGCGCCGCTCAGGCTGGCGCGTGGCAACCGTCTCCCTCACGGACGATCTGACCGAGGTGTGGACCGAACTGAGCAAGGCGGCACGCCCATGACCGCCGCAGGGCTGCCGCGCCACGCGTGGCTCGTCACCCCGCTCATGGCGCTCGCCACCTATCTGGGGCTTTCCGGCATCGCACCCATGCTCAAGGACGGGCCGTGGCGCGGGAGCGTGGCCGCCGTGATCCTCGTGGCGATGGCTGCCGTGCTGGTGACACGACGCCTGACGCGTTCGCGCCTGATTCCCACCGCGGTGGGTGCCGCCCTGACGCTGTGGGTCTCCGTCGTGACGTTCGCGCGGGACGACGAGGGGGGACGCTTCTGGCTCCCCACCCCGGCTGCACTCAGGGAACTGGGCTCCTTGATGAACGAGGCAGTGCACCACGCCAGCACCACCGTCGCCCCCGCACCGGTGACCCCCGCCCTGCTCGCACTGCTCACCCTGTCCGCCGTGGCGCTGTTCCTGGTCGCCGAGCACCTGGTCGCATCGTGGCGCGCGGCGGCCGTGGCGGGCATCGTGCTCGTGGTGCCGTGGGTGCCGGCCATGGCCCTGCAGTATCACCTCGCCGTGTTCGCCCTCGCCGGGGCCATGCTGTGCTGGCTGCTCGCACTCGGCCTCACCACCGTCTGGACCCAGACCGACCGCTCGCCCGGCCTCGCCCCGGTGGGAGTGGCCGCGGTGAGCATCGTGGCGCTCGGCGCCATCGTTACGCCCCTGCTGCTGGGTGGCCCCGGCTGGGGCGCCTTCCCGCGCATCACGGCACCGCAGGCCTTGGACCCCACCACGCGCCTCAACCTGGACCTGGACCTGCATGCCTCGCTGACCACCGGATCTGCCAGCCCGGTGCTGAGCTACCGCAGCACGGGCGCCCGGCCGGACGTGTGGCGTCTAGCCACGCTCACCGAGTTCGACGGGAACTCCTGGCATCGGGAGAACCCTGAGGCGATCGACCTGCGATACATGCCCGGTGCCGTGATGTGGCCCGAGCCGCTCTCGGACTTCGAGTGGGACTCCTCCGAAGCGGCACACCTGTCCGTCACCATCGAGGCATTGGCGGAGACCAACCTGCCGGTGCCCGCCGTGCCCCGCCTCATCGACGCGCCCGGATCCTGGCGCTACGCACCCGCATTCGACGAGGTGGTGGGCGAGGACAGCACCCTGGGGCTGACCTACGAGGTCTATGCCGCACTGGGTCATCTGGATGCCTCACGCCTGGCGGGCATGGACTCCCTGCCCGCCGTGGACCTGGAACGCGGCATCGGCGCCGAGTACACCACCCTGCCCGAGGCCGTGGACCTGGAGCGCATCACACGCCTCGCCCAGCAGATCACCGCCGACGCGACCACGCGCTACGACAAGGCGCTCGCGATCCAGACCTACCTGAGGGACCCGATCGCCTTCACCTATGACACCGCCGTGGAACCCCGGGGGGCGGACGCCGTCTCGACCTTCCTCGACCAGCGCCGCGGATACTGCGTGCAGTTCGCGACCACCATGGTGGTCATGCTGCGGGCACTTGACATCCCGGCGCGGCTTGGCGTGGGCTTCCTCTCCGGGAGCCCCGCCTCGGAGGGACGCTACGTGGTCAAGGGCGCCGATGCCCACACCTGGCCCGAGGTGTTCTTCCCCACCGTGGGCTGGGTGCGCTTCGAGCCGACCCCGGCGGCACAGACCGGCATGACGCCCACCTACGCCGACCCGCAGTCGACCGAGGTCGAGATTCCCGACTCGGTGCGCGCGGCCGCCGATGCCCAGCAGCGGGGCGAGCCGCGGCCCGACCCCAGCGCCCCCTCGGCCACCACGCCGGCCACCACCGCTCCGCACCCCACGGAGACATCGGACACCCCCGGCGGAACCTCCACGGCTCCCGACACCCCCGCGCAGACGGGGCCGCGATGGCTGCTGCCCACCGTTCTGGGCCTGCTCGTCGCGGCCCTGGCGGCGGTCGTCTGGTGGCTGCGGCGCAGGCGCACGGCACGCCCGCTCGACACGGAGGGTGCGTGGAGGCTGCTGCGAGACGGGTTGGATCCCACCTGGCGTTGGCCGACAACGCTCACGCCACTGGAGGTTCCCGGCCACCTGGCTCAGCGCTGGGAGGAGGCGGGCCTGGTGCTGGACCCCGTGGTGCACCGTGGTGTGGCCTTCCTGGCCACCCTGGTCTCGGATTCCCGGTATGCCGTGCACAGCGACGAGGTCTCCGAGGAAGGTCTCGCCGCGTTGGTGGAGACGGTGGTGCTCCAGGTGGAGGCGGCGCAACGCGCCGTCAAGGCTGCGAAGCCGAACGGAGCCGCCCGCACCTCAGAGCGCCGACGAGGCGATGGAGCCTAGAGGTCACCCTCGCGGCGACGGCGCTCGAAGCGCTCCTCCAGCCGGTCCATGAGCGGCTTGTCCGCGCCGCGACCGGGCTTGGCAGAGGGACCCCCCTTGGCGGATGAGGTGTCCGCGGCCTTGGCGGCCGCGTCCTTCTGCGGGGCGAGGATCGTGTACAGCACGGCCCCGGCCATCACGGCGAAGCCCACCACGCCGAGCAGTTCGCTCTTGGCGGCGACGCCCGCAACCAGCACGGCCAGTCCGGCGATGACGCCGAACACACCCAGCACCAAACGCCCGCGGGAGCGGGGCTGGCGCGTGAGGGTGCGACCCAGCTTGGGGTCCGACCCCAGGTCGCGCTCCAGTTGATCGAGCACGCGCTGCTCATACTCGGACAGCGGCATCACGACCTCCTTCGCGTTCGGCCTGTTCACAGTGTAGGCGGGGCGAGGTGGAATCCTCCACCCCGGCGTGGCCCCCGCTTGCCCAGACAACGAACGGCCCGGGTGCGAAGTTGCACCCGGGCCGTTCTGCCGCGCTAGCGGCGAAGTCCTTGGCTGTCCCCTCGGGGACGCATCGGCGGCGGGACCAGCCCGTCACCTGTGGACGGAATTAGCCGAGAAGACGGACTGCCTCAGCCTGGAGACCCTTGGCACCGTTGGTGACCTCGAACTCCACACGCTGGCCTTCGTCGAGCGACTTGAATCCGTCGCCATCGATGGCGGACCAGTGGACAAAGATGTCCTCGCCGCCGCCATCCTGAGCGATGAAGCCGAAGCCCTTCTCAGCGCTGAACCACTTCACAGAACCCTGTGCCATGCCTGTACTACCTTCTTCGATACTGCCCGGGGACGGGAAGGGAACGCGACTTGCGTCCCTTGTCGCCGCAATGCCTCACCCCGTGCCCACGAAGGCAGGTTCTGCACACTACGAACTGCAACCGGGTCAAGTGTTTCATGGATTAGGGGGTCGGTGGCAAGTCTTTGCCCTGTTGTGCCAGAAATTTCTCAAACTCGGCACCCAGTTCGTCGGCTGAAGGCAGCGGCCCATCGATGATGCCGCTGTCGCGTTGAGCCAGGAACGCGTCGTACTGCTCCTCCAGGGTGTGGACCACCGTGGACAGCTCGCCGTTGTCTCTCACCTGCTGCTCGAGCTGCACGCTCGCGATGCGCACCGCCTCATCCAGGTGGTGCGTGCCGAGGTCCAGGCCGGTGACCCCTTCCAGGGCGGTCAGCGCCACCTGTGCGGACTGCGGCACTCCGGCTTGTGCCAGGTAATACGGCACATGGACCACCACATTGACCATGTCGAGTCCCCACTGCCCGAAGCGATACTCGAGCAAACTCTGGGCGCTTCCCGGCACCGTCACGGTGCCAAAGAAACTGGGGGTGTCGGGGAGCAGGTCCTGGCGTGTCCCGTGCAGCGTCGTCGCAAGCGGACGCGTATGGGGGGCCGCCATCGGGATGCCGTGGGCACCCACCGTAAGCCCCACTCCCAGCCGCGCGACCGCCTCCTTGATGGTGGAGACATACCGTTCCCACAGGATGTCGGGCTCGGAGCCGTGCAACAGCAGATAGGCCTGCCCCTGCGCGTCGCGATGCATGTCGAGCACCAGTTCGGGGGCGTCGTAGGAGGTCCACTGATTGATGGAGAACACCATCTCGGGGCGCCTGCTGCGGTAGTCGATCAACTGATCGGCGTCGAAGGTGGCAACCCGCACGCCGTCGCTCAGAGTCTGCAGGTGGGCGGCCGCAAGCGCACCCGCGTTGCCCGCATCCACGAACCCGCGCAGCAGATGCACCATGACCGCGCCCTCGCCGGAGGCCTCGGCCCATGCTCGGACCCCCTCGGGGTCCCACGTCACCAATGTGTCCATCGTGTTCTCAGTCTTTCACCTTCTGCGCGACGAGGGCACGCGTATCGCAACGGGCGAACTCGCCTCTCACCTTTGCGATAATGGATGACTCGCTTTACGGAACCTGCACGCCTGACGCGAAAGGTGAACGATGCACAACGAGACCGCTCCCGCGGCCTCCGTCGGCCTTGAGGCCGAGCAACTGGTGGTGGACGCGCTGTATGCCCGGCTCGACCAGTTGCGCGATGAGGCGACCGAACGCCTCGCAGACGTGCGCCGTTCCGGCCCCTCCGGCTCCCCCCAGAACCGGTCGGAGCGAGACGCCTTCGCCACGCTCTATGAGGACCGGATCGCGCAGTTGAGCGCCGTCGAGGACCGACTGTGCTTCGGCCGGCTCGACATGGCCACAGGCGAGCGGCTCTACGTGGGACGCATCGGCCTGTCCGACCTCGAACATCGGCCCCTGCTCACCGACTGGCGCGCCCCTGCTGCCACGGCCTTCTACGCTGCCACGGCCGCCAACCCGAGCGGCGTGGTCAATCGCCGCCATCTCACGACCGTGGGCAGGCGCGTGGCCGCGATTGAGGACGACGTCCTCGACGTCGAGGCCCTGCGCGCCTCCGGCGCCGATGCGGCCCTCGCCGGAGAGGGCGCGCTTCTTGCCGCACTCGACGCACGGCGCACGGGCCGCATGGGTGACATCGTCGCCACCATCCAGGCCGAGCAGGATGCCGTGATCCGGGCTCCCCTGCAGGGCGCGCTCGTGGTCCAGGGTGGACCCGGCACCGGCAAGACGGCCGTCGCGCTCCACCGCGCCGCCTACCTGCTCTATCATCACCGCGACCTGCTCGCGAGCCGGGGCGTGTTGCTCATCGGCCCCTCCTCCACCTTCCTGCGTTACATCGACCATGTGCTGCCGTCGCTGGGTGAGACGGGGGCCGTGTCCACCACGCTCGCCGGCCTGGTGCGCGGCGTCGACACGTCCGCGCACGAACGCGACGACGTGGCCCGCGTCAAGGGCAGCACCGCGATGGCGCATGTGGTGCGGGCGGCGGTGCGCGAGCGTCAGCGCCTGCCCCGCCGGGACCAGGAGATCGTCATCGATGGCCGTCCGGTCACCCTCCGCCGGGCCGATGTCCGGGAGGCGCAGCATCGGGCGCGGCGCGACGGCCGCCCGCACAACGAGGCGCGTGCCGCCTTCGCCAAGGAGATGGTCTCGCGGCTCACCCAGCAGCTCATGGAGCAGTTGGGCGATGGCGCCGGTGACGACGACCGCACGGAGCTGGCGCGCGACGTGCGCGACAGTCGTGAGGTACGGGTCGCGATCAACCTGTGCTGGATGCCCGTGACCCCGGAGCAGCTGCTGCGAGACCTGTTCTCCAAGCCGCACCTGCTGCACGCGTGCGCCTCGCAGCTGTCCCGTGCGGACCGCGCGCTCCTGGCCCGGCCCGCGAGCGCCCCCTTCACCGACGCCGACATCCCCCTGCTCGACGAGGCGGCTGAACTGCTGGGAGAGATGCCTTCGGGAGCACCCAAGGTGCGCTCAGGGCCGTCGGCCGAAGAACTCGACTACGCCAAAGAGGTAATCCGTAGCTTTGGCGCGCACACCATGATCAAGGTCGATGCGCGAGTGCTCGCCGAGCGGATGCAGGCACCCGAGGCGCGGCTATCCGTGGCCGAGCGCGCCTGGGCGGATCGCTCGTGGACCTACGGCCATGTCGTGGTGGACGAGGCGCAGGAGCTCAGCCCGATGGCTTGGCGCATGCTGCTGCGACGCTGCCCCTCCCGGTCGTTCACCATCGTGGGCGACGTCGCCCAGACGTCCGCGGTGACGGGCACGCGATGGTGGCCGGAGACCATGGACCCGCTGTTCCAGGCAGGGTGGACGCTGCGTGAACTCACCATCTCGTACCGCATTCCCGCCGCGGTGGCCCAGCGCGCCCAGGACTTCGCCGTCGCGGCGGGACTGCCGGTGAGCCCCATGAGCGCCGCTCGAGAGTTGGACGACGCCGTGCGCGTGCGTCGCGTGGCCGACGGCGCGAGCGTGGTGCCGACGGCGGTGACCGAGGCCGAGGATCTGGTGGCGCAGTGGCGCGAGTCCGGCGGTGGACTGGTGGCGCTGATCAGCGCCGACGCCGACGTGGAGCGGGTGCGCGCAGCAGTGGGCTCCGAGGAGATCCAGGTGCTCAGTGCGCGGGAGTCCAAGGGCCTCGAGTTCGATGCCGTGGTGGTGATCGAGCCCGCACGGATCGCCCAGGTGCCGTCAGACCTGTATGTGGCGCTCACCCGCCCGACCAAGCAGGTGGTGCTGGTCCACACCGAGCCGCTGCCCGCAGGGCTGTAACGGGACGGCAGGCACCACAGACCCCGAGAGGTCGCCCGGCGCCTCTTACTCGCAGGGCCCAGCGCCCGCCACGGCGAGGCCCGCGAGATCGCCGGGGCCGAATGCGGTCTGCGCGCTGTACGTGTCGAACATGAGCTCCTTGGGATCGGAGACGTGCGCCAGGCCCAGCACATGCGCCAGCTCGTGCATCACGATGGCCGTGACATGCGCCTGGCCGGCCGACGACGCCATCGAGCGCCGCACGTCCTCACCGTCAATGACGATGGTCCCGCTGCGCAGGAACTGCTGCGAGCCATAGGCACCCGGCACGGCACGCGACCCGCCGATCCCGCTCACCGTTCCCTCGAGATCCGGCGTGGCTGCGGCCGTGGACCAGCCGATGATCAGGGGCGCGTAGCCGTCGCCGTACTGCTCCTGGAACAGCGGCCGATCGAAGTCGGCCACCTCGAGCGTCTCTCCCCTGAACTCGAACAGCAGCCCGCTGGCCTCCTGCACCCGAGCCACGGCATCGTGCACCAAAGGCGCGGCCAACTCGGGCATGTCGACCGTGGAGATCACCCACGGGATGGGCCGACACGGATCGAAACGGACCGGCACGCCCTCACTGACAGTGAGGAAGCCGTACTCGCCCGTGGTGGTGACGGGAACCTCGGGAAGGAGCCGTTCGGCGGGTCCACGCGGCGGTGGCACATCCACGAACACGCCGTGATCGTCGATGACGTTGCGCGCCTGCCCCAGGTGGACGAAGTCGTACCAGGTGTAGCCCATGAGCGCCCCCACCAGGAGGGGCAAACCCACGATCATGGCCAGCCCGCCAAGCATCGTCGCCACCTTTTTCACCCTGCAAGGGTGACACACGGACCGGCCGGATTGGAAAGTCGAGCCAAGTTGCGAGACCATTACGCCCGTGCGTGCACTCCTTCTTGAAACTCTCCATCCCAAGGCCACCGAGATCCTCACCGGCGCCGGCATCGATGTCGACAACCGCGTGGGGGCATTGGACGAAGACGAGCTGATCGAGGCTCTGCAGGGCGTCGAACTGCTGGGCATCCGCTCCAAGACGCAGCTGACGGAGCGCGTCATGGATGCCTGTCCCGATCTGATCGGTGTGGGCGCCTTCTCCATCGGCACCAACCAGATCGACCTCGCGGCGGCGGCCCGGCGCGGCATCGCGGCCTTCAACGCGCCGTTCTCCAACACGCGATCCGTGGTGGAGATGGCGGTGTCGGAGATGATCTCGCTCACCAGGCGCCTGCCGGACCACAACCGGTCGATGCACGCCGGGGTGTGGAACAAGAGCGCCGACGGCGCACACGAGATCCGGGGCCGCACGCTGGGCATCGTGGGCTACGGCAACATCGGCTCGCAGCTGTCCGTGATCGCCGAGGCACTGGGCATGAACGTCGTCTTCTATGACAGCGCCGAGAAGCTCGCCCTGGGCAACGCCACCAAGCTGGCCTCGCTCGATGAGCTCCTGGCGCAGGCGGACGTGGTGACGCTGCACGTCGACGGACGCGTGGGCAACCAGGGCTTCTTTGGCCGCGCCCAGTTCGAGGCGATGAAGCCCGGCGCCCTGTTCCTGAATCTGTCCCGCGGGTTCATCGTGGATGTGGAGGCTCTCAAGGAGGGCATCGAGAGCGGCCGCATCGGCGGCTGCGCGGTGGATGTCTTCCCCGAGGAGCCCAAGAAGAAGGGCGACCCCTTCGTCTCTCCGCTGCAGGGGCTGCCCAACACGATCCTCACGCCCCACATCGGCGGCTCCACCGAGGAGGCCCAGCGCGACATCGGCCAGTTCGTGGCCACGCGCCTGCGTGACTACGTGCTGCATGGTTCCACCTCGCTGTCGGTGAACCTGCCCACGCTGTCTCTGGAGCAGACGTCAGGGACGCACCGCATCGCGCATCTGCACGAGAATGTGCCGGGTGTCCTGGCTGCAGTGAACCACCAGTTCGCCGAGCATGGCGTGAACATCGAGGGCCAGTTGCTGGGCACGCGTGGCGAGCTGGGCTACGTGGTGACCGACATCGCGTCGGGGATCGATGCCAACGTGGTGGCAGCGCTGGAGTCCATGCCCGCTACGGTGCGGCTGCGCGTCCTGTCTTAGCCTGGGCGCGCCTGTCTTGGGCGGCACGTGCTGTCTTAGGCTGCGCGTCGGGGTGATTGGCCTCAGGGCGGTGCGGCTCAGCGCCGCCGATCTGCTGCCGGCCACCAGACCTGCGTGCAGGGAGACTCTGGTGGGAAGCCGTCAGCCCTTCGCGGCGTCCTCGGCACGCAGGCGCGTGATGGCCGATTCGAAGTCCTCGAGAGACTCGAAGGCCTCATAGACGCTCGCGAAACGCAGGAACGCGATCTCGTCGAGTTCACGCAACGGCGGCAGGATGGCCAAGCCGATCTCCAGCGCGTCGATCTCTGCCTGACCCGAAGAGCGGATGGACTCTTCGACCTTCTGCGCCAACAGGGCCAGATCGTCATCGCTCACGGGCCGCCCCTGGCAGGCCTTGCGCACCCCCGCGATGATCTTGTCCCGCGAGAACGGCTCCACCACTCCCGAGCGCTTGACCACCGAGAGCGAGAAGGTCTCCACGGTCGAGAATCGGCGGCCGCAGTTGGGGCATTCGCGTCGGCGCCGGATCAACGCGCCGTCATCGGAGGTACGCGAGTCGACCACGCGAGAATCGGAGTGTCTGCAGAACGGACAGTGCATGCCTTTACTGTGCCATGTCATGCGGGCCACGCCTACCTACCTGGGTGGAACCGCACCTCACCGCGTCACGCCCATGCGTCGCTAGCCGCGCGCAGGGACCAGGATCTGCTCGCCCGCCACAATGGTGGACGACTCGGTCGCATTGAGTCGCTTGATGGCATCCACGGTGTCCCAGACGTCCCCGCCCGGTCCGGTCAGCGAGGCGGCGATGGACCACAGGGTCTCCCCGCTGGCCACGGTCCAGGTGTCCGTCGCCACCGGATCGGCACTGTCGCTGGCCACGGCATAGGGCGCGATGAAGGCCGCGGCAACCACCAGCAGCACGACCACACCCAGGCGCTTGTACCGCTGCGCGGCTCCGGGCATCATCCGTACTGTCACGTTTCCGACTGTCACAGCCATCTCGGTCTCCTCACGTTCCTTCACCGGGCGCTTACCTCCGGCGATTCGAACACATGTTCTATCGAACACTTGTTCTATTTCTAGCACTGCCGTGCGACATTCGCAAGACACGCTCGAACATATGTTTGATTTTTCGGCCTGCTGCGTCTACCGTCGAGACAAGACCACCACGAGGGTCCGACATCGGCGGCCCACCCGGGCGCCCCAGCGCAAGCCGATGAGGCCCTCACCGCAGCAGGACCAGAGAGGATGAGCCATGAGTGACGGCGCAACGATCCACGAGTT
>CAZFEH010000031.1:19285-22341 GCA_964517615.1 uncultured Demequinaceae bacterium
GATGCCGGGACAGGCACCGCGGTCACGTCACTGGGTGCGGCGCGCTCCGAGGCGAGCATCGTGGACGTCCCCCTGGTGGGACGCATCGCGGCCGGTGGGCCCATCCTGGCCGACCAGGCCGTCGAAGACGTCTTCACGCTGCCCCGCCAACTCACCGGGGAGGGCGAGCTCTTTCTGCTCAAGGTCTCGGGCGATTCCATGGTCGACGCGGCCATCTGCGACGGCGACTGGGTGGTGGTGCGCCGTCAGGACGCCGCCGAGAACGGCGACATCGTGGCCGCGCTGCTCGACGACGAGGCCACCGTCAAGACGCTGCGCCAGCGCGACGGCCAGGTGTGGCTCATGCCTCACAACCCCGCCTACGCCCCCATCGACGGCACGCATGCCCGCATCATGGGCAAGGTCGTCTCGGTGCTGCGTAAGATCTAGGAAGAGCAAGATCTACGGCCCAGCATTCAGGGCCCGTGGGGCCTAGGAGCGCCAGCCCTCGTTCCAGTGGAACCCGCCGGAGATCGCCTCTCGCATGGCCTTCATCGCATTGGCGATGGTGGTCTGGTAGACCCGTGACTCCTCGGTCGTCGCCTTGGCCGCCAGATCACGGCTGGAACTCTCGAAGTGCGCGAGGTACTCGGCGAAGCGCTCCCGCTCAGCCTGCTGGCCGCGCTGGAACTCCTCGGTGGGTGACTGCGAATCCGACATCTGGACCTCCTGGGCACCTAGCCTACGGGAGCGTACGCCCGGAGTTGCCTACGGGAGCCTTCACCCGGAACCGGGCTGGCACACCGGAAGAGCGAACCACGTCACCAGCCCCGCTCAGCGGAGTCCAGTTCCACCCGGCGCGGACCCACTCCACTCACCCCGGTCTCACCCCGGTCTCACCCCGCTCAAAAATCACTGGGCCACAGGCTCAGGCGCGACACGCCGGTATTGGGCGGGGGTGACACGGCGTGTCGCACGGGAACATGTGGCTCAGTGATTTTTGGGGACGGCTGATGGGGACGCCGGCCTACTCCCCTGCCGCGTTGGCCTCGGCATCGAGCCGGCGCAGCGCCGCGAGCACTACGTCGCGCTCCGACGTGGGCCACAGCGGCGGCATGGAACGACCCAGGAACCCGCCATAGCCGGCGGTCGCCAATCGTGAGTCCAGCACCGCGACCACTCCCCTGTCTGCGCTGGTCCGGATGAGGCGTCCCGCACCCTGGGCCAGCAGCAGTGCCGCGTGGGTGACGCTCACGGCCATGAATCCCGAGCCGCCCCGGGCATCGGCCTCCTCCGTGCGTGCCTGGGTGATCGGGTCATCGGGCCGGGGGAACGGGATCCTGTCGATCACCACGAGCGAGGCCGTGGCGCCCGGGAGGTCCACCCCCTGCCACAGGGTGGTGGAGCCGAACAGGCACGTGCGCGGCTCGCGTTTGAACTGGTCTACCAGCGTGGATACCTGATCGTCGAGTTGATAGAGCACGGGCACGTCGAGCCGCTTGCGCATCTCTTCTGCGGCGGTCTGCGCGGCCCGATGCGAGGAGAACAGACCCAGGGTGCGCCCGCCGGCGGCCCGGATCAGCTCCTCGAGCTCGTCGAGGGCCTCTGCTCCGATCCCGCCCTGCCCCGGCCGCGGCAGGTGCTTGGCGACATAGAGCATGCCCTGCCGCGCGTAGTCGAAGGGGCTGCCCGCGTCGAGCGTTGCCGGTTCGGACAGGCCCAGATGCGCCGCAATGGCATCGAAGCCTCCGCCCAGGGCAAGGGTGGCGGACGTGAACACCGCGGGCTTGTCTCCCACCAGCTTCTCGCCGATGAGACCGGCCACGTTGAGCGGCGCGGAGAGGATGCGCGAGGCGAAGCGCGCGTCGTAGTCCCCGTCGGCGGGCGCGAGCCACACCACATGCCGCCCGTGCTCCCCCTGAAGTTCTTCGCACACCTCGTTGACCTCGCCCAGCGCGGCCGTTGCCACCTTGACCGCGGCGCCGTCCTTCTCGCCCACCTTGGCCACGGCCGACATGGCGTCGCGAGACGCGGAGCGCAGCAGTTCGACCGCCTCGGCGAGCGCCTCGGGCAGCCCCTGGCGCAGCCGTCGCGGAGCCTCCTCGCCCAGCGCGGCGTCGAGAGCGCGCGCGGCCCGGTCCAGGTTCGCGGTCTCGACGCCGCAGCGGCGCGTAGCCCGGGAGGCGCGGTCCACGGCACGCACCGTCAGTTCATGGGTCGCGGAGGAGGTGATGCGGGAGACCAGTTCATGGGCCTCGTCCACCACGAGCGCATCGTGCTCTCCCAGCATGTCGTGGCTCGTGGCCTGCACACCCAGCACCGCGTGGTTGGTGACCACCACATGCGCCTGTGCCGCCTGATCGCGGGCCTGCTGGGAGAAGCACTCGCTCACGAGCGGGCACTTGCCCTCCAGGCATTCACGGCCCTGCACGGAGACCTGTGCCCAGGCCCGACCGGGCACCCCCGGCACGAGGTCGTCGCGATCGCCCGTGTCGGTCTCGGCGGCCCATTCGTGCAGGCGCGCCACCTGCCTGCCCAGTTCCGAGGTGGGTCCCAGGTTGAGCGGCAGCCCGTCCAGATCGTCCGCCTCGGGATAGCCGCCGGACATCTTGTGCTTGCACAGATAGTTGCCGCGACCCTTGAACAGGCCGATGCGCGCCCGCTCCCCGAGCATCGGCTCAAGGGCTTCCACCACCATCGGGAGGTCCTTGGTGTAGACCTGGCGCTGGAGCGCGAGGGTCGCGGTGGAGACGACGATGCGCTCGCCCTCGGTCACGGCGCGCACCACCGCGGGCACCAGGTAGCCGAGGGACTTTCCGGTGCCCGTGCCCGCCTGGATGAGTGCCGCATGGCCCTCGTCCAGCGAGGCGGCCACCGCATCGGCCATGCGCAGCTGACCTTCGCGTGGCACACCCCCGAGCGCGCGCACCGCGGCATCCAGGAACTGAGCCGTATCCAGGAACTGGGCCGTGGAAGCCTCAGCGGCAGCCGGGCGGGTGGGGGTGCGGCTCACGTGCCAACCGTCGCGGCCGCCGCACGCAACTGGCTCGCGAGGTGCTCGGAGACGAGCGCGCTCA
>CAZFEH010000032.1:0-17571 GCA_964517615.1 uncultured Demequinaceae bacterium
GGCCGAGCATCGCGGCCTCGGCCAGCCCGTGTCGATGCTCATCCCGCGGGTGGTGGGCTTCAAGCTCTCCGGCTCCATCCCGCCTGGCGCGACGGCGACCGATGTGGTGCTCACCATCACGGAGATGCTGCGACGGCACGGCGTGGTGGGCAAGTTCGTGGAGTTCTACGGCGAGGGTGTGGGAGCGGTGCCGCTCGCCAACCGTGCGACCATCGGCAACATGAGCCCGGAGTTCGGCTCCACCGCGGCGATCTTCCCCGTCGACGAGGTCACGCTCGACTATCTGCGCCTCACCGGACGCTCGCCGCAGCAGGTGGCGCTCGTCGAGGCCTACAGCAAGGCCCAGGGTCTGTGGCACGATCCGAGCGCCCCCGAGTACATCGAGCCCAAGTTCTCCGAGTACCTCGAACTGGACCTGTCCACCGTGGTGCCGTCCATCGCCGGACCCAAGCGACCCCAGGACCGCGTCCCTCTCACCGAGTCCAAGACGGCCTTCGGCAAGGCCGTGGCCCAGGTGCGCACGGGCGACGCCGTGGAGACCGCCTACATCAATGAGTCCGGCCAGGCGGTGCCGCTCAAGGACGGCGACGTGGTGATCGCCTCGATCACCTCCTGCACCAACACCTCCAACCCCTCGGTGATGCTCGCGGCCGCGCTGCTGGCGCGCAACGCCAACGCCAAGGGCCTCACGTCCAAGCCGTGGGTCAAGACGTCCATGGCACCGGGTTCGCAGGTGGTCACCGACTACTACGAGAAGGCTGGACTGTGGCCCGACCTGGAGGCGCTGGGCTTCCACCTGGTGGGCTACGGCTGCACCACATGCATCGGCAACTCGGGTCCGCTGCCCGAACCTGTCTCTGCCGCCGTCAACGCCCACGACCTCACGGTGGTCTCCGTGCTTTCGGGCAACCGCAACTTCGAGGGCCGCATCAACCCCGACGTGAAGATGAACTACCTGGCCTCGCCGCCGCTCGTGATCGCCTATGCGCTGGCCGGCACGATGGATCACGACTTCGAGACGGAGCCGCTGGGGCAGGACTCGCAGGGCAACGACGTCTTCTTGCGAGACATCTGGCCCGATGCCCGGGAGGTCGAGGCGATCGTTGCGTCGTCCATCAGCCAGGAGATGTTCTCGTCCAGTTACGAGGATGTCTTCGCCGGTGACGAGCGGTGGCAGACCCTGCCCACCCCTGAGGGTGCGACCTTCGACTGGGACCCCGACTCCACGTACGTGCGCAAGGCACCGTACTTCGACGGCATGGGGATGACGCCGGACCCGGTCGAGGACATTCACGGGGCGCGCGTGCTCGCGCTGCTGGGCGACTCCGTGACCACCGACCACATCTCGCCGGCCGGCTCCATCAAGGTGGACAGCCCCGCGGGCAAGTACCTCGCCGAGCACGGTGTGGACCGCAGAGACTTCAACTCCTACGGATCGCGGCGCGGCAACCACGAGGTGATGATCCGCGGCACCTTCGCCAACATCCGCCTCAAGAACCAGCTCCTGGCCGATGCCGAGGGCAACGTGATGGAGGGCGGCTTCACCCGCAACTTCCTCACGGGTGAGGACACGACCATCTACGACGCCTCCGTCGCCTACCAGGAGGCGGGCGTGCCGCTCGTGATCCTTGCGGGCAAGGAGTACGGCTCGGGCTCGTCCCGCGACTGGGCCGCCAAGGGCACGCGCCTGCTGGGCGTGCGTGCGGTCATCGCGGAGAGCTTCGAGCGCATCCACCGGTCCAACCTGATCGGCATGGGCGTCGTGCCGCTGCAGTTCCCTGCGGGGCAGACCGCCGCGTCGTTGGGCCTGGACGGCACCGAGGTGTTCGACATCGTGGGGCTTGCGGCGTTCAGCGCAGGGGAGCACCCCGCCACGCTCCCGGTGCATGCCACCAAGGCCGATGGCACCGTGGTCGTCTTCGATGCTCCTGTGCGCATCGATACCCCCGGTGAGGCGGACTACTTCCGCAACGGCGGCATCCTGCAGTACGTGCTGAGGTCACTGGTCTCGTCGTAGTCTGCGGCGCGCACGCGGTCCCGTTCAGGGTCCGCGCCGTACAGTGGGATGAATCCCGGAAGAAGGAGCAAGGGTGCTGGAGCGCATTCAGGGGCCGGAGGATCTGCGCGACCTCACGCACGCGCAGCTCGTCGACCTCGCCGCCGAGATCCGCGCCACCCTCGTGGAGTCGGTGTCCAAGACCGGCGGGCATCTGGGTCCCAACCTGGGTGTGGTCGAACTGACCCTCGCGATGCATCGGGTCTTCGAGTCCCCGCGTGATCCCCTCGTGTTCGACACGGGACACCAGTCCTACGTCCACAAACTCCTCACCGGCAGGCAGGATTTCTCGACGCTGCGCACCCGCGGCGGCGTGTCCGGTTACCCTTCGCGCGCGGAGAGCGAGCACGACGTGGTGGAGAACTCCCATGCCTCGACGGCGCTGTCATGGGCGGCGGGAATCGCCCGCGCCCACGCACTGCGGGGCGAGTCGGACCGCACCACGGTGGCCGTGATCGGCGACGGCGCGCTCACGGGCGGCATGGCGTGGGAGGCGCTCAACTCCATCGCGGATTCCTCCGATCGGGTCGTGGTGGTCGTCAATGACAATGGCCGCTCCTATGCCCCCACCATTGGCGGCCTGGCGCGGCACCTGGACGGCATTCGCACCTCTCGCGCCTACGAGGACTTCCTCAGCTGGGGTAGGCGCACCTTCCACAACAAGGGTCCGATGAGGGACTTCACCTACAACACGGTGATGCATGGCAAGCGTGCGCTCAAGGGATTGATCGGGCCGCAGGGCATGTTCGAGGACCTGGGGCTCAAGTACCTGGGGCCCGTGGATGGTCACGACCTGCGCCAGCTCGAGGCCGCGCTGCAGCATGCGAAGGCCTTTGGCGCGCCCGTGATCGTGCATGCGGTGACCGAGAAGGGCCGCGGCTACACCCCCGCCGAACAGGATGTCGCGGATCGCTTCCATGCCGTGGGCAGGATCCACCCCGAGACGGGGCTGCCGGTGCAGCCGTCGCGTTTTGGATGGACCTCGGTCTTCGCCGACGAGATCGTCGCGGCGGCGCATGAGCGCGAGGACGTGGTGGCGCTGACGGCGGCCATGCTCGCCCCGGTGGGCTTGCAGCCCCTCGCCGATGCCTACCCCGAGCGGGTGATCGACGTGGGCATCGCGGAGCAGCATGCCGTGACGAGCGCCGCAGGCATGGCGTTCGCGGGCCTGCATCCGGTGGTCGCCGTGTATGCGACCTTCCTCAATCGGGCCTTCGACCAGGTGCTCATGGATGTGGCGCTGCATCGTGCCGGCGTGACCTTCATGCTGGATCGTGCCGGGCTGACCGGCGACGACGGCGCGAGCCACAACGGGATGTGGGACATGGCGCTGCTGCGTCACGTCCCCGGACTGCGCCTGGCCGCCCCGCGCGACGAGGCGACCTTGCGCCGGGCCTTCCGGGAGGCGCTCGATGTGGCCGATGCCCCCACCGTGGTGCGCTACCCCAAGGGCCCCGTGGGGGAGGCCCTGCCCGCCGTGCGCACCGTGGGGCAGATCGAGGTGCTCGCCGAGCACGGCTCCCGACCCCGGGTCGTGGTCGTGGGACTCGGCTCGATGGCAGCGACGGCGGTGGAGATCGCGGGCAAGATCGCCGCGGAGGGCCACGATGTGGTCGCAGCCAGCGCCGTCTGGGTGCATCCCGTGCCGGACGGACTGCTCGAGTTCGTCGATGACGCCGAACTGGTCGTGACGGTCGAGGACGGCCTCACGGACGCGGGCATCGGCCAGGAGTGGGCCGAGCTGTCGCGGCTGGCTGGCGGGAAGGCCCAGTGGCTCCACCACGGCGTGCCGCGGGAGTTTCTGGAACATGCCAGCCGCGCCCAGTTGATCGACCAGCTGGGTCTCGACGCCGCGGTGATCGCACAGGGTGCGCTCGCGCGGCTCGGATAGCCTCCACGGGAGCGAGCCGGCCCCGGATCGGGCTGCGGCGAAACCCTATGTTGTGGTGTTGTGCGCAAGGTCACACCACCGCTAGTGTTCAGGAGAAGTTCGGCGTCAGTGTTGTAGCGGGGACCAGGGGGTCCATCGCGGCTGGCGCCACGAGCAGGGGCGAGGAGCCATGTCAACGGACAACACCAACTCGAGCGAGTTCACCCTTCAGCCTGACGGCACCTACGGCTACCACCAGTTGCAGCCCGACGGCACCTACATCTACTACCAGCAGTTGGCAGACGGTGCGTACGGCTACTACAAGCCCGAGGCCGACGGCACCCAGGCATATTTCCGCAGGCAGGACGACGGCACTTTTGTGCAGTGGATCCGCAAGGACGACGGCACTTATGAGCCCCCGGCAGAGGCGCAGGACGTGATCGTGGACGCCGAGATCGTCGAGGAGACGCCGGCGGCACCCGTGATCCCCCCGGCACCGTCCGCACCCGTGATCCCCCCGGCACCGTCCGCAACCGCGGCATCGGCTCTGGCCGCCCCGGCATCGGCCCCCGATGCCCCCGCGCCCGTGGTGCCCTACGTGGCCCCCGGCGCCCAGGCTCCGGCCAAGAAGGGCGGCAACAAGGGCCTGCTCATCGGCGCCATCGCGGCAGGCGCCGTGGTGCTCCTCGGTGCCGGTGCGTTCGGCGTCTTCACGGTGCTCAAGGGCAGCGGTGGAGGTGGCAAGGGCGTGACCTATGTGACCGACTTCGCCCAGGAGCCGACCGAGGCGTGGACCTACGACTACAGCCGTGGCGCAGACAGCGACTTCCTGTGGGACGCCACTGTCGTCGGCGTGGGCGACGACTACGCGATCGTGGTGCCCGAGTATGACTGGACGGCCTTCAACTCCAACGCGGACGGAGGCAACACCTGGGGCTACGAGACCGTGTGGAACGAGGACTACGACGCGCAGTACGACGCGGGCTGGGATGCCGCGCAGGGCTATTGGGTGGCCCTGGACGAATATGACGCCGCGCTCGACGAGTGGTTCACCAACTGGGATGCCGAGTACCCCACCTACCCCGACTACGAGGACTTCTGGCCGGGAACGTCCAGCTTCGACTCCGTCGACGAGGCGAGGGAGGGTGGCCTCCAGGATGGCTTCCTGGATGCGGTATGGGAGTACGAGTACGGTGCCCACAAACTGCTGAAGCCGCTGGAGCCCGACTTCGAGACCACCGTGTCGCTCATCGACCTGCGTGATGGCAAGGAAGTGTGGTCCAAGACGATCGAGGAGATCGGCGGCGACGACGCCTCCTTGCGCTCCGTGCGGGACTTCACCGGCACCGACTACGTCGTCGTGAGCGTGTTCGTCGATGACGAGACCCAGTTGGTGGTCCTCAAGCAGTCCAACGGCGAGCGCGTCACCACCTTGGAGCCGGACGACTACTTCGGCACCTTCGCCGCCCGCGACGGCTGGCTGGTCGTGGCGGACATGGCCGACGACGACACCACCATCAAGGCCTACAAGTCCGCCGCTTTGGACAAGGGCCCCGAATGGGAGTACGAGGTCGATGGCTGGGCTTCGCTCTACTTGTACTCGACGTTCTTGGTGGCCGAAGGTGACGATGTCGAGGCGATCGACCTCGTGACCGGTCAGCCGACGTCCTTCACGCGTGCGCTTGACGAGGACTCCTGGCTCCTCGAAGTGGACGGCGCGCTGCTGCGCATCGAGGAGAACACGGACAAGGGCACCTACGAGATCAACCGCATCGACGCCGACGGCAAGGACCAGTGGGCCAAGAGCGTGAAGACCGAGGACTTCCACGTCAGCGGCGACATCCTGCTCGTGTCCGACACCGTCGACGACTACTACACCTTCACCAAGGTGATGCGGATCAACCTCAAGGACGGCACCGAGATGTGGAAGTCCCCGATCAAGGGCGACGACTATGTCAGCGTCACCGACCCGCAGGGCGACGTCTTCTACCTGTTCAGCGAGAAGCGGATCTACCAGGTGAACGCGAAGTCTGGTGAAGTGGTCCAGGACGTCAAGACCAAGGGCTACTCGGGCACGCTGTCCTCGGGCGCGATCTACGTGGTGGAGGACAACAAGCTCGTGGCCTTGGACAAGAAGGACCTCAAGAGCCGGTGGAGCATGAAGCTCGACGACAACCAGTGGCGTGTGGTGCTGGGCACCCACCTGCTGATCCAGGACGACGACGAGTTCGAGATCATCGGCCTCAAGTAGTCATACCGCGTCGGCGCGGCCGGGTCCCGTCAGGGAATCTCGGCCGCGCCGAATGCTGTCACGAGGGCTGCCGCCAGCAGGTCGATCTGCCAGGCCCGCGCACCCCGTCCAGCCAGGAATGCCCGCAACCAGTGCTCATCGCCGCCGTCGGGGTACTCCCAGCAGGCCCGGCGCAGGGCATCGGGTTGGAGCAGGTTCTCCACCGGAACATCGAGGCGCTCGGCGTACTCTGCCACCACGGCACGGGCCGCCTCGAGCCGTGCTGCGGCCTCGGGACGCTTCTCCTTCCACAGCCGCGGCGTGGGCGGCCCATCGCCGGCAGGGCCGCGGCGCGCCGGCAGCTCCTTGTCGGTGAGCGCCAGGGCATGCGCGATCGCGGGGTACCACCGTGGCGCGGCACGGCGCGTGCCCTGCGAGGACCATTCACGGATGGCGATGAGCGACTCCAACGACGTGGGCTTCGCCTGTGCGGCCGCCACGATCGCGGCGTCACGCAGCACGCGCCCCGGGGACATATCGCGCCGCTGTGCTTCGTGGTCGCGTGCCTCCCACAGCGACTTCACGATGGCCAGGGAGCGCGCATCGCGCAGGGTGTGAGAGCCCGAGACGCGCCTCCACGGATCGGGGCGCGGTTCGGCGGGAGCGGCGAGCCTCACCGCCTCGAACTCCTCGAAGGCCCACTGGGACTTGCCCGCATGGTCCAGGTGAAGCGAGAGCGCCTCACGCAGTTCGAGGAGGATATCCACATCTAGCGCGGCGTACGTGAGCCAATCCTGGGGCAGCGGACGCTGAGACCAGTCCTGCGCGGAGTGCTCCTTGGCGAGCACAAGGCCCAGTTCGCGCTCCACCACCGCGGCGAGACCCACCTTGGGCCACCCCAGCAGCCGCGCGGCCAGTTCCGTGTCGAAGATCCGTGCCGGGTGGATACCCAGATCATGCATCCCGGGAAGGTCCTGGCTCGCGGCGTGAAACACGTACTCCGCATCGCCGATGGCGGCAGCGAGGCCACTCAGGTCGGGCAGGGCGGCCGTGTCGATGAGGGCGATGCCCGCGCCTGCCCGCTTGAACTGCGCCAGGTAGGTGGCCTGGCCGTAGCGGAACCCCGAGGCGCGTTCCGCATCGGCCGCAACCGGGCCGGTTCCCGCGGCGAACGCGGCGATGGTGCGCTCAAGCGCCTCGGGAGTGTCGACAACGTCCGGCACCCCGCCCGCGGGCACGGTGAGCGCCGTGAGTTCGCGCTCGGGAGCCTCGGTGTGAGCGGCGGACTCGGAGCCTTGGGGCTCACTCATACGGTTCCTCCTGGTAGGACGGCAACTCCCGGGGGAGCGGGTGGAATGCCCGCGCACAGGGCCAAGAGCTCGGTCCACGCCGCAATATGGGGACCCACCTCGGGATCAAGGGGGGTCCAGGAGATGCGCATCTCCACGCTGACCTCGTCCTCGCGTGTCGCCAACTGGCCGAACGAGCGGTTGATGACCTTGGTGACCGTGCCGCCCAGCTGCCGGTGGGGGAGATCCTCCAGGGCATCGGCGATCCACGACCATGCGGCATCGGCCCACAGGTCGTCGGCGCCGATCTCCTGTTCCACGCGGGCCCGCACCAAGGAGACGATGCGCAGGTCACCCTCCCAGGCATCGTTGCCGGCGGGGTCGTGGAGGAGGACGAACCGTCCCGTGGTGTCGAGCTCCTCGGGAACCACGGTGCCGTTGATCGCGGCCGCAAAGGGGGCGATGCGGCTGGGAGCAGGCGTCTCGACCAAGCGCACATCCCGATGAGTGCGAGCCTGACCCAGCGACGTCAGCGCGGCGCGGAACGTCGCCGGAGCCTCGGCGGTATGCATGTGTCGAGCCTACGAGTGCCGTGGCATGCGGTGCGGGTGCCACGCCCAGCCGCTTCACCCTCTACGCTAGGGCCGTATCCCCTTCAGCGATCAAGGATGTGACATGGCGCTTGCGCAGATTGGTGTGACCGGACTTGCGGTGATGGGCCGCAACCTCGCCCGAAACTTTGCCCGCAACGGCTACACGGTGGCGGTGCACAACCGCAGCCCCGAGAAGATGCACTCGCTGCTGGCCGAGCATGGCGATGAGGGTGCCTTTGTGGGCTCGGAGTCGCTCGAGGACTTCGTGGCCTCGCTCGAAAAGCCCCGCAAGGTGGTCATCATGGTGCAGGCGGGCGGACCCACCGACGCGGTGATCGACGCGCTCGTGCCGCTGCTGGACACGGGCGACATCGTGGTGGACGCCGGCAATGCGCACTACCCCGACACCCGCCGCCGCGAGGCCGCGCTGCGCGAGAAAGGGCTGCACTTTGTGGGCTCCGGCGTCTCCGGTGGTGAGGAGGGTGCCCTGCTGGGGCCCTCGATCATGCCCGGCGGCCCCGCCGAGTCCTACGAGACGCTCGGGCCCATCCTGGAGAAGATCTCCGCCAAGGTCGACGGCGTGCCGTGCTGCACTCACGTGGGCCCCGACGGCGCCGGCCACTTCGTGAAGATGGTGCACAACGGCATCGAGTATGCCGACATGCAGCTCATCGGCGAGGCGTACGACCTGCTGCGCGCGGGCCTGGACCTCACTCCCGCGCAGATCGGCGACATCTTCGCCGAGTGGAACAAGGGCGACCTGGAATCCTTCCTCATCGAGATCACGGCCGAGGTGCTGCGCCACCAGGATGCCGCGACGGGCAAGGCCCTCGTGGACGTGATCGTGGACCAGGCGGGGCAGAAGGGCACGGGCCGCTGGACCGTGCAGAACGCCCTCGACCTGGGTGTGCCCGTCACCGGCATCGCCGAGGCGACCTTCGCCCGTGCCATCTCCTCCCAGGTGGCCCAGCGTCAGGCCGCCCGGGGCGTGCTCGCCGGGGACACCCAGGCCTGGAGCGTCACGGACAAGGACGCCTTCATCGAGGATGTGCGTCTCGCGCTGTACGCCTCCAAGGTGGTCGCCTACGCCCAGGGCTTCGACCAGATTCAGGCCGCCTCCGACGAGTACGGCTGGAACATCGACCGCGGCGCCATGGCCCGCATCTGGCGTGGCGGCTGCATCATCCGTGCCCGCTTCCTCAACCGCATCACCGAGGCGTATGAGCGCAACCCGCAGCTGGCCTCCCTGCTGGTGGACCCGTACTTTGCCGGCGAGATCGCCACGGGCGTGGCGGCCTGGCGTCGCGTGGTGTCGCAGGCGGCCCTCACGGGCGTGCCCGTGCCCGCCTTCGGCTCCTCGCTGTCGTACTACGACTCGCTGCGTGCCGAGCGTCTGCCTGCGGCCCTCATCCAGGGTCAGCGTGACTTCTTTGGCGCCCACACCTATCAGCGGGTGGACAAGGACGGCACCTTCCACACCCTGTGGTCGGGTGACCGTTCTGAGGTCGAGGCCTAGCCCGCTTCATACGGAGCGCGCCCAGCGCTCCATGGTGAAGTCCCCGCCGGCAAGCCGGTGCGCGAGGCGCCAATCCTCGGGCACCGGCGGCACGGTCGGCGCTGCGTCGCCCCCAGTGGCAGGGGAGCGGGTTAGGCAGTAGTCGTCCACGAGGTCGTGCGCCAGGAGCAGCCGCGCCAGTTCCGGCCCGCCCTCGCACAGCACGCGGGTCAGTCCGCGCGCGGCCAGTGCCGCCACGGCCGCTGCCGGGTCAAGGCGGTCCGTGCCCGCCACCAGCACCCTGTCCACCCAGGGGGATTCGGCCGCCGTGTAGGCGGGAAGCGAGGCCGCGGGGGAGTCTGCTGTGGTGAGGATCCAGGTGCGCGCGGGCGTGAGCCCTGCGGGAATCTGTCCCCCGTACGTCACGAGCGCGAGGTCGGGCATCGCGGCCATCCCGGCATCGGCACGGGCCGATGCCAAGGCGGGACGCAGGCGGATGTCCCCGTAGTGCTCCAGCCGTGCCGTGCGCGCCCCCACGAGAATCACGTCGGCCTGGCTGCGCAGGGTTCGGAGAATGCGCAGATCTGCGGGCCCGTTGAGGGAGCGAGACGAGCCATCGGGCCCCGCGGCCCGGCCATCGGCGGAGGCGATGAGTCCGAGCCGGAGGACGCCAGGCGCATGCGCGTAGTAGGGGCGCAGCCACGACTCGGACTCGGTTTCGGGCAGGGGACGCGTTTCGGGCCAGGTCATCTGCAGCGTCATGGCTCCATCCTTGCGCGTGGAGGGGTCGAGGCGAAACTAGGCTGTATTCCTGTGAGCGCGCGTGCGGGACAGAACCAGGTTGCCGGGCAGGCTCAACTGATAGGTCGCAGACCCGTGGTCACGCCCGAACAGCTCGTGGCGTCGCTCACGCCACCACCGCATTTCGCGGAGGCGACCTTCGACTCCTATGTTCCCGATCCGGCGTATCCGAGCCAGGAGCAGGCGCTGCAGCACGTCAGGGCCTTCGCCCAGGGCCTGCGGCGCGTCCGGTTGCGCCGGGGCGGCGCCTCGAGCGCGGGCAGGGGCCTGTATCTCGATGGCGGCTTCGGCGTGGGCAAGACCCACCTTCTCGCGGCATTGGCCCACGAGGTGGGGCGGGAGGCGGCCTTCGGCACATTCGTGGAATACACCCACCTGGTGGGGGCGTGGGGTTTCCAGACCGCGCGCGCGGCCCTGCAGGGCTTCGCCGTGGTGTGCATCGACGAGTTCGAACTCGACGATCCAGGCGACACGCTCATCATGGCGCGCCTCATGCGTGAACTGGCGGATGGCGGCGTGGCGCTCGTGGCCACCTCCAACACGTTGCCTGAGTCGCTCGGACAGGGGCGCTTCGCCGCCGATGACTTTCGGCGGGAGATCCAGGCGGTCGCCTCAGTCTTCACCACGCTGACGATCGACGGTCCCGACTACCGGCATCGGGGTGACCTGGTGCTGGAGACGGCCTCCGATGCCGCGGCGCGGGCAGTGGCGGATGCCGAGGGCGGCGTGGTGGCCTCCTGGGCGGCGCTGGTGGAGGATCTGTCGCACGTGCATCCGAGCCGCATCGGCGCGTATGTCGACGGCGTGCGCGCCGTGGGACTCGTGGATGTGGGGCCTCTCGCCGACCAGAACCAGGCGCTGAGGGTGGTGACCCTCGTGGACCGGCTGTACGACCGCGACGTGCGCGTGGTGGCCGCGGGAGGCTCGCTCGCCGAGATCTTCACCCCCGAGATGCTGCGTGGCGGCTACCGCAAGAAGTACTTCCGGGCCCTGTCACGACTCGCCGCGCTGACCTCCCTGTGAGTGCAGCGCCTCCGTGAGGTGCGCCACACCACGGCGGTGCATCGCGGGTGAGCGATGCGGCTAGCCTTACCGTGGAGAACCCACTATTCACAGGAGAGGAATGCCCATGTCGCAGGCAGATCGCCAACCCACCGGCGTGGAGAGGGCGTTCGATCCGCGGGAGATATTCTTCTCCACCACCGACAAGCGCGGCGTGATCGACATGGTGAACTCCACCTTCGTGAACCTCAGCGCCTTCACCTCCGAGGAGCTGCTGAGCCAGCCGCACAACATCGTGCGGCACCCGCAGATGCCCGGGGGAGTCTTCCATCTGCTGTGGGAGCACCTGCACGGCAACAGATCCTTTGGCGCCTACATCACCAATCTGGCCAAGGACGGTGCGCACTATCGCACCCTGGCGCTCGTGTCTGCCCTGGGTGAGGGGTTCGTCTCTGTGCGCATCGCGGTGTCCCGCGAGGACCTGTGGGAGCCCATCCACGAGGTGTACGCACGCGTGCGTGCGTTCGAACTGAATCTGCAGGACGAGGGACTGGGCAAGGCGGCGGCCGCCGAGCGGGGCGCCGAGGAGCTTGTGACGCAGCTGCGCGAACTCGGATACGAGTCCTATGCGGATGTCATGCGCGCGGTCATCCCCGCGGAGGTGCGCGAGCGCCGCAGGCTCGCTCCGCCCAAGCTGCCCCTGAGCGCCCGCGGCGAGAAGCTCTTCGGCGTGGTGCATGCGCTCATGGAAGTCGACTCCGAACTCGTCGCGCTCGCCACCCACCACCAAGCCGCCACCGAGTTGGCGAGCCGACTGGGAGGGGCCGGCGAGGCAGTCGCGGCAACGCTCACCGACTTGCACGCGGCGGCGGACCTGGCGGCGAGCGTGTCGGAGAACGCGGGCGCGAAGGTGCTGGCGACATCGTCCCAAGCGGCGCTGGACCTCGTCTCTCAGGTCGAGATCGCCTTGCAGCCCCTCGGGGGAACGCTCGCCAAGGAGAGGCACTCGCTGCTGGACCTGCATGTGGCGCTCGCCCAGACCACCCTGCATGCCGACATGGCGGTGGGATTCGCGGGGGAGGTGGCCTCGGGAGCCACGGTGGGCAACCCCGTCTATGGCGTCGAGCTGCTCGGCAGGGCGATGGGGGCCTCGGTGCGTGAGTTGGGGGAGCTGCAGGAGCAGGCGTGTGCCGGGCTCATGGAGGTCGCCGCCGAGATCTCACGGGCGCAGGTGATCCTGGCGGACTTCCAGCGCGCCCTGACCAACTGGCGCACGATGGTGCTGAAGTTCGGCGCGAGCGCGGCCATAGGCGAGGCGCTCTCCGTGGTCGATGCGCGCCTGGCGGCAGGACTGCGAGACATGGCCGCCATGACGGATCTGGCAGAGCAGTGCCGGCACCTGGGTCAGCCGGTGAATCTCACCCCGCTGGCGCGCGCGGCGAACGATCTGGTCGAGGCGGCCCAAAGCCTCTAGAGATCTGGGTTCGTGCGGTCAGCGGGGCGGGCAGGTCGAGGCGGCAGGCTCGCCGGCAAGGCGGTCGCGCGTCCATTGCATGAGTTCGTCGAGCAGGGCCGAGCCGGGACTCACCACCTCGACGTGGCCTTGGCCCTCATAGGTGCGATAGTCCACCGACTGCCCTGAGCGGCACAGCGAATCCACGTAGTCCTGCTGAGCGTCGGGGAGCACGAGCGGGTCCGTGAGCCCTTGGGCGATCAGCAGCGGCGCGTGGATGGGCAGGAGGGGAACGTTCTGCTCCAGGCGGGCCCCCAGTGGCCCCTCGGTGGGATTCGCGGCCCAGATCGGACGATCCACCAGCACCGCGCCGATCACCGTGACGAGCATCGCGGGATCGCTCCAGCATCGGGCCACCGTCTCGTCGAACAGGAGCGTCGCCTCGGGGCGCAGGTAGTCGGACACGCGCACGTCGTCGTAGGTGGAGGCATATCCGGCCAGCACCAGTGGACCGATCACGGTGCCCGACTTCTCTTCGGCGAGCGCACCGATCATCGCGGGAAGGTCTGCGGCGGGCGCAATGGCCGCGACTCCCACAAGGTCGATCTCCGGCGCGTAGCTCTCGGCCACGCCTCCGGTCCACAGGGCTGCACCGCCTCCCTGCGAGTGACCCCACACGACGGTCTGCTCGCCGAGCGAGGCCCCCTGCACCTGGTGCGCCGCACGCACGGCATCGAGCACGCTGTGCGCCTCGGCACGACCCACCAGGTAGGGGTGTGGAGCTGAAGCGCCCAGGCCCACGTAATCGGTCGCCACGATCGCCCAGCCGGCGGTGATCGCCGCCTCGGTGTTGGGCATCGCGCCGGAGGCGAGCGGCTCGTCGAGCAGCGTGGGCGCACAACCCACGGCCGCACCCGTGGTGCCGTGGGCCCAGGCGAGGACCGGGGCATCGTCCACACCGTCAGGCACGATGACCAGGCCGGAGGCAAGCGCGGGGGTTCCGTCGTCTCGCGTGGTGGTGTAGAGAATGCGCCACGCTGTGGTGCCGGGGGGCATGGCGCGGGTGAAGGGCTCGGCACGCAGCAGCGTGCCCGGCTCCGAGGGGATTTCTGCGGGCGGGGTGTAGAAGGCGTCGGGGGTCTGGGTGCCCACCAGTCGCGCGCCTACCCAGGCGAGCACGAGAGCCACCGCCAGCGACACCGCCGCGAGCGCGACGTGAGGGGCCTGACGCCGGCGCCAGAGTGGAGCCGTGGCCCTGTGCGCGTCGCGGCGCGTGAGCGTCTCCAGCACGAGCCTGAACCCGGTCAGCACGAGCCAGACGCCCACGAGCGCCCCCAAGGCGAGCACTGTGACATCCCGTCAGGTCAGCGCGAGTACGCCGAAGATCACGGTGGCTGCCCCCTGGAGCAGATTCCCCCAGCGATCCTGTGGCCCCGTGATTCCTGCGAGCAGGTGGCGCAGCCCCTGGGCCAGGAGCGCGAGCGCCACTCCCACCACTGTGACCCGCAGGCTCAGGCCCGGGAGCACGGCAACGGCGAGACCGAGCGCGAGATAGAGCCCGCCGAGCGGCCATCGCAGCCACGAAGCACGGTCGCGCCTCACCCCCCAACCCGCCAGTTCCAGCCCTCCCGCGAGGAGCAGACCGAGGCTCAGCGCGAGCAGTGCGAGGCTCACCGAGGCGAAGGGTCTGATGGCCAGGGTCAGGCCGGCAGCGATAGCACCAAGGCCGATGCCGAGTCGCAGCCACGCGGGCAGTCTGCGAGTGCGTCCGGGCACTGGAGCGTTGTCGGTCATGCGGGGCTCGCTTTCGTGGCGAACGGCCCACGGAGGTGTGAGCGTGGAATCGAGACTACCGGTGGTGTGCGACGTCGTGGGGGACAGGGCGGCATCCTCGGGTGGCTGCTCGTGTGCGCCGAGCACATGCGATGCCACGGCCTGTTGTGGGTGGAGCCTACGGTCGCAGGGAGCCCTCAGGTGGTGGGAGGAAAATCGCATTTTTGGTCCCACAGGAAGCACGAGGCTCTCACACATCGCACTTTTGGTCCCCAACGCGGGGGTTGTGGGGTGAGAGCCGGGGGTGTGGGGTGGGGGTTGTGGTGCAAGAAAAAATCCCGGCCGTGGCCGGGATGTGGTGCTCTGATGAGGCTACGCCCCATCATTCGACAGGCTCAATCGCCTCGGCAACGAGAGCAAGCTCTCGCTGCTCTCGGCTCAATCGTCTGTGTTCGCGGCTATGCCGCTCAACCACTGCGTCGGCCTCGCGCACTCCGCGCAAGCGCGGTGCGCCTCGGCCTTCCTTGTGGTGGGCGATACTGGGATCGAACCAGTGACCTCTTCCGTGTCAGGGAAGCGCGCTACCGCTGCGCCAATCGCCCGAGGTGGGTACGGGATTCGAACCCGTGTATACGGCTTTGCAGGCCGCTGCCTCGCCTCTCGGCCAACCCACCGTAGTACCAACACCGGCGAAGGCATCGGCAATCCGAGCGGACGACGGGATTCGAACCCGCGACCCTCACCTTGGCAAGGTGATGCTCTACCAACTGAGCCACGTCCGCATGTCGAAACTGCTGTCTCGACCGGACACCGACAATAGCCGACCGGCGCGGGTTTTTCCAACTCGTCGCTTACGGCGTGGCGCCACTAGCGTGGTCCCCATGAGCCCGAACGATGCCGTGCACCCCGCAGAGGCCGCCTTCCGTGGCCTGCGGGTCCGCGGTGTGATCGAGCATGTGGATCTGGCCCGCGCGGGGCATCGGGTAGCACAGGGCGGCTTCTGGGTGGTGGTGGCGACGTTCGAGGGCCGCCTCGACGCCTGGCGCTTTGCGCAGGTAGAGGCGGTGGCCCCGATCAAGGAGCCGCCGACCGCCTCCTGGCACGGCCCCGACGCCGCCTCCTGGCGCACCTCCCTGGACCGGGAGCAGTACCTGGCCGGCGTCGAGGCGATCCGTCAAGACATCCGTGAGGGCACGGTCTATCAGGTCAATCTGTGCCGAGTGATGTCCGCCGCCCTGCCCGCCCCGGCAGTCTCCGTTCCCGACGCCAAGGCGCTGTCCGATGTGCTGGCCCGCGGGAATCCCGCCCGCTATGCCTCTCGCATCGTGATCCCGGAGACGGCAGCCATGCCGGGCGCGTGGATCGTCTCCGCAAGCCCGGAGCTGTTCCTGCGCATCGATGGCTCGACCGTGAGTTCCTCGCCCATCAAGGGCACGTCGGCGCCCGGTGAGGACATGCTGCCCAAGGACGAGGCCGAGAACATCATGATCACCGACCTGGTGCGCAACGACCTCGCGCACACGGCGCTGCCCGGCTCGGTGCGCGTTCCCGAGCTGCTCGCGCGCCACGACCATCCCGGGCTGGTGCACCTCCAGTCCACGGTCGCCGCCACGCTCGCGCCGGAGTTCGACTGGACCGATGCCATGTGGCCTGCCCTGCTCGATGGCACCTTCCCCCCGGGGTCGATCTCGGGCGCACCCAAGTCGTCGGCGTTGGAGATCATCGCCCGGGAGGAGACGGCGCCGCGGGGTCCGTACTGCGGGGCTATCGGCTGGATCGACGCCGAGGCGCGCCAGGCCGAGCTCGCCGTGGGCATTCGCACCTTCTGGTGGGACCGTGAGGGCGGAGGCACCCTGCGCTTCGGAACCGGTGCGGGCATTACCTGGGGCTCCGACCCCGACGGCGAGTGGCGCGAGACGGAGCTCAAGGCCCGTCGGTTGACGGCGCTTGCCTCGCGATGAACAATGCGAGCATGCCGACTGTGCTGTGGGTCAACGGGGCGCTGCGCGACCCTCAGGACGGGCATGTCAGCGCCCTTGACCACGGATTCACCGTAGGAGACGGCATCTTCGAGACGCTCGAAGTGCGCGCGGGCGTGCCCTTCGCCCTCACCCGGCATCTGGAGCGGCTCGACACGTCCGCCTCCAGGATGGGCTTGGCTCCGGTGGATCGAGATGTGCTGCGGGCGGGCATCGACGCGGTGCTCGGTGCGGGCGGCACGGCTCTGACCCGGCTGCGCATCACGGTGGCCTCCGGTGCAGGACCACTCGGATCGGCGCGAGGAGACGGCCCCGCTACGGTAGCCATCGTCGCGACCGCTGCACCCGGCATCGATCGCTGCCATGCGTGGCGCGTGCCGTGGAGCCGCAACGAGAACTCGCCCCTCACGGGAGTGAAGTCCACCTCCTATGCCGAGAACGCCCTCATGGTCGAGTACGCGCGCGCTCGTGGCGGCGACGAGGCGCTCATGGCCAACACGCGAGGCGACCTGTGCGAGGGCACCGGATCTAACGTGGTGATCGAGCGCGGCGGTGAGGTGCTCACTCCGCCGCTGGATTCGGGCTGTCTGGCAGGCATCACCCGTGCGCTCGCCTTCGAGTGGGGTGCAGACGCCGGTCTGCCCGTGCGCGAGGCAGCAGCCGGAGAACTGGCGTATCAGGTGCTGGACGAGGTGATAGCGGGTGAGGCCTTCGCCGCCGTGACCTCGTCCACGCGGCATGTGCAGCCGCTCAGCTCGTTGGATGGTGTGCCGTTGACAGTCGGCCCGCTTCTGGGTGCGCTCGCAGCGCAGTTCGATCGCCGGGCCGCCCTTGAGGTGGACCCGATTCCCGGACAGACCCGCTAGAGTAGGCAGGCACCCGCGAACGTGGGTGCCTCCGGCAAAGGCTATGATGGTCTCTGCTTCAGGGCGATTGGCGCAGGGGTAGCGCGCTTCCTTCACACGGAAGAGGTCACTGGTTCGATCCCAGTATCGCCCACAGATCCCGGCCACGGCCGGGATTTTTTCTT
>CAZFEH010000032.1:17671-21879 GCA_964517615.1 uncultured Demequinaceae bacterium
CGGCACAATGGCACCGTGACAGAGATGGCCGTGCTGGTGATCGTGATTATCACGGCCCTAGCTTTTGACTTCACCAACGGATTTCACGACACCGGAAACGCGATGGCTCCATCCATCGCGACCCGCGCTCTCAAGCCTCGCCAGGCGGTGCTGCTCGCCGCCGTTCTCAACCTCCTCGGCGCGTTTCTCTCGCTCGCGGTGGCGGCCACGATCGCCACGGGCATCGTCGATGCGGGCCAGGTCACGCTGCATGTGGTCCTGGCGGGCCTCGCGGGCGGCATCACATGGAACCTCCTGACCTGGCTCCTGGGACTGCCGTCGAGTTCCTCGCACGCCCTCGTCGGCGGTGTGGTGGGTGCTGTGATCGCCGCATCCGGCGTGAACGGCGTGCTGTGGAGTGGTCTCGTGGCGAAGGTCGCCATCCCGGCCATCGTCGCGCCGTTCATCGCGATCCTCGTCGCAGGTCTTGCGACCTGGATGGTGACGCGCATCACCCGCAGGGTGCCGCAGAAGGCCAACGACCAGACCTTCCGGTGGGGGCAGATCGGCACCGCCTCGCTCGTGGCACTCGCACACGGCACCAACGACGCGCAGAAGACGATGGGCATCATCCTGCTGGCACTCATCGCGTCGGGCACGGTCGCGGCCGACTCCTCCGTGCCATTCTGGGTGATCCTCGCCTGTGCGCTCGCGATGGCACTGGGAACCTACATGGGCGGCTGGCGCGTGATCCGCACCTTGGGCAAGGGTCTGGTGCGGCTGGATACGCGCCAGGGCATGACGGCCGATGCGTCGTCGGCTGCGGTGATCCTGCTGTCGAGCCACTTCGGCTACTCGCTGTCGACCACGCATGTGGCGTCCGGTTCCATCCTGGGCACCGGCATCGGACGCAAGGGCGCCAAGGTGCAGTGGTCCGTGGTGGGCAAGATGCTGTCCGCCTGGCTCATGACGATTCCGGCAGCGGGACTCGTGGGTGCCGCGCTCTATGGCCTCGACCGGGTGGCCGGCGCCGAGGCCGGCCCGTTCCTGGTCTTCGCGATCCTCGTGGCCGCGTCGTTCGTGATCTACCTGCTGTCGCGACGCAAGCCGGTCCACGCGGGCAACGTCAACGATGAATGGGATCCCGACCAGGATGAGGAGTCGATCCTCGCCGAGTCGGTCACCATGCGCAATCCCAGCCTCATGCGGGTGCGCAAGCCCAAGAAGCGCAAGCGCAAGAAGCGGCTGGCGGCGCTCAAGGATCAGGGCAAGCGCAAGTCCAAGAGCAAGAAGGTGAAGAAGGCGGCCCGCAAGAAGACCAAGAAGTCGTCCGGCTCGGGGAAGGCATGATGCAAGACTTTGTGGAATGGGGTGCGCTGGGCAACATCCTGCTCTGGGGTGTGCTCGTGGGCGCGGGACTGCCTGCGATCTTCGCCGTCGGCGTCTACGTCATGTACGGGCCCAAGGCCCGGCGCAAGGGCGCGAGGGAGATCGTGCTGTGGCGTCGGATCGTGGGCGTGACCTGCTTCGGCGTCGTGGTCGCCGCGATTCTGGTGGCGCTCGCCTTCATCGTGTCCGGCGGGCATTAGCGGCCCTCCCGTGGCGGGCATTCCCGAGAGGGAGGATACTGGAGCCAGCGGCATGCGCCCCGTGTGCCGGGAGTGGAAGGAACGACATGGATCTCGGCGACATCGTGGGCAAGGCCAAGGGCGCGCTCAGCAACGTCTCGGATGAGCAGATCGACGACGCGGCGAAGGCCGTCAAGGACAAGGTCGGCGACAACCTGGACGACGTGGTGGACAAGGTCGCCGACGCGGCCAAGAAGCTCAACTAGCCTCACCCTCGCGGCGCCGCTCTCCACGATGAGGGCGGTGCCGCGCCATGTCCGGCGGCGCTCAGGGCAGGCCGCGAGTCGGTAGCATCGTGGGGGTGCACCATCTCGTCGCACCCGAACCCCGAGTCAAGGAGTAGAACGTGTCTGAGTTCAGCGTGACCATCGACGGCGTCGAGCGTCAGGTGGAACAGGGCACGACGGGCCTGGACGTGTTCGGGGACCGGCGGGACGTGGTGGTGATGCGCTCCGAGGGCCAGTTGCTCGACCTGGCGCGCGAACTGCGCCCCGGCCAGGTTGTCGACGCGGTGCTGGTCACCGAGCCCGACGGCCTCATGGTCCTGCGTCACTCCACCGCGCACGTGCTCGCACAGGCCGTGCAGCAGATCAACCCCGACGCCAAGCTGGGCGTGGGCCCGCCCATCGACAACGGCTTCTACTACGACTTCGACGTGGCCGAGCCCTTCACCCCCGAATCCCTCAAGGAGCTCGAGAAGGTGATGCAGCGTCTCGTCAAGGAGGGTCAGACCTTCCGCCGGCGTGAGGTGAGCCGCGAGGAGGCCCTGGCCGAGCTGGCGCACGAGCCCTTCAAGTGCGAGCTGCTCAGTCACGACGCCGCGGGTGCCGAGGGTGCCTCGGTGGAGATCGGCGACGGCGACATCACCATCTACGACAACGTGCGCCGCGACGGCGAGGTCGCCTGGAAGGACCTCTGCCGCGGCCCGCACGTGCCCTCGACCAGGGTCATCGCCAACGGCTGGTCGCTGATGCGCTCGGCCGCTGCCTACTGGAAGGGCTCGGAGAAGAATCCCCAGTTGCAGCGCGTCTACGGCACCGCCTGGGCCTCCAAGGAGGACCTCGTGGCGTACAAGGAGCGGCTCGCCGAGGCCGAGCGACGCGACCACCGCAAGCTGGGCGCGGAGATGGACCTGTTCTCCTTCCCCGACGAGATCGGCTCGGGCCTGCCCGTCTTCCACCCGCGCGGCGCGATGATCCGTATGGAGATGGAGGAGTACTCCCGCCGCCGTCACGTCGAGGCCGGCTACTCCTTTGTCAACACCCCGCACATCACCAAGTCGCAGCTGTTCGAGACCTCGCGCCACCTCGACTGGTACCGCGAGGGCATGTATCCGCCCATGCGCCTCGACGAGGAGCGCGACGCGGCGGGCAACATCACCAAGCAGGGCCAGGACTACTACCTCAAGCCCATGAACTGCCCCATGCACAACCTCGTGTTCACCTCGCGGGGCCGCTCCTACCGCGAGTTGCCGCTGCGGCTGTTCGAGTTCGGCTCGGTGTACCGCTACGAGAAGTCGGGCGTGGTCCACGGCCTGACCCGTGCCCGCGGCTTCACCCAGGACGACGCCCACATCTACTGCACCCGCGAGCAGATGCGCGAGGAACTGACCTCGCTGCTGACCTTCGTGCTCGACCTGCTGAAGGATTACGGCCTCGACGACTTCTACCTGGAGCTGTCCACCCGCGACCCCGAGAAGTCGGTGGGTGACGACGAGACCTGGGAGGAGGCCACCCGGGTGCTCGAGGAGGTCGCGCTGTCCTCGGGCCTGACCCTGGTGCCCGATCCGGGCGGGGCCGCGTTCTACGGGCCCAAGATCTCGGTCCAGGCCAAGGATGCCATCGGCCGCACCTGGCAGCTGTCGACCATCCAGCTCGACTTCTTCGAGCCTGAGCTGTTCGAGCTCGAGTACATGGCCTCCGACGGCACGCGGCAGCGTCCTGTGATGATCCACCGTGCGCTGTTCGGCTCCATCGAACGCTTCTTCGGCGTGCTCCTCGAGCACTACGCGGGCGCGTTCCCCGTGTGGCTCGCCCCGGTGCAGGTCACGCTCATCCCCGTGGCCGAGGCCTTCAACGACTACCTTGCCGATGTCGCGGCGCAGTTGCGCGCTCACGGTGTGCGGGTCGAGCTGGATGTCTCGGATGAGCGCTTCCCCAAGAAGATCCGCAACGCCTCGAAGTCCAAGGTGCCGTTCACGCTCATCGCCGGCGGAGAGGATACCGACGCCGGCGCGGTCTCGTTCCGCTTCCGTGACGGCAGCCAGGACAATCAGGTGCCCGTGGCCGATGCCGTGGCGCGCATCGTCGAGGCGATCCAGACCAAGGCGCAGGTCTAGTCGGATGAGTCCCGAATGGGTGGACGCGGAGACGATGGGGGGTGATCCCGACGCCTTCGAGCGGCTGTGGACCCCGCATCGCATGGCCTATGTGCGCAACGCCTCCACCCGGGGGCGCATCGAGGACACCCGTGACTGCCCCCTGTGCAAGTTCGATACGGACAGTGACCGCGAGCATCTCATCGTGCACCGCGGCGCCCACTGCTACGTGGTGCTCAACTTGTACCCCTACAACCCCGGCCACCTGATGATCTGCCCGCACC
>CAZFEH010000033.1:0-21698 GCA_964517615.1 uncultured Demequinaceae bacterium
ACTCGTCGCGAGCTTCCTTCTGCGTCTCTTCCAGGTACGCCCGGCGGGACAGCACCACGTTGTTGCGGTTCTTGTCGAGCTCGATGATCTTGGCCTCGATCTGCTGCCCGATGTAGGGGCCCAGGTCGCGCACACGGCGCATCTCCACGAGCGAGGCGGGGAGGAAGCCGCGCAGGCCGATGTCCACGATCAGACCACCCTTGACGACCTCGATCACGGTACCCGTGACGATGCCGTCCTCGTCCTTGACCTTCTCGATCGAGCCCCAGGCGCGCTCGTACTGCGCACGCTTCTTGGACAGGATCAGGCGGCCTTCCTTGTCCTCCTTGGTGAGAACGAGGGCCTCGATGGTGTCACCCACGTTGACCACCTGGTCGGGGTCGGCGTCATGACGGATCGACAGTTCGCGGGCGGGGATGACGCCCTCGGTCTTGTAGCCGATGTCGAGGAGCACCTCGTCACGGTCGACCTTGACGATGGTGCCTTCGACGAGATCGCCGTCGTCGAAGTTCTTGATGGTCGCGTCGATGGCTGCGAGGAAATCCTCGGCGGAGCCGATGTCATTGACAGCGATGGGGGTGGACTCGGGGGTGGATACGGACATAAAGGGAGTAACTCCGTTGGACAGGAATGAAGAATGGAATTGGATATGGACAGGCACGTCTCAAGACACACCAGGCCAGCGGACATGCTACCGTGCGGCGATGCTCCACCACAAAGGGAATACGCCCGTCGTTACCACCTTGTGACCTTAGGGCGGCGCCGCTCAGACGACGATCGCGCCCCGAATCACCTCTGTGCTGCCAGAAACTACAGACCGGCAGCGGCGTCGAGCAGCTCCTGAGGAACCCACTTGGTCTTGCCCATCATCTCCTTGAAGTCCTTGAGCACGATGTTCTCGCCGTTGAGGGCGGTGAACTTGCCGCTCTCCCCCGCCACGATCGCATCGATCGCCGCGACGCCGAAGCGCGTGCCCAGCAGCCGGTCGAACGCCGTGGGGATACCGCCTCGCTGGACGTAGCCCAGCACCGTCAGGCGCGTGGAGAAGCCCGTCTCCTCCTCGATGGCCTTGGTGACCTCGTGGCCGATGGACCCGGCGATCGGATTGCCGTTGTCATCGATCGTGGGCTTGCCATTCCACTTGGTGCCCTCGGCGGGGATGGCGCCTTCTGCGACCGCGACGATCGAGAAGTTCTTGTAGCGATGACGGTGCTTGATGCGCTTGGCGATCTCCTCGATGTCGAAGGGCTGCTCCGGCGCGAGGATGATGTCGGCCCCACCCGCCATGCCCGCCGTCACCGCGATCCATCCGGAGTGACGCCCCATGAGCTCCACCACCATGACCCGGTTGTGCGACTCCGCCGTGGAGTGCAGGCGGTCGATGGCCTCCGTGGCGACCGAGACCGCGGTGTCGAAACCGATGGAGGTGTCGGTGCCCACCACATCGTTGTCGATGGTCTTGGGGATGCCGATCACCGGAATGCCCGTGGCCTTGGACACCTTGCCGGCCGCCTTGAGCGTCCCGTCGCCGCCGATGCAGATGATGCCATCGAGCTTCTCGTGCTTGACGGTCTCCTGCACGGCCTCCATGCCGCCCTCGACCTGGTGCGGGTGGCACCGGGCCGTGCCCAGCATCGTGCCGCCCTCGATGAGGATGCCGGAGACGTCATCGCGATCCAGGTAGGTGGCGTCGCCGTCGATCACTCCCTGCCAGCCATTGCGAAA
Organism: uncultured Demequinaceae bacterium; assembly: GCA_964517615.1. GTDB lineage: Bacteria > Actinomycetota > Actinomycetes > Actinomycetales > Demequinaceae > Demequina. The sequence goes on from CAZFEH010000033.1 coordinate 1,726, forward strand.
GCCCACGATGAAGCAGCCGTGCTCCGACGTGCCCCGCTTGACCACCGCACGAATCGCGGCATTCAGGCCAGGGCAGTCTCCGCCACCGGTGAGGATTCCAATTCGCATGACGCTCCTAGTGTCCGGCCGTGCGCCAGTCAGCGCCGGTTCCTACATTGACATCGAGGGTCACCGACAGGTCGGCGGCACCCCGCATCTCGGCTCTGAGTATGGCTTCAACGGCCTCCCGTTCACCAGGGGCCACTTCCACAACAAGTTCATCATGCACCTGCAACAACTGTCGTGAGGCGAGTCCCTGGTCCCGGATCGCCGCGTCGACTCCAAGCATGGCACGTTTGATGAGGTCTGCGGCGCTTCCCTGGATGGGCGCGTTGAGAGCCACCCGCTCGGCGATGTCGCGCAACTGCCTGTGGGATGAGGTGAGGTCCGGCAGGTAGCGCCTGCGCCCGAAGATCGTCTCGGTGTAACCCACTCGGGTGGCTTCTTTCACCACCGATTGCAGGTAGTCGCGCACGGCGCCGAAGCGGGAGAAATAGTCATCCATGAGGGCTTGCGCCTGCGGCACGGGCACATTGAGTTGACGCGACAGTCCATAGGCGGACAGCCCGTAGGCGAGGCCGTAGGACATCGCCTTGACCTGGGAACGCATATGCGGCGTGACATCCTCCGGCTCCACCCCGAAGACGCGGGCGCCCACAAAGCGGTGCAGGTCCTCGCCCGAGCGGAATGCCTCGATCAGCCCCGGGTCGCCGGACAGGTGCGCCATGATGCGCATCTCGATCTGGCTGTAGTCGGCGGTCAGGAGCATCTCGTATCCCTCGCCCACCACGAAGGCCTCCCGGATGCGGTGTCCCTCCGCGGTGCGGATCGGGATGTTCTGCAGGTTGGGGTCCTTGGAACTCAGCCGGCCCGTGGCGGCCACCACCTGGGAGAAGGTCGTGTGGATGCGTCCGTCCGCGCGCACGGCATCGCGCAGCGTCTGGATGATCTGGCCCAGCTTGGTGGCTTCCCGGTAGGCCAGAAGCGCTCCCAGGAAGGGATGCGGGCTCTTCTCCGCGAGTTCGGCGAGGCTGGCGGCATCGGTCGTGTAGCCGGTCTTGATCTTCTTGGTCTTGGGCAGGCCCAACTGATCGAAGAGCACCTCCTGGAGCTGCTTGGGGCTGCCGAGGTTCACCGGGGTGCCGCCGATGGCCGCGTACGCCTCCTGTGCCGCGGCATCGGCCCGTGCCGCCGCCTCCGCTGCCAGGGTCTCCAGATGCGCGGCGTCCACCGCCACACCGGCGGCCTCCATGCGAGCCAGCACCTCGATGAGAGGCACCTCGATGTCGCGATACAGGTCGTGCATGGTGCGCGCCACGAGCTCCTCGCCCAGTTGCGCGGCGAGAGTCGCCACGGTCGCGGCACGCTCCCCCGCTGCCGATGCCGGGCTGGTTCCGAGCCCCAAGTCGAGTTCCGTGCCCGCCTCGGCCACCGACGGGGCGAGGCCCAGATACCGTTGCACCACCGCGTCGAGGTCGAAGCCGCGCTGGTCGGGATGCACCAGGTAGGCCGCGATCTGGGTGTCCCCCTCCAGACCCTCCAGGGCGTATCCCCGGGCCGCCAGCGCATGCCAGGCGTCTTTGGCGCCGTGGAGCGTCACCCGCACCGCCGGATCGGCGAGCCACGCCCCGAGCGCCCGATCCTGCTCCGGAGTGAGGTCGGCGAGGTCGACCCCCCACACGCCCTCGTCCTGCGCGACACCCAAGGCCCAGGCATCGGCGTCGGCACCGATGCGTCCCTCGACGTGCAGCGCCACGGAGCCCGTCAGGGCCGTGACCGCCTCCACTGCTCCCTCGGTCACCACCGCGATGGCGGTTTCGCCGGCGCGGCTGACCTCGTCGAGCGCCGCCGACGCTCCCGTTGCGGTGAGCAGCCGGTCGCGCAGGGCGCGGAACTGGAGCGCATCGCAGATGTGGTGGATCTTGTCCGCGTCGCCACCGCGGTACTCCAGGTCATCGAGCCCCACGGGCAGTTCCAGGTCCGTCAGCAAATGGTTGAGTTCGCGGTTGACCCGCACCTGATCCACATGGTCCCGCAGGCTCTGGCCGGCCTTGCCCGGGATGTCGTCGAGATGCGCCAGGATGCCGTCAAGCCCGTCATAGGTATTGACCCATTTCGCGGCGGTCTTGGGGCCCACGCCGGGCACGCCCGGCAGGTTGTCGCTCGTCTCCCCGACGAGCGCGGCGATGTCGGGGTAGCGGTGCGGCGGCACCTCGTAGCGCTCCTGGACTGCGGCGGGCGTGTACTCCACCAGGTCCGAGACGCCTTTGCGCGGGTACAGCAGCGTGACCTCGTCGGTCACGAGCTGGATCGTGTCGCGGTCACCCGACACCACAAGCACCGCGTAACCGGACGCCGCGGCCTCGTGCGCGAGGGTCGCGAGCACATCGTCGGCCTCGAAGCGGGGCTTGTCCACGGCCGCGATGCCCATCGCGTCGAGCACGTCGCGGATGAGCGGCACCTGCGGCTCGAAGTCAGGCGGGGTGGCGTCGCGCGTGCCCTTGTACGACGGCAGGCGCTCCGTGCGGAACGTGCCCCCCGGCAGGTCGAACGCCACCGCGATATGCGTGGGCTGGCGCTGGTTCATGAGCGTCAGCAGCATTGAGGTGAAGCCGTGCACAGCGTTGGTGACGGTGCCCGACGAGGTGGTGAAGTTCTCCACCGGCAGGGCGAAGAAGGCGCGGAACGCCATCGACAGTCCGTCGATCAGCAGCACGGTTCCTTTGGAGGTTTGGCTCACAAGTGCCAACCTATCCCCTATGGGAGACGACATGGTGGCAGATGCGGCGAATGCGGAGCAGCACATGATGGCGGGTCTGGCCTCGTTGCCGCCGGGCCTCATCGATCGGATGGGCATCCGCATCACGGAGCTCACGGCGCAGCGGGTCGTGGGGACGATGCCGGTGGAGGGCAATACCCAGCCTTACGGCCTGCTGCACGGCGGGGCGTCGGCGGTGCTCGCCGAAAGCCTGGGCTCCCTGGGAGCGATGGCGCACGGCATGCCATTGGGCCGTATCGCCGTGGGCGTCGATCTGAACATCACTCATCATCGTGCGATACGCTCGGGGTCAGTCACGGGAATAGCAACTCCGCTTCACCTGGGGCATACTGTGGCGACCTATGAGATTCACATCAACGATGATGAGGGTGCGACAGTCGCAACGGCGCGGCTATCGTGCGTTCTTCGCGAGAGCGAAAGGACCGGCTGAGGAACCCTTCTCGATCATCGCCACGCCACATTCCGGAAACACGAACCCTCTACAGTGACGGAATCCATCATGGGAGAGAACCAGTGACGAAGACCTTCGACCGCCGCCTGGCTGTGCGCGCGCTCGTGGTGTGTGTCATCGCGCTGATCGCCGTGGGGACGTTTGCCGTCCTCGCCGGTCAGCAGGCACAGGGAGCCGAGGTGGTGGCCGCGACAGCCGCCGTCGCTGGCTCTGACACCGCGGTCGCCACGGACGATGCCGTGGTGAGCAGCACCACACCCACCGCGGCCTCCACCAACAATCGCGCACTGCAGCTGCTGTTCAACGGCATCATCTTCGGCCTGCTGCTCGCCTTGGCCTCGGTGGGGCTGTCCCTGATCTACGGCACCACTGGCCTGAGCAACTTCGCCCACGCGGAACAGGTCTCGTTCGGTGCCGTGCTCACCTACTTCCTGGTGACCAAGGAGCCCGTCAGCCTTCCCATGCTGCCGGGGCAGTTCGTGATCGGACTGCCGCTCATCCCTGCGGCGCTCATCGCGGTGGCGGTCTCGGCGGGTTCCGGATGGCTTCAGGATCGGTTCCTGTGGAGCGCACTGCGCCGCAAGCGCGTGGCCATCGTGCAGCAGATGATCGTCTCCATCGGCCTCTCGCTGGCACTGCTCAACCTGTTGCAGTGGTGGGTGGGGGCGGGACGCCTGCGCCTGAGCACCGCGATCGACACCCGGTGGCAGGTGGGGCCCATCCAGGTGGGTCAGAACGCCGTCTATACGGGTCTGGTCGCACTCGCGTGCCTCGCGGGCGTGGGCTACTTCCTGTTGCGCACCCGGTTGGGGCGCGCCACCCGCGCCGTCTCGGACAACCCCGCGCTCGCGGCGGCCTCCGGCATCCGGGTGGACGGCATCATCCGTCTGGTGTGGATGCTCTCCGCCGGACTCGCCGCGCTCGGTGGCGTGCTGCTCGCGCTCTACGAGTCCGGCACCGCGTTCGACTCGGGCGCCAGGATGCTGATGCTCATGTTCGCCGCGGTCACGCTCGGCGGCCTGGGGCATGCCTTCGGCGCGCTCGTCGGTTCGCTCGTGATCGGCATCGTGACGGAGATGTCCTCGCTGTTCCTGGCCCCCGATCTCAAGGTGGCGACGGCGCTCGTCATCCTCATCGGGGTGCTGCTGTTCAGACCACAAGGCATCCTCGGCCGTGCGGAAAGGGTGGGCTAGTCATGGATGAGCTCCTCAGCATTCTCAATGCGGGTGGCCGCGAGATCTTCGCCCCCACCACGGCCGCCTTCGCGCTCGCCGCAATCGGCCTCAACATCCACTTCGGCCTCACAGGCCTGCTCAACATGGGCCACGCCGGCTTCATGCTGCTGGGCATGTACGGCTACGCCATCACCGTACGCGAAACCGGCAACATGTGGCTGGGACTGGTCATGGCCGTCGTGTGCTCCGTCGTGTTCGGCTTCATCCTCGGCTGGCCCACACTGAAACTGCGCGGCGACTATCTGGCGATCGTCACCATCGCCGCCTCGGAGTTCGTGCGCTTCCTCGGCAGATCCCAGGTGTTCAAGGACCTCACCGGAGGCTCCACCGGCATCCGCGGCTCCGACTTCAAGGGACCCTTCGAGGCCCTCTCGCCCTTCCCCGATCGGCTCGTCACCATCGGCCCCTTCACCATGCACGGCACGCGGTCGTCGTCATGGTGGCTCGTGCTGGTCTCGTGGACGGTCGTCGGCATCTTCCTGCTGCTGTACTGGCGCCTGTCGAAGTCTCCCTGGGGGCGGGTGCTCAAGGGCATCCGTGAGGACGAGGACGCGGTGCGCTCCCTCGGCAAGAACGTCTACGCCTACAAGATGCAGGCGCTCATCCTCGGCGGTGTGGTCGGCGCCTTGGGCGGCGTGCTGTGGGCCTTGGCCAATGCCGTGCAGCCGGATTCGATGGGCCGTCCCACGACCTTCTGGGTGTGGACGCTGCTGCTGCTGGGTGGTGCGGCCACGATCTTCGGTCCCGTGCTCGGCTCCATTCTGTTCTGGTTCGCCCTGGTCACGGTCCGTGGCCTCGGCGCCTGGCTCATCCCGAGTTCCCTCATGTCGGTCACCGAACGCGAGCCGTTCTCGCTCGTGCTCGTGGGCGTCACCCTCATGCTCCTGGTGATCTTCAGACCACAAGGCATTCTGGGCAATCGAAGGGAGTTGGTCATCAATGGCTGAGTTGATCCCCTTGGCCGCGGCGGACCTCTTCACCGGGGTGCCCCACCGGCCTGGTGCCCCCAAGAAGGACCCGATCATCACCGCCAGCCACATCCGGCGCCGCTTCGGCGGCCTGACGGCGGTGAATGTCGAACACGTCGAGATCCAGCGCGGGGCGATCACCGCACTCATCGGCCCCAACGGCGCGGGCAAGTCCACCCTCTTCAACCTGCTCACCGGATTCGACCGGCCCCAAGAGGGCGAGTGGTTCTTCAACGGAGACTCCCTCCAGAGCCGATCCCCCGCTCAGGTGGCCCGGGCAGGCATGGTGCGCACGTTCCAGTTGACCAAGGCGCTCGAACGCATGACGGTCATGGAGAACATGCGTCTGGGTGCGGCGCAGCAGACAGGCGAGAACTTCTTTGTCGCCCTCTTCCCTCCCCTGTGGAGGGCGCAGGAGGCGGCCATCACGGCCAAGGCCGAGGAACTGCTCGCCCGCTTCAAGCTCGACACGAAGAAGGATGACTACGCCGGCGAACTCTCGGGAGGCCAGCGCAAGCTGCTCGAGATGGCGAGGGCGCTCATGTCGGACCCCGAGATCGTCATGCTCGACGAGCCGATGGCGGGCGTCAACCCTGCGCTCACCGAGTCCCTGCTGGACCACATCGTCGCTCTGCGCGACGAGGGGGTGACGGTGCTGTTCGTGGAGCATGACATGCACATGGTGCGCCGCATCTCCAACTGGGTGGTGGTCATGGCTGAAGGCCGGATCATCGCCGAGGGCGACCCCCAGACCGTCATGGCCGACCCCGCGGTTCAGGATGCCTATCTGGGTGCGCACCATGACACCGACCTGTTCGAGGAGCGCCAGTGAGTGCCGTGTCCGATGCCCCCATCACCCTTGTCGCGGACGAGGTCCGTGCCGGCTACCTTCCGGGAATCGACATTCTCAATGGCTGCTCCATGACGGTGCGCCAGGGCGAGCTGATCGGCATCATCGGCCCCAACGGCGCCGGAAAGTCCACCTTCCTCAAGGCGCTCTTCGGCCTCGTGCCCATTCGCGAGGGATCCGTTACCTTCAACGGCGAGAACATCACCGGGATGCGCGCTGACGAGCTCGTGACGCGCGGCATCGGCTTTGTGCCGCAGACCAACAACGTCTTCCCCTCGTTGACCATCGAGGAGAACCTCGAGATGGGCGTCTATCAGCATCACAAGCTGCTCAAGGAGCGCAGAACCAGGGTCTTCGACCTGTTTCCCGTGCTCGCCGACCGACGCAGCCAGCGCGCTGGCTCGCTGTCCGGCGGTGAACGGCAGATGGTCGCGATGGCCCGCGCGCTGATGATGGATCCCCAGGTGCTGCTCCTGGACGAGCCCTCGGCCGGCCTGTCGCCGGCACGCCAGGACGAGACGTTCGTGCGCACGCGCGATATCAACCGCACGGGCGTCACGGTCATCATGGTGGAGCAGAACGCTCGCCGCTGCCTGCAGATCTGTGACCGCGGCTACGTGCTGGACCAGGGCACGTCGGCCTACACGGCCACCGGCCAGGAACTGCTCAAGGACCCCAAGGTCATCGAACTGTACCTGGGCACGCTCGGCGCCTAGCCGATTCATTCCCAGGGACAGTCCGCCCCCTCCCCCTCGCCCTCCCCCTCCCCCTGGCCCTCCCCCTCGCCCCCGCCCGCCGCCCGCCGTTTTCTGCGGATCCGCAGAAAACAGTGAAAGTTCGCCTGAACTTTGACCATTCTGTGCGGATGGGAAGTGGCCTGCCCTCTCTGTAGCCTGCAAACTGCTCAGCACACAGCAAGGGCCCCCGGATCACTCCGGGGGCCCTTGCTGTGACTACTGCGTGTGTCTAGACCTCGCCGTAAGCGGCAGAGACCCAGTTGGGACGGTTGTCACCGTCGAACTTGAACACACCCACCCAGGCGCTGGAGGGGTCGTTGTCCGAGTTGAACGGACCCACACCCGACACCGACTGGTAGACGATGTCCTCGCCTGCGATGAGGAGGTCGGCGCACTCCTTGAAGCCGGTGCACTCGGTGCCACCGTTCGCGCCGGAGACCGCTGCCATGTTGGCGGCAATGGTCTTGCCATCGTTGGCGCCACCGCGCACGGCGGCCAGCGCCGCGAGGATGGTGGCGTCGTACGCCTCGGCACCGTAGGAGTAGTCCGTCAGGGGCTCAGCGGCCACGCTGTTGAGCAGCGCACGGAAGTCATCCGTGGGGTTCGCACCCGGGATGGTTCCCTTCGAGCCCTCGATGGCACCCGCGGGCAGGTCCTCGGAGAAGTCCGAGGTGTTGCCGTCGGTGAAGTACAGCTTGTCACCGGGGAAGCCGGTCGCGATCAGCTCAGGCAGAATCTGCTTGGTCTGGTCGAAGGCGATGACCACGATGGCGTCGGGGTTGGCGGCCGTCACGGCCTGCACCTCGGCGGCAAAGTTGGAGGCGTCGGGGTCGAAGGTCTCGGTGGCACCGTAGACCACGTTGACACCCGCGGCGCCAACGGCCTCGACGATCACATCGCGCAGACCCGTGCCGTAGTCGTCTTCGAAGACCAGCAGGCCGAGGTTCTGCACACCGTCACCGATGATGACGTCCGCAAGGGCGGCGCCCTGCACCGAGTCCGGCGGGGCGGTACGGAAGTAGAACTCGGAGTAGCCCGACAGCACCGTCGCCGTGTTGGCAGGCGACACCATGACGCGCTCTGCGGCCACGATGTCGTCGATCACGTTGAGCGTCACCGAGGAGGAGGCGGCACCGATGATGGCGCTCGCTCCCGCGTTGATGAGCTGCGAGGCGGACTGCGAGGTGATCTGCGGGCTCTTGGTGTCGGACGAGTCCGTGTGCAGCACGCGCACCGGCGCACCGTTCACGCCACCGGCGTCGTTGATCTCCTTGATCGCGAGGTCCACACCGGCGATCTCCGGCGGGCCCAGGAAGGCCAGCGAGCCCGTCACGGGCAGCAGCGAACCGATGAGCAGGCCGTCACCCGCGGGGGCGTCGGTCGATCCGGGAGAATCGTTGGACGCGCAGGCGGTCAGAGCCAGGGCGGCGATCGCACCGAGTGCAGTGCCGCGAGCGATGGAATTCCATCGTGCCATAGTTACTTCCCTCCACGTCGGCTAGGCATAGCCAACATTGCACGCAGGGGACTTTCCCCTGAGCGTTATGGACACGCTACAAGCGATTCGTTACGCGTGGGAGTCTTTGTGATCACGATTTCGTGACCTTTGGCCCGGCAATGCCGGAGCACGAGGCCGTATGGAGCCCGCTCAGTCCTTGTCGCCCATCTGGTCGATGACGGCCTCCGCCACCTCACGCATCGTGAGCCGACGATCCATGGAAGTCTTCTGGATCCAGCGGAAGGACTCGGGCTCGTTGAGGCGCATCTTCTCCATCAACAACCCCTTGGCGCGCTCGACCTTCTTGCGCGTGTCCATGCGTTCGTTGATGTCCGCGATCTCCGCCTCCAGGGCCTTGATCTCCGCATACCGGGAGGCGGCGATCTCCACCGCCGGCAGCAGGTCGGCGGGGGTGAAGGGCTTGACCACGTAGGCCATCGCCCCCGCGTCTCGGGCCCGCTCCACCAGTTCCGTCTGCGAGAACGCGGTGAGCAGCACCACCGGCGCGAGCCGGTCTTTGGCGATGAGCTCGGCCGCGGTGATGCCGTCCATGACGGGCATTTTGACGTCCATCACCACCACATCGGGCTTGTGCTCGGCGGCGAGCGTCACGGCCTCTTCACCGTTGCCGCCCTCCCCCACCACCTCATAGCCGCCCTCACGCAGGGTCTCGACGATGTCCATGCGGATCAGGGCCTCGTCTTCGACCACCACGGCACGGCGACGCTTGGGTCCGGTCTCAGGTGTCTGTGCATCAGTTGCTGTCACAACCGCTAGCCTAGTATCCGCGCCCCGATAGCCCAACTGGCAGAGGCATACGGCTCAAACCCGTACCAGTGTGGGTTCGAATCCCACTCGGGGCACCACCGGTTGATCCGAGCACGATGACTGCTCGCACGCGTCCCCAAGCGGCCACCAGGCGCCCCTTGGGGACAGAAAATGCGAGATCTCGAGCCACCGTGCGTCCTGTGGGACCAAAAATGCGGATGGCGCCTAGCGGCGATCTCTCATCGCCACCTGAACCTCCTCTGGGAGGCCACCTTCTCACGCCCGCAACACGCCTGTGCCACACTTCCCTCAGGGCGCATGCCCCATTGGGAGGAGGCCAAACCATGACCACCATCGTCCGCGACATCGCGCTGGTCGCGCATGACAACAAGAAGACCGAACTGTTGGAATGGGCCAGCTTCAACAAGGGCACGCTGGCCGGACATCGGCTCTACGCCACCGGAACCACAGGGACCATGCTCGAGTTCGAGCTGGGTCTGCACGTGCACCGCTTCCTGTCGGGGCCGGTGGGCGGAGACCAGCAGATCGGCGCCAAGATCGCCGAGGGCATCGTCGACATGCTCGTGTTCTTCTGGGACCCGCGGGAGCCGCAGCCCCACGACCCCGACGTCAAGGCACTGCTGCGCCTGGGCGCGGTGTGGAACATCCCCATGGCCTGCAATGTCGCCACGGCGGACTTCCTCATCTCCTCGCCCCTCTTCGGCACCGCCTACGATCGCGCCATCCCCGACCTGGGTCCGCGTGACTGGGAGGCGCTGCGATCCGGAGATTCCCAGGACTGACCCCCTCCGTGAACCCTAGGACTGCCCCCCTCCGTTTTGTGCGAATCCGCAGAAAACGGTTGAAGTAGGGCCCCGATCCTGCTGTTCTCTGCGGATTCGCAGAAAACGGCGGTGGGGTGGGGGTGGATGGTGCACGGCAGCGAGTGGGCCGTACACGGCGGTGGAGTGGGGGCGGTGGCGGGGCCCGTACACAGCGATGCGCCCGGGTTGACCCGGGCGCATCGAGGCTCACTGCAGGCGCGGTCCCTAGACCTGACCCACCTTGTGCACGAAGATCGTGTTGGTCGTGCCGGGCTGTCCCACCGGCGTGCCGCACACCACCACCACGTAGTCACCGCCCGTCGCCCGGCCAGTCTCCTTGAGGCGTGCATCCACGAGGCGCACCATCTCGTCGGTGTCGACCACTGCGGGAACCAACTCGGTCTCCACGCCCCAGCTGAGCGCGAGACGCTTCTGCGTCGCGGGATCGGGGGTGAAGGCGATCATGGGCGTCTCCGGACGCAGGCGCGACATGCGCTGAGCGGAGTCACCCGACTGGGTGAAGGTCACGATGTACTTCACATCCAGCGTCTCGGCCATCTCGGCAGCCGCAAGCGTCACCGCACCGCTGCGCGTCTTGGGGCTGGCCAGGTAAGGCGCGATGCGGTGCCGGCCCTTCTCCTCGGTGTTCTTGATGATGCGCGCCATCGTCTCGACGGTCACGATCGGATAATCACCCACCGACGTCTCACCCGACAGCATGACCGCGTCCGTGCCGTCCAGAATGGCGTTGGCGCAGTCCGACGTCTCGGCGCGCGTGGGCACGGGGGCGTGCGTCATCGACTCGAGCACCTGGGTGGCGACGATGACCGGCTTGGCCTGGGAGCGGGCCAACTCGATGGCACGCTTCTGGACCAGCGGCACCTCCTCCAGCGGCAGTTCGACGCCCAGGTCGCCACGAGCCACCATGATGCCGTCGAAGGCGCTCACGATCTCCTCGAGGTTGTCCACCGCCTGCGGCTTCTCCACCTTGGCGATGACGGGCAGGATGCGACCCTCCTCCGCCATGATGCGGGCGCAGTCCTCGTAGTCCTGGGCGGAGCGCACAAAGGACAGGGCGATGTAGTCGGCGCCCAGCTTGATGGCCCAGCGCAGGTCTTCCTGGTCCTTCTCGCTCAGCGCAGGCACCGACACGGCCACGCCCGGAAGGTTGATGCCCTTGTTGTTGGAGACGGGACCGGCCACGACGACCCGCGTCACCACATCGGTCTCGGTCACGGAGACCACCTCGAGGCGCACCTTGCCATCGTCGATCAGCAGCGGGTCGCCGGGCTTGCAGTCGCCGGGCAGGCCCTTGAACGTCGTGGAGCAGATCTCCTTGGTGCCCTCGATGTCACGCGTCGTGATGGTGAAGGTGTCACCCTCGGCCAGGTCGTGGGGGCCGTCGGCAAAACGACCCAGACGGATCTTGGGACCCTGGAGGTCCACCAGCACGGCCACGTTGCGACCCGACTCCTGCGCCGCCTGGCGCACGTTGTTGTATACCGCCTCGTGAACCGAGTAGTCGCCGTGGCTGCGGTTCAGGCGGGCCACGTCCATACCGGCGGCCACCAGCTTCCTCATCTGCTCGATCGACTCGGTGGCCGGTCCGATGGTGCAGACAATCTTGGCGTTGCGCATGTTCTCCAACTTACTGAGGGGGTTAGGCACGGAGCGCTACCGTGCGCGCCGTGATGGGTGATGGCAACTCCGTGCTGCCGGTCAGATATTCATCGATGGCCGCGGCGGCCGCTCGGCCCTCCGCAATGGCCCACACTACGAGAGATTGGCCCCGCCCGGCATCTCCTGCCACGAACACGCCCGGCTCGGCAGTCGCGAAGCGGTCATCCCGGGCAAAAGCACCCCGGGGATCGAGCCCCAGGCCCAACTGCTGGTGCACCAGGTCCGATTCAGGGCCGGTGAACCCCATCGCGAGCAGCACCATGTCCGCGGGAATCTCCCGCTCGGTGCCCGGAGCGGGCCCGCGCATGCCGTTGGGCATGACCTCGGTGGTCGCGACCCGCAGCGCGTTGACCTGGAAGTCCTCGTCGCCCAGGAACTCGACGGTGGAGGCCAGGAAGGACCTCTCGCCACCTTCGGCGTGGGACGAGGACACCTCGAACAGGAGCGGGTGGGTGGGCCACGGCTGGCTCTTGGCGTCCCGTTCGGCGGGAGGCTGCACGCCGATGGCGAGGGTCGTCACCGACGCGGCACCCTGACGCAGGGCGGTACCGAGGCAGTCGGAACCCGTGTCGCCACCGCCGATGATGATGACGTGCTTGCCGCGCGCGTTGAACGCCTCAGGCGGCTCAACGCCCTCCGCCTGCTTGTTGCCATGGGTGAGGTACTGCATCGCGTAGTGGATGCCCTTCATGTGGCGTCCAGGCAAGGGCAGATCGCGCGGCACGGTCGAACCGGTCGCGATGAGCACCGCGTCGTAGCGCGCATGCAGGTGGTCCCAGGCGATGTCGCGCCCGATCTCGATCCCGGTGCGGAACACCACTCCCTCGGCCGCCATCTGCTCGATGCGGCGGTCGATGTGGTGCTTCTCCATCTTGAACGCAGGCACGCCGTAGCGCAGCAGGCCACCCAGGGCATCGGCGCGTTCGTACACAGCAACAGTGTGCCCCGCCCTCGCGAGCTGTTGGGCGGCCGCAAGTCCCGCCGGTCCCGATCCGACCACTGCTACGGTCCTGCCGGTGTGACGCTGCGACGGCAGCGGCACCACCAGGCCGCGGTCGAATGCCTCGTCGATGATCGAGACCTCGATGTTCTTGATGGTCACCGCAGGCTGGTTGATGCCCAGCACGCAGGCGCTCTCGCATGGTGCGGGGCAGATGCGGCCGGTGAACTCGGGGAAGTTGTTGGTCAGGTGCAGGCGGTCGATGGCCTCGTCCCAGCGACCACGCCAGGTGAGGTCGTTCCACTCGGGGATGATGTTGCCCAGCGGGCAACCCTGGTGACAGAACGGAATGCCGCAGTCCATGCATCGGCCCGCCTGGCGCCGCAGCACCGCCGAATCCACACTCAGCTCGTCCTTGACCTCTGCCCAGTCGAGCAGCCGCACCGGCACGGGCCGGTAGGCGGGAACCTCGCGCTGACGCACCTCAAGGAATCCACGGGGATCAGCCACCGGTCACCTCCAAGAACTCGGCCCAGGCACCCGGTGCCGTGAGATCGGTGCCGCTCGTGTCGAGTCGGGCAAGTTCCTCACGCACCCGCGCGAACTGAGCGGGCAGCACCCGCGTGATCCGCTTGGCCGCCTCGGGCCAATCCGCGAGCAGCTCCCGTGCCTGAGGCGACTCCGTGTACTCCAGATGCCGTTCGAGCAGGGTGCGCACAATCACCGTGTCCTCGGCATCGAGCGGGTTGAGGGTCAGCTCGCCCGCCGCGAGGGCATCGGGGTTCATGCGCGACAGACGCAGGTCCAGCACATAAGCCGTGCCGCCGGACATGCCCGCACCCAGGTTGCGTCCCACCCGGCCCAGGATGAGCGCGGTGCCACCGGTCATGTATTCGAGCGCATGGTCGCCCACACCCTCGACCACGGCCGTGGCTCCGGAGTTGCGCACCAGGAAGCGTTCGCCCACCTGGCCGCGCAAGAAGATCTCTCCGCTCGTGGCCCCGTATCCGATGACGTTGCCCGCGATCACATCCTGTGAGTCATCAAGCATCGCCGCGCGGTCGGGGCGAATGATGACGCGCCCACCGGACAGGCCCTTGGCGACGTAGTCGTTGGCGTCTCCCAGCAGGCGCAGCGTGATGCCGCGCGGGACGAAGGCGCCGAAGGACTGCCCTCCCGTCCCGGTGAGTGTCACATCGATGGTGCCGTCGGCCAGACCCGCGCCCCGGTAGCGACGAGTGACCTCGTAGCCGAGCATAGTGCCGACCGTGCGGTTGACGTTGCGCACCGTGCCCGCGATCGTCACGGGCTCGCCGCGCTCCAGGGCGGGCTCCGCCTGCCGGATCAGATCGTTGTCGAGTGCCTCGTCCAGCCCGTGGTCCTGAAGCGTGGACTGGTGCAGTGCCGCCCCAGGGGTCGGTGCGCTCAGCACGGGCTCCAGGTCGAGGCCTTGGGTCTTCCAGTGCTTCACCGCCTGCTTGACACGCAGGACCTCGACATGGCCCACCGCCTCCTCGATGGAGCGGAAGCCCAGCGAGGCGAGCAGTTCCCGCACCTGCTGAGCCAGGAACAGGAAGAAGGTCTCGACGAACTCGGGCTTGCCGCTGAAGCGAGCCCGCAGTTCGGGGTTCTGGGTGGCCACGCCCACGGGGCAGGTGTCAAGGTGGCACACGCGCATCATGATGCAGCCGGACACCACCAGGGGTGCGGTGGCGAAGCCGAACTCCTCGGCGCCCAGGAGCGCCGCGATCACCACGTCACGGCCGGTCTTGAGCTGACCGTCCACCTGCACCACCACGCGGTCGCGCAGGCCATTGGCCACGAGCGTCTGCTGGGTGTCGGCCAGGCCGATCTCCCACGGCGCACCAGCGTGCTTGAGCGAGGTCAGGGGCGAGGCCCCGGTGCCGCCGTCGTGACCCGAGATGAGCACGACATCGGACTTGCACTTGACCACGCCAGCGGCGATGGTGCCCACGCCCACCTCGGACACCAGCTTGGTGTGGATCCGGGCCTGCGGGTTGGCGTTCTTGAGATCGTGAATCAGCTGCTTGAGATCCTCGATCGAGTAGATGTCGTGGTGCGGCGGAGGCGAGATGAGGCCCACGCCCGGGGTGGAGTGTCGTGTCTTGGCCACCCACGGGTACACCTTGGGTCCGGGAAGCTGGCCGCCCTCCCCCGGCTTCGCGCCCTGCGCCAGCTTGATCTGGAGGTCGTCGGCGTTGACCAGGTCCTCGGTCGTCACGCCGAAGCGACCCGAGGCCACCTGCTTGATCGCACTGCGGCGCTCGGGGTCGTGCAGGCGCTCGGGAGCCTCGCCACCTTCGCCGGTGTTGGACTTCGCGCCCAGGCGGTTCATCGCGACGGCAAGGGTCTCGTGCGCCTCCTGGGAGATCGAGCCGTACGACATCGCTCCGGTCGAGAAGCGCTTCACGATCTGCGAGACGTGCTCCACTTCCTCGATCGGCACCGGCTTGCGGCTCGTGTCGAACTCCAGCAGGCCACGCAGCGTCATGAGGTTCTTGGCCTGGTTGTCCACGAGGTCGGTGTACTTCTTGAACACCTCGTACTGGCGCGTGCGCGTCGAATGCTGCAGCGTGAACACCGTCTCCGGGTTGAACAGGTGCAGTTCGCCGTCGCGCCTCCACTGATACTCGCCGCCCATGCGCAGGCGCTGGTGGGCCGGCTTGCCGCCGGACCGCGGATAGGCATCGCGGTGGCGCAATGCCACCTCCTGCGCGATCACATCGAGACCCACGCCGTCCACCTGGCTGGGTGTTCCCGTGAAGTGGCGGTCCACGAGCGCACGCGACAGGCCGATGGCCTCGAACACCTGGGCACCGCGGTACGACGCGATCGTGGAGATGCCCATCTTGGACATCACCTTGAGCACCCCCTTGCCCAGTGCCTTGATGAGGTTGCGCACCGCCTTGTCCGGCGCCACGTCGCCGAGCATTCCCGACTTGGCGAGCTCCTCAACGGACTCCATCGCAAGGTAGGGGTTGACCGCCGCGGCGCCATAACCGATCAGGAGCGCCACGTGGTGGACCTCGCGCACGTCGCCCGCGGCCACCACGAGCGACACCTTGGTCCTGGTGTGCTTGCGGATCAGGTGCTGATGGACGGCGCTGAGCAGCAGCAGCGAGGGGATGGGGGCCCGATGCGCGTCCGAGTCACGGTCGGACAGCACCAGAAAACTCACGCCCTCGTCGATGGCGGTGTCAACCTCGCTGAAGATCTCCTCCAGGCGCCTGTCCAGGCCGAAGCCGCCCTCGCCCACGGCGAAGAGCCCCTGGATCACCCGCGCGGAGAAGACCTCCTTGAGTGAAGGGTCGGCGGCGACGTTGATGATCTTGGCCAGTTCGTCGTTGTCGATCACCGGGAAGTCGAGCAGCAGCTTGCGCGCATGCAGCGGCGTGTCCGACAGGATGTTCGGCTCGGGCCCGATCGCGCCGCCGATGGCCGTGACCAGTTCCTCGCGGATCGCGTCCAGCGGCGGGTTGGTCACCTGGGCGAACATCTGGGTGAAGTAGTCGAACAACAATCGCGGCCGGGCCGAGAGCACGGCGACCGGCGTGTCTGAGCCCATGGCTCCCAGCGGTTCTGCGCCGTTCGTGGCCATCGGCGTCAGGAGGATCTTGAGCTCCTCCTCCGTGTATCCGAAGGTGCGCTGACGGCGGTTGACGGAGGCCGAGGAGTGAACGATGTGCTCGCGCTCGGGCAGGTCGGACAACCGCACGGCGTGCTTGTCCATCCACTCCTGATACGGCTTCTCGGCGGCGAGCTGGCTCTTGATCTCCGCGTCCTCGACGATACGGCCCGCCGCGGTGTCCACGAGAAGCATCCTGCCGGGCTGGAGGCGTCCCTTGCGCACCACCGTCGCGGGGTCGATGTCGAGCACTCCCGCCTCGGAACCCATGATGACCAGGCCCTCGTCGGTCACCCAGTAGCGCCCGGGACGCAGGCCGTTGCGGTCCAGGACCGAGCCGATCACGGTGCCGTCGGTGAAGGTCAGCGACGCCGGCCCATCCCACGGCTCCATCAACGTCGAGTGGAAAGAATAAAAGGCCCGGCGCGCGGGATCCATCTCCTCGTTGCGCTGCCAGGCCTCCGGAATCATCATCAGGACGGCGTGGGGCAAAGACCGTCCGCCCAGGTGCAACAACTCGAGCACCTCGTCAAAGGAGGCGGTGTCCGAGGCGGAGCTCGAACAGACGGGCAGCAGCTCCTCCATCGAGCCGAGCAGCTCGGAGGACAGGGTGCCCTCACGTGCCGCCATCCAGTTGCGGTTGCCGCGCACGGTGTTGATCTCGCCGTTGTGGGCCACGAGCCGCAGCGGCTGCGCCAGCGGCCACGAGGGGAAGGTGTTGGTGGAGAAGCGCGAGTGCACCAGGGCCAGCTCGGAGGCATACAGCGGGTGCAGCAGGTCGGGGAAGACCTGCTCCAACTGGTAGGTGGTCAGCATGCCCTTGTAGGTCAGCGTGCGCGCGGACAGGGAGGCGAAGAACGGGCCGCCGGAGTTCTCGGAGCGCTTGCGCACACGGTAGACGCGGCGGTCGAGTCCGATGCCGCTGGCGCCCTCGGCGCTGACGAAGACCTGACGGAAGGCGGGCATGGCGGCGCGCGCGGAGGGGCCCAGTGAGGTGCCGTCTGCGGGAACGTCGCGCCAACCCAGCACGCGCACGCCCTCGGCGCGCGCGGCGGCCTCGAAGGCGGCGATCTGGGCGGCCTCATGGCCGGGCTCCAAGAAGGCGATGCCCACGGCGTAGTCGCCCACGGGCGGAAGGTCGAAGTCCACGACGTCCCGCAGGAACGCGTCGGGGATCTGCGTGAGAATGCCGGCGCCGTCACCGGTCTCTGTCTCGGCGCCCACGGCGCCGCGGTGCTCCAGGTTCTTCAGCGCCGTCAGCGCCAGATCGATGATGTCGCGCCCCGCGCTACCCCTCATGGTGGCAATAAAGGCCACACCGCACGAGTCGTGCTCATATGCGGAGTTGTAGAGCCCCGATGGGGGCTGGTGAGAGTCGCTGGCGACCATCACACCTCTTTCCGGCTCGGCACACACCGAAGCCATAGATCTCGCATTGTGGGCTTCGTCGTCCCGGTTCCGCTTTGGGGGTCAACAATCTATCCCACTGTCCCACGTCACCGGTAACCCGGGGCTTAGGGCTCGGGGGCCGTGGCCTTGGCCTCGGTGTCCGTCTCGACCGCATCGGCGGCGTCCGCCTGCTCCTGATCGGGTGCGTCATCGTCATCGATGTATTCGACGGCGACGGCCGCGAGCGTGTCCCGCGCGGGCGCCTGCCCCGCGGCGCGCTGGCGCCGTCCGAGCCACCAGAACATCGCCGCGGAACCCACGAGCACCACGATGGACACCCACACGTTGATGCGGAACGGGCCAAGGTGGACGGCGGTGTCGATGCGCACATTCTCGATCCACAGACGCCCGGCGGTGTAGACCATGACATACAGCCAGAACACCCGCCCGCCCCACAGCCGGAGGCGACGATCCAGGTAGATGATCACGGCGGCACCCAGAAGGTTCCAGATCAACTCATACAGAAAGGTGGGGTGGAAGTACTCGAAGTGCTCATAGCCTGTGGGCCGGAACTGCGGGTCCACATGCAGTCCCCAGGGCAGGTCGGTGGGTGCACCGAAGAGCTCCTGATTGACGTAGTTGCCGAGCCTGCCGATGGCCTGGGCGATGAGCACCGCCGGCGCGGCCGAGTCCATGAACGCCGTGAAGGACAACCCTGCCCTGCGGCAGCCGATGTAGGCACCGAACGCACCCAGCGCCACAGCGCCCCAGATCCCAAGGCCGCCCTCCCAGATGCGCCACGCGGCCGCGGGGTTGCCGCCGGGGCCGAAATACGGTCCCGGGGTTGAGATGACGTGGTAGAGCCTGCCGCCGATGATGCCGAAGGGGATGGCCCATACCGCGACATCGGCCACCGCCTCGCGGTCACCGCCCCGCTCCCGCCAGCGGCGCATGGTCAGCCATACGGCCACGCCGATGCCCACCAGAATCACGAGGGCATACGTGTGAATGGAGAACGGTCCGATGGTGAGCGGAACCTGCCAGTCCTCGGGAGGGCTGGGGATGGTGACGGGAACAAGGATTCCGTTCATGGCGTAGGCCATCATGCCACGCCGCGCACCCCTGCGGCGAGTTCCGCCGTCGTGGCACGCAGCGCCGCCAGCGCCGCGGCCTCGTCCGGCTGGTCCATGAGGGTGCGGACCAGGGCCGAGCCCACGATCACGCCGTCGGCGTAGCGCGCGACGTCGGCGGCCTGCTGCGCGGTGGACACGCCCAGACCCACGCACACGTGCCGGGCGCCCGCGGCGCGGGTGTCCCGCACCAGCCGCTCCGCCTGCTCCCCCACCGTGGCGCGCACTCCCGTGACCCCCATGAGCGACGCGGCGTACACGAAGCCCGTGGTGTGCTCGACGGTCATGTGGATGCGCTCCTGGGTGGAACTGGGGGCCACCAGGAACGTCGATTCCAGGTCCCGTGCGGCGGCGATGGCGAGCCAGTCGTCGGCGATGTCGGGGGTGAGATCGGGAAGGATCACGCCGGAGCCGCCTGCGCCAGCCAGGTCGTCGGCGAAGCGCTCCAGGCCGTATTGCAGCAGGAGGTTGTAGTAGCTCATGACGAGAGCCGGTGCCCCGGCATCCACGCTGGCGCGCACGGCGGCGAAGGTGTCACGCACCCTCGCCCCGGCACGCAGCGCCGCCTCGGTGGCCTGCTGGATCACCGGGCCGTCGAGCACGGGGTCCGAGTAGGCGACACCCACCTCCACGATGTCGGCGCCGGCTCCCACCATCGCCTCGATGGCTCGGCATGAGCCCGTGACCGTGGGATAGCCCGCGGGCAGATACCCGATGAGGGCCGCACGCCCCTCGGCCTTCGCCGCATCAAGCCGCGTGGCGACCGCGCTCACCGCTCCTCCTCCAGCAGGCCGAACCACCGGGCGGCCTGTTCCACGTCCTTGTCTCCGCGACCGGACAGCGTCACGAGCAACGTCGCATCGGGCCCAAGCTCGCGCCCCACCTCGATGGCCCCGGCGAGTGCATGGGCGGACTCGATCGCGGGCAGAATCCCCTCGGTGCGGCTGAGCAGGGCGAACGCCTCCATCGCGGCGGCGTCGGTCACGGGACGATACTCCGCGCGGCCGATGCTCGACAGCCAGGCGTGCTGCGGTCCCAC